>JAEWNA010000067.1 GCA_023392975.1 Pseudomonadota bacterium | reverse complement strand
ACGTCGTGCGGCCGTACGGACTCAGGCCTCGTCGGCCGCGGCTTCGACCTGCACGGCCGGCGCCTTGACGCCACCCAGTTGCAGCGACATCAGCTTCTGCAGCAGCTCCTGCACGATCGGGCTCTTCTCGGCGACGCCTTCCACCGCCTTGCCGACCGACAGTGCCTTGGCGAACGAGTCGAAGAACGCGCCCTCGCCGCCGACGATGTCGATCTTGGCCTTGGCCAGCGCCGTCGACAGCACTTCGGCCTGCTCGCGTGCGATGTCCTTGTTCGCGGCGATCGACGCCATCGCCTGCTCGAAGGTCTTCTCCAGCTGCATGCGGAACTCCTCATGCGCGCGCGCCTGATCGCTGAGCGAGCCCAGCGCCGCGAACTTGTCGGTCAGGCCTTCGGCCTCCGAGCGATACTTCTCGCGCAGCACTTCCGCCTGCGAGAAGCCGACGCCCTTGATGACCTCGGCCTCGGCCGCACCCTTGTCCTGCGCGCCCTTCGCCTCGGCGGCCATGGTCTCGGCGACCACGCGCGCCTTGGCCAGGCCTTCCTTCTCCAGCGCCGCGGCCGTGACCTCGCGCACGCGCGCGTCCGCGAGCCCGGGCGCGGCGCGCTCGGCCTCGATGCCCTCGGCCATGCGCTTCCTGGCCTCGGCCTGCTTGGCCGCGGCCTCGAGTTCCGCCTGCGCGATCACGGCGATCTGCACCGCGCGGTGCTTCGACGCGACCTCGTCGGCCTCCGCCTGCTTCACCTGGCGCACCAGCTCCTGCTCGGCCTTGGCCTGCGCGGCGAGGATCGTGGCCTGCTTCTGGCGATCGGCTTCCGACACCAGGCGCACTTCCTTGATGCGCTCCTCTTCCTGGGCCACGGTCTTCTCGACCGCGACGCGCTCGCGGACCACGTTGGCGATGTCCTTGCGCTGCGTTTCCAGCGCCTTCTCCTTGTCGATCTGCTGCAGCTCGACCTCGCGCTCGCGGGCGACGATCTCCAGCTGGCGGGCGCGATTGACCTTCTCGACCTCGATCGCGACCGCGCGCTGGCGGTTCTGCTCGGCGACTTCCACTTCGCGCATGCGGTTCTGCTCGCGGATGTCGAGCTGCTCCTGGGTCGCGATGCGCGCCTGCTCGGCCTTCAGCCGCTCTTCTTCCTGCACCTTGTGCGTCTCGGCCTCCTCGCGAGCGCGGATCGTCGCGATCTCGCGCTGCTGGCGCGCCTCGGCGTCGGCCTGCTGGCGCTCCAGCGCGAGCATGGCTTCGCGGGTCTCGACGTTCTTCTTGCTGATCGCCAGTTCCTCGTTGCGCGCGTATTCGTTGGTGATGATGTTCTGCGCCGCGGTCAGCTCGGTGATCTTGCGGATGCCTTCGGCGTCCATGATGTTGCTCGGGTCCAGCGACGACTTCGGCGTCTGCTCCAGGTAGTCGATCGCGACGTCCTCCAGCACGTAGCCGTTGAGGTCGTTACCGATCACCTGGATGATGCGGTCGCGGAATTCCTGCCGGTTCTCGAACAGCTTGACGAAGTCGATCTGCTTGCCGACCGTCTTCAGCGCTTCGGAGAACTTCGCGTTGAACAGCTCGTTCACCGCGGCCTTGTCGGATGCGCGGTCGACGCCGATCGCCTTGGCGACCTTCAGCACGTCCTGCGGCGTCTCGTTCACGCGCAGGTAGAACGCCACGTTGATGTCGGCGCGCATGTTGTCCCGGCAGATCAGGCCGTCCTTGCCGCGGCGATCGACCTCCAGCGTGATCAGCGAGATCCGCATGAACTCCTTCTTGTAGATCACCGGGTAGACCAGCGCACCGGTGAAATGCACCTTCGGCGTCGACGACATGTCGTTGACGATCAGCGCGGTGCCCTGCGGAACCTTGATGTAGAAGGCCTTGAACATGCCGACGAAGCCGAGCAGCGACACGATCACCACCGCGGTGATCGCCAGCACCCAGACGAGGTTAGTACCAAGATCGCTCATCGCACGTTCTCCAGATCATTGAACTTGTTGAATTCTTGACATGTCCGCCGGGCAGCCGCCGCGACGGCCACAAAGGGTCACAGCCGCTCGAATTCCTCGGCCGAGATCGCCCGGTAGGCGTTCTGGTCCTCGAGGTATTCGATCAGCACCACGCGGTCGCCGCGGACGAAGCGCCCCGACATGTCCGCGCGCACCTGCAGGATCAGGCCGGCGCCGCCGTCGTCGACTTCCACCGTGCCCGAGTCGAGGGTCAGCTCGGGGCTGCGCACCGTGCCGTAACGGCCCAGCATCGGCCGCTGCGAGACCGGCGCGAACCGGCGCATCGCGCGACGCACCGGCGTCAGCACCATGCGGCCGACGGGGATCGACACCAGCAGGCCGCCGACCATCGTCGCGATGCGCGCGGGCGCGTCGAACATGCCCAGCGGCAGGGTGCGCAGCACGTACTCGTCGACGAAGAAGCAGAAGCTCCAGCCGACGACCGCGATGATCGTGAAGACCACCATGATCGGCACGCCATGCAGGCCGAATTTCATCAGCAGGCCGCCGGTCTCGTGGTGATGGCCGCCCGTCGCATGGTCGCCGGCGCCGTGCGGGTGCCCGCCGAGGTCGGCGCCGAGGTCATGCCCGACGCCGTGGCTGCCGAGGTCGTGGCCACCGACGCCATGCCCACCGATGCCATGGCCGCCGATGTCGTGACCACCGAACCCGTCCGGCATCAGCCCGTCGACGCTGTCGACTTCCAGGATGCCCAGTGCCGACAGCAGCCAGTGCACCATGACCACCAGCAGCAGCACGCTGTACACGGCGGTCGGGAACGACGTGACGATCTTCAGGAACAGTTCCATCGGTCTCCCCTGCCTGCCCGCACGCGGACGCGCGGGCGGCGGTTGTTCAGTCGGCCTGCTGCTTCAGCCGCGACAGCACCGAGTCGGTGCGATCTTCCTCGGCGATGATCCCGGCGCGACGCAGTCGCGCTTCGAGCGCGTCGTCGACGACCTCGTCGGCCAGTGCGTCCTCCACGTCCAGCCGCGCGCCGCGCGCGCCCTGGCGCTGGCGGAGCCGCTCCAGCGAATCCAGCGCGGTCCGCACGCGGACGTCGGACTCGCGGCGCCGGCTCGCCACCGCGGCCTGCGCGCGTTGCACGCTCTCGGTGGCGCGCACGGTGTCGACCTGCTGCTTGAGCCGCTGGATCGTCGCCTCGAAGCGCGCGGCGGTCGCGCGCAGGTGGGCCACGCCCTCGGCGAAGTCCTTGACCCGCGCCGCCTCGCCGTCGCGCTCGATCTCCAGCAGCGCGATCTTCGCCGCGACCTCGCGCGCCAGCGCGTCTTCGCCGGCCTTCAGCGCCTTCACCGCGTAGCCTTCGTATTCGGCGAGTTTGGCGTTGGTCGCGGCCAGCCGCTCGTTCGCCACGTGGCTGCGCGCCAGGGTCTCGGCGAGCGTCGCGCGGACGCGATGCAGCTCGGCGTCGTGGTCGCGGATCTCCTGGTCGAGGATGCGCAGCGCCTGGCTTTCGGCGATGGCCTCGCCCAGCTCGTTCACGCCACCGCGGACCGCGGCGACCAGCCGCTGCCACACCGCCGGCGAGGCCTGCGCCGCCGGTTCGGCCTGCGGCTCGGCCTTGGTCTCGCGTTTCGTGCGCGGGCGGCCTTTCGTGCTCATGCGGCCTCCCGCAGGTCGCGCAGGTGCGGCGCGTAGGCTTCGGTGGCGCGGATGGTGTTGTCGGCCAGGCTCTCGACCTCGAACAGCACGTCGGCCAGCGACGAGGTCGAACTCAGCGCGCCGAACATGATGTAGACGTCCTCGCCATCGATCACCTCGATGCCGAGCGTGGACAGCGGGAACAGCTTGTGGGTGCGCAGCACTTCCTCGTTGAACGCGGCCTGGTCCGCGATCTGGTCGACCGGCCACAGCAGCGCCTCGACCACGATCTGCCGGCCGACCACCGCCATGAACAGCGGCAGGTCGCCGTAGTCGTGCATGGTCAGGTACAGGCCGGGCTCGGCGCCGTCGATCAGTTCGACCGCGTAGGCGCCCTCGCGGGCCCGCGCGTGGGTCGCCAGCGCCTCGTACAGCGCCGGAGCCGTCCACACCGTGTCGTTGCTGCGCATCGTCTCGTCTCCCCCCGCGCGCTCGCGCGGGACAAGGCCTTGCGGGCGGCGCATCCGCCGCTCGATCGCCGACAGCTCGTCGGCGTACTCCGGCAACACCCACAGCTCCTTCTTCACCAGCCCCTGCTCGCGCAGGCGGTCGCGGTGGCGACGTTGGTAGAAGGCGGAGCTGCGGCGTTCCATGAACGGCAGCCTAAAACTCACATGTGACTCTGTCAAGACATCACATGTGTGATGCGGATGGATGGCGGGTCGGCGTGCGTCATCCGTTCCCGACACGACGGATGCCGTCGCCCCGGCACGAGCCAGCACTCAGCATTTTCAAAGGCTTGGAGCCAGGTCGAACCCATGCCTGCGCCGTGGCGCCGGCGCGGCGGGATGCGAGCAGGGTCGCCATGGCAAGTGGGGTCGATCGACCACAAACGCGAAACCCCGGCCGGAGCCGGGGTTTCGGAGGGGTTGCCTGGCGTAGCCGCTTACCAGACCACTTCGGCCATCGAGCAGTTGAGGCCGGAGCCGATGCCCAGCAGGGCGATGCGGTCGCCCTTCTTCAGGCGGCCCATCTCGCGCAGCTTGCTCAGCACGATCGGCACCGAGGCAGGGCCGATGTTGCCGTGTTCGCCGAAGATGGTCATCACCTTCTTGGGATCGATGCCGAAGGCGTCGACGAAGGCCTTGGTGTGGACCTTGCTGACCTGGTGGATGACGAACTCGTCCAGCTCGTCCACCGCCCAGCCCAGCGCCTGGCGGGCGGCGATGAAGGTCTTCTGCGCCAGCTTCAGGCCTTCGGTGAGCAGCATGCGGGTGTCGGTGACCATGCGGTCGAGGTTGCCGCGGCAGAGGGTGTTCCACTGCGTGGCCGCGCGGGTGACGCCGCCGCGGTAGCGCGGCGCGCCCGGGACCAGCTCGGCGCGGGCCAGGACCATGGCGGCGGCGCCGCAGCCCAGGGTCAGCGTGGCCATCTCGTTGCGGAACTCTTCCTCGGTGGCGTCCGGACGGGACATGCGTTCGAGGGTCTTCTCGTAGGCGAGGTTGGCGGTCTCGCCGTCGACGATCAGCGCGTAGTCGATCTCGCCGCGCTCGATCATGCGGCTGGCGATGTCCATGCCGTTGAGGAAGGCGAGGCAGGCGTTGGCCACGTCGAAGTTCTGGCAGGTGTCGGACAGGCCGAGGTTGCCGCTGACGATGCTGGCCGTGGACGGCTCCAGGAAGTCGCGGCTGACCGAGGTGTTGACCAGCAGGCCGACCCGGGACGGGTCGATGCCGGCGTCGGCCAGCGCCTTCACGCCGGCCAGGGTGGCGGCGTCGGAGGCCTGGACCTCGTCGTCCCACAGGCGGCGGGCGTGGATGCCGGCGACGTCCTCCAGGACGTTGGTCTTGATGCCCAGACGGTCCAGGGTGGGCTGCAGGCGGGCGTTGATCTCGGCGGTGGTCAGCTGACGCGGGGCGTCGATGTGAGCCAGGCCGGCGATGGCGACATGTTGGAACAGCATGGGCGATGGCCGTCGAGCGGGCAGGAACCGCATAGGGTAGCGCCTTCCCCGGGTCTCCGCATGCCGGAAGCGGGCCGGCGGTCGCATTTCGAAGGCCCGGAGGGCGTTGCGCCGACGGCCGGGCCCGCCGGAGGCGGTCGCCGCGCCTGCCCTTCGATCCCCGTGCCCTTCGATCCCCGTGCCCTTCGATCCCTGTGCCCTTCGACCCATGGCTGCCGGCTGGCGGCCACGGCAGACTGGTCGCCCCTTTGCCCCAGGAGTTCGATGCGATGGCGCGCCTGATCGTGGATGCCGTGTCCCAGGAGTCCAAGTCCGTCCACGAGGACGGCTATGTCCTGCTGCTGTTCGTGTCGGTGTGCCGGGCGGACACCGGCGCCCCGGTGAACGGGCTGGGCCGCGAACATTTCCGGGTGTGCTCGCCGCTGGGCGCGGTGTTCGAGATGAACATCCTCGGCGCGCAGGAACTCAACTGGGAACCCGCCGACACCGATGCCGCAGGCTGCTACAGCCTGCGCGTGGCCCGGAAGTGGGCGCACAGCGGCGAGCTGAGCGAGTGGAACAAGCTGGAGTCGGCCTGCTTCGGGGTGCAGGTGCGGGTGCCCGATGGCCGGGGCGAGGTCGACCAGGGCCAGACCGCGGTGCGGATCGAGAGCTGCGGCGGCCGCACCTGACCTGCCGCCTCAGCGCGGCGTCCAGGCCCATTCCGCCCAGCGGCGCACGCCGGGCTCGGCATGGGCCTCGAAGCGCTCGCGCCAGCGGCGCTGCCGGGCCGGGTCGGCGTTCACCATCGGCAACAGCCAGACCAGGCGCTCCAGTCGCCGGGGTTCGCCGCGGCGCCATTCGGCGTCGATGACCGGCTCCCAGAACGCCGGCGGCTGGCGGGCGAGGCCGTCGCGCAGTGCGCCAGCCTCGGCACTGCCGAAGTATTCCTCCAGCGCCCAGCTCGCCTCCGAGGTCGGCAGGCAGGCAGCCAGCGCCTTGTATGCCGCCGCACGGGCCTGGCGGCTCCAGCTGTTCCAGCCGTCGCGACTGGCATGGGCCACGAGCAGCGCCTTCAGCCGTTCGATCGAGGCCTCGTCGCCCCACGCGCCGAGCGTGGCGATGGCGGTGGTGCGCAGCCCCCACCATTTGTCGGCGAGCGCGGCCTCGACCTCGGCGCGGGCGTCGGCATCGGGCCTGCGCGTGCCCAGCGCGCGCAGGCGGTCGCGACGTTCGCCCAGCAGGTTCGCGCCCGGCTGCGCGCGCTGCGTGCGACGCGCGCGCCGGCACGGCAGGCAGCGCACGGCGGTACTGTCGATCGGCCCCAGCCGCTCCTCGTACCACCACTTCTGCTGCTTCGCGGTCCACACCTGTTCCTCGCCGCAGTCGCGGCAGGTGAAGATCGTGTCGACGTAGAACGCCGGCAGCGTGCCGTGCGTGTCGTTGTGGCGGGCGAGCAGCGCGCGGTCGGCCTCTTCGACGCCGGCCCCCGGCCAGGCGACACCGTGCGGACCGGCGCGCAGGCGTGCTTCCAGCCGCTTCGCACGTTCGAGTCGCTTCTGCCGGATCTCCTCGCGCCGTCGCCGGCCGCTCTTCACTTCACGCAGCGCCAGGCGATGAAGCGCTGTTCGCCGGCAGCGGGCGGTTCCGCGGGCTGCACGGTGTCGGCGCCGATGCCCGGGGCCTCGTTGCGGGCGAGCGTCTCCAGTTCGTCGCGCACCTTCAGCCCGTTGCGCTTGTAATAGAGCACGTTGTCCTTCACCGAGACCTCGATCTCGCCGCGCTTCTCGCAGCCGGCGGGCTCGACCGCGACGACGCGCACCTTGTCGGCGCCCGGCGCCATGTGCACCCAGGTGCAGGCGGAGACGGACAGCATCGCCGCGACGACGGCGGCACCTCGCAGGGACATCGGATGCACTCCTCGAAAACACGATGCCCGCCATGATGGCGGGCATCGTCGGAGGGTCGCAACCTCGGGCGGTCGCGCGAAAACCCTGCAGTTCACCTTCGCAGGCCGCATGCGCGGCCCGGAAGGCGTCGCGACGTCACGTCACTTGCGGGCGGGCTTGCCGTCCGCATCGACGATGGTCACGTCGCCCAGCTTCAGCGCGCGCACGCCCTTCTCGATCTGCTTGAGGTCGCCGACGACGACCCAGGTCAGCGCGTTCGGGTCGAGCGTCGCCGCCGCGGCCTTCACCTGGTCGACGGTGAGGCCCTCGATCTCGGCCTTGCGCTGGAACACGTAGTCGTCGGGGCGACCGTAGCGGACGATGCCGGCGAGCGTGCCCATCACCGCGTTCGCGGTCTCGTACGAGCCGGGCAGGCTGCGGATCTCGGTGGACTGGATCTTGCCGACTTCCTGCGTGGTCGGCGGCGCCTTGCCGGTGGCGAAGGAGGCGATCTCGCGCTGCAGTTCCTTCAGCGATTCGACGGTCTTGTCGATCTGCACCGGCGCGAACGCGATCCACGGCCGCTGGCCGAGCGCGTTGGAGGTGAAGCTGTACGAGCCGTAGGCCCAGTGCTTGTCCTCGCGCAGGTTCATGTTCAGGCGCGAGGAGAACTCGCCGCCGAGCACCGAGTTGGCGATGTCGAACTTCACCGCGCCGGCGTCGGTGGTCGACGGCACCAGTTCGCCGACGTAGAGGTTGGCCTGGATCGCGCCGGGCTGGTCGATCAGGAACACGCGCGGCTTCTTCGGCAGCGCCACCGCGGGGATGGTGCGGCCGGCGGACGCGGCGCCCTCGCCCTTCCAGTCCCCGAAATGCTTCTCCAGCAGCGGCACGATCTCGCCGAGCGTGGTGTCGCCGACGATCAGCAGGGTGGCGCCGTCCGGGCGCACCCAGGCGCGCTGGTAGGCCAGCAGGTCGTCGCGGCCGAGCGAGGCGATCGAGGCCTCGTCGCCGGTGCCGCTGAAGGGGATCGCGTACGGATGGCCCGCGCCGTACAGCAGCGGCGGGAGCACGCGCAGCGCGGCGCCGTTGGGGCGCGCCTTCTCCTGGCGGATGCCGGCGATCCAGCTGGCCTTCACCCGGTCGATCTCCTTCTGGTCGAAGCGCGGGCGACGCAGCATGTCGGCGAACAGCGCGATCGACGGATCGAGGTTCTGCTTCAGCGCCGACAGCCCGGCGCTGCCGCCGTCGAGGTTGGCGCCGGCGTTGAGGTTGGCGCCGAGGGCTTCGGCGCGGTTGCCGAAGGCGATGGCGTCGAGATCGCCGGCGCCTTCGTCGAGCATGCCCATGGTGAAGCTGGAGGTGCCGAGCTTGGCGCCGGTGTCGGCCGCGAAACCGCCGCCGAACAGGTAGCTCATCTGCACCACCGGCAGGCCGTGGCGCTCGGCGAGGATCACCTTCGTGCCGTTGGACAGCGTGGCCCGCTCCAGCGCCGGGAATTTCAGCTCGGGGAAGGTGTCGGGCACCTGCACGCCGGCCTTGCGGTCGACGGTGCTGGCGGTGGTGCGGTACTTCCTGTCGACCGGCGGCAGGGTCAGCGGGGTCGGGGTGACCGCGGGTTCCTCGGCCAGCGGCGTGCGCTCGCCGGGGACGACCACCAGCGTGTGGCTGCCACGATCGGCGCCCAGCCACGCATTCCCGGTGGCCTTCACCTGGGCGACGGTGGCGGTGTCGTAGTTGCGCAGGCTGTCGCGGAAGCAGCCGGGATTGCCGGTGTAGACCGTGCACTCGGCCAGCACGTCGGCCTTGCCGCCGAAGCCGCCGATGCGCTCGACGCCGCGGATGAAGTCGGCCTTGAGCACGGTGCGGGCCTGGTCGAGCTCGGCCTGGGTCGGGCCGTCGCGCAGCAGCGCCTTCACTTCCTCGTCGATGGCGGCCTCGACCTTCGCCGGGTCCGTGCCCTGCTTCACCGACGCGGTGATCAGGAAACCGGAGCTGAGCTGCGAGGCCAGGACACCGGCGCTGACGTTGTCGACCAGCTTGTCCCGGTGCAGCAGGCGCTGGTCCAGCCGCGAGGAGCGGCTGCCGCCCAGCACCTGCGAGAGCAGCTGCAGGCGGTCGACATCGGCGGTGCCGGTCTGGGCGACGTTCCAGATGCGGTAGACGCGGGCCTGCGGCACCTTGTCGGCGATCTGCGCGTGCGTGTTGGCCGCCAGCGGGGCCACGTCGACCTTCGGCTGGGCCATGGTCGGCGTCGCCGGGATGTCGCCGAAGTACTTGGCGACCTTCTGCTTGGCGGTGGCCAGGTCGATGTCGCCGGCCAGCACCAGCACGGCGTTGTTCGGACCGTACCAGGTGCGGAACCAGTTCTTCACGTCCTCCAGCGAGGCCGCGTTGAGGTCGGCCATCGAGCCGATGGTCGAATGGTGGTAGGGATGCCCTTCCGGATACATCGCCTTGCCGAGCAGCTCGAACACCTGGCCGTAGGGCTGGTTCTCGCCCTGGCGCTTCTCGTTCTGGACCACGCCGCGCTGCTCGTCGAGGGTCTTCTGGTCGATCGCGCCGAGCAGGTGGCCCATGCGGTCGGATTCCATCCACAGCGCCATGTCCAGCGCGGTGGTCGGCACGTTCTCGAAGTAGTTGGTGCGGTCTTCGTTGGTGGTGCCGTTCTGGTCCGTGGTGCCGACCAGCTCGAACGGTTCGAAGAACTCGCCCGGGTGGTTCTCCGAGCCGTTGAACATCAGGTGCTCGAACAGGTGGGCGAAACCGGTGCGGCCCTTGGGCTCGTCCTTGCTGCCGACGTGGTACCAGAGGTTCACGGCGACGATCGGCGCCTTGCGGTCGGTGTGCACGATCACGCGCAGGCCGTTGGGCAGGGTGAACTGCTGGTACGCGATGTCGACGGCGGCCGCTTTCGCCGGCTTTGCGGCCGAGGCCTGCAGGGGCGCGAACGCCAGGCCGCTGCCGACGGCCAGGGCGAGCGAGACGGCCAGTGCGCCGAAGCGCAGGGCGGAGGTGGGACGGGCGTCGGACATACGGAACTCCAGGCAGGCGGGCGCCCTCGGGCGCATGAGCGGATGGACGGGCGGAAACACGGACCCGGGCACGAACGACGTCCCGGTTCGACAGCGCCCGGCAGGCGTTGCATGCTAGCCGCCGGTCCCGGGCGAGGCACTAGGCCACAAGTCCCGGCCACGACGCGAGGAGGTCGCATGTCCCGGCAAGCTGTCGTCCGGCACTGTCTCGTCACCGGCGCCAACCGTGGCATCGGCCTGGAGTTCGTCCGCCAGCTGCTGGCCCGCGGCGACCGCGTGGTGGCCGCCTGCCGCCAGCCCGGCAAGGCCACCGCGCTCAACCACCTCGCCGGCGACTATCCCGGCCGGCTGCGGGTGCTGCCGCTGGACGTGGCCAGCGCCAGGTCCCGCGAGGCCTTCGCCCACGAGCTGCCGCTGGTCTGCGAACGCCTGGACCTGCTGGTCAACAACGCCGGCGTGCTGCACTCCGGCGAACGTTTCGGCCAGCTGACCGAGGCGAACTTCGACGACAGCTTCCGGATCAACGCCTCCGGCCCGCTGCTGCTGACCCAGGCGCTGGCGCCGCTGCTGGCCGACGGCGCGGTCGTCGCGAACCTGTCGTCGATCCTCGGCTCGATCGCGTCCACCCAGCGTTTCGGCACACCCAGCTACGCGGTGAGCAAGGCCGCGCAGAACATGGCGACCCGCCTGCTGGCGCACGCGCTGGCGCCGCGGGGCATCGTGGTCGTGGCGCTGCACCCGGGCTGGGTGCAGACCGACATGGGCGGCGACGGCGCGCAGGTGGCCCCGGCCGATGCCGTGGCCGGACTGCTGCGCACGATCGACGGCCTGACCGCCGACGACAGCGGCGGCTACCGCGACTGGCAGGGCGGCACCCTGCCCTGGTGAACGCAGGTCGTCCGGCGACACTGTCCATCGGGGCGACGTGACCTTCGACACGCGGCGCCAGCGGCACCGGCTGCTGTGATCGGCCGGCCCACCCGCCACCGGAGGCCCCATGCGCCCGCTCCTGTTGCTGCTCCCGCTCGTCCTCGCCGGCTGCGCCAGCGCCGAATACCGCGACACCAACGCCGCCGTCGACGCCGATCCGCTCTGCGCCAGCCAGCCCGACGGCCCCCACGATCCGGTCGCGCTCCGCTGCGAGCGCCAGTCGACCGTCGAGCTCAAGCGCCGCGGGGCCGAGCCGCTGGACCTCAAGCGCGAAGGCCAGGACACCCCGCCACGCTGACCCGCGCATCCGCCGGCGCCGGGCGACCGTATCGTCCGGCATGCGCATCCCGTCCTGCTGCCGTCCGCCGGCCACCGCGCCGGCCCTCGTCCTGGTCGCGACGCTGCTCGCGCTCGCCCCGGCCAGCCGCGCGGCCGTGCTCGAAACGGTCGGCGACGCGCATGCCCGCGACGACGGCCGGCTGCTCTACCGCGAACAGCACCTGCTCCGCCGCGACGGCGACCGGCCGCTGGAGCGGCTGGTGCTCTACCGCTGCCCCGACGGCACCGCCTTCGCCCGCAAGCGCGTCGACTACCGCGCGTCGACCCTCGCCCCCGACTTCGCGCTGGTGGATGCGCGCGGCTACCGCGAAGGCCTGCGTCGCGAGAACGGACAAACGCGGGTCTGGCACGACGACGCGGCGGCGCGACCGCTCGAAACCCCGGACGCCACGCTGGTCGCCGACGCCGGCTTCGACGAGTTCATCCGCCAGCGCTGGACGGCGCTCGCGCCGGGACGGACGCAGGCGCTGGCGTTCGCGATCCCGGCGCTGGGCCGCAGCCTGTCCTTCAAGGTCCGCGATGCCGGCGACGCCACCCCGACGCTGCGCCGCTTCGAACTGAAGGCCGGCGGACTCGTCGGCCTGGTCGCGCCGGCCATCGCCGTGGACTACGACCCGCGCGACCGTCGGCTGCGGCGCTACGTCGGGCCGACCAACATCCGCGATGCCCGCGGCAGGCAGATCGAGGCGCGGATCGAGTTCGCGCAGGCGCCGCGCACGGTCGACGACGACGCGCTGTGGCGACGGCTGGCGACGCTGCTGCTCGCCGCCTGCGCGCTCGGGCGCTGAGCGCGGTGCCGCCGGCGCCCGGCGATGCGACCCGGCCGGCCATCCGCGGCACAATGCGCGGATGTTCGACGTCCTGCTCTACCAGCCCGAGATCCCGCCCAACACCGGGAACGTGATCCGCCTGTGCGCCAACACCGGCGCGCGGCTGCACCTGATCCGGCCGCTCGGGTTCACCCTGGAGGACGCGCAGCTGCGTCGCGCCGGGCTGGACTACCACGAGTACGCGGACCTGCGCGTCCACGACACGCTGGCCGCGGCCATCGCCGCGCTGCAGCCGCCGCGGCTGTTCGCGCTGAGCACCCGCAGCGCGGTGCGCTTCGACACGGTGGCGTTCGCGCCGGGCGATGCGTTCCTGTTCGGCCCGGAGACCCGCGGGCTGCCCGACGAGGTGCTCGCCGGCGTGCCCGATGCGCATCGCCTGCGACTGCCGATGCGGCCGCACAACCGCAGCCTCAACCTGTCGAACGCGGTCGCGGTGACGGTGTTCGAGGCCTGGCGCCAGCAGGGGTTCGCCGGCGCGGGCTGAACGCCGGCGCACGCCACGGGCGCGCCGGGCCGGCGGGCGCCGCGAACGACGTTCTCGCTGGCAAGCCCCGGTGCAGGAGAACCGCATGGACCAGATGAACTGGACGACCCGCTGGGAGACCTGGCGCACGCTGATGGGCGCGCCGAGCAGCCTGCAGCGCAAGCGCGTCGACGCCTTCCTCGAGACCCGCCCGTCGCTGCTGTACTGGGGCGATTCCTGGTTCAGCACGCCGCTGTACCTCAACCTCGCGCGCCAGAGCATCCTCGGCATCGACGGCATGGCGATGCTGATCGGCAAGCCCGGCGCCACCGCCAGCGAGCTGTTCACCGGGAGCCGGATCGCCGAGATCGCAGATCGCGTGCGCGCCTGGCCGTTCGATGGCGTCTGCCTGAGCGCCGGCGGCAACGACCAGTTGTCCGAACGGCTGGCGAAGGTGTTCGCGGACTGGGCGCCCCCGCGCAATCGCGCGAAGATCGACGCCGACACCGCGTTCGGGATCCTGCTCGACTCCGGCGGCTTCGACGTGATCCGCGGCCGCTACGCCGCGCTGCTGGAAGCGCTCGACAAACGGGTGAGGCCGCGGCGTCCCGCGTTCCGCGTGTTCGGCCACGGCTATGCGCCGCTGACGAAGATCGGCGCGAAGGGCGACCTCACCGTGCAGAACATCGGCCTGATCGCCTGGCTCAAGGGCGACATCGGGCCGTGGCTGTGGAAGCCGATGCGATTCGTGCTGAAGGACGTGGTCGAGGGCAAGCGCTTCGCCGACCTGCTGCTGCAGCAGGGCTTCCGGGACCGCGTGCTCCGGCCGCTGGCGGCGGCGGACGCGTTCGGCGATTTCTTCAGCTTCGTCGATTTCGCCGCCGAGCCCGGGATCGACGATCCGCAGCGCTGGTACGACGAGATCCATCCGACCGAGGCGGGCTTCGCCCTGCTCGCGAAGGCGCTGAACGCGCACATCCGCGACCGTATGCCGGTGGCGAAACGCGGCGCGTTTGCCTGAGCGACGGGCTGCCTGGCGGAAGCGCGACGCCGTTTCCGCAGCCGCGGGGCGCCGTCCATGGCGCCGCCGCGATGCGTGTCCCGCAGCGGCGGGACGTCGAACGCGACATCCGGTGTCGCGGAGGCGGCACGCGCTACGTCCGCCGGGCGTGGGGGTGCGCGCTTCTGCGGCGCGCTTCTGTTCCGGCGCGCGGGCCGTCAGTGCTTCGCGGGCGTCGCGGCGTCGCCGCTGCCGTTCGAGGCGAGGTAGGCCTTGTATTCGTCGCCGGTCAGCGCGCCGTCGGCGTTGGCGTCGGCCTGGTCGAACACGGCGCTGAGCGACTGCACCGGCTTGGCTTCGGCCTTGCTGAGCTTGCCGTCCTTGTTGGTGTCGAGGTCGGACCAGCGCAGGGCCTTCGAGGAGGCATCGGCGGCGGGCTGCGGCGTGGACGGCTGCGCCATCGGCGGCGGCGCGTCCTGCTGGTCCTGCGCCGCGTCGGTGCTCTGCGCGAAGGTCGGTGCGGCGAAGGCGGACGCCAGCGCGAGCAGCAACGGCGCCCGCATGTCGAGTTTCTGCTTCATCGGGGGATTCTCCGGGGGAAAGTGGAAATGGGGACCGGCGGGGTGTGGGAGGGCGCCGGTCGAGGTCGAGCCTGCGCAGGCCGCGATGAACCGTTTCCGCTACGGCTGCGCGCCCGCGAACGCGGGCTTAACCACTCGCCCGCGGGGATGCGCTAGCGCATCCGCACAGGGCACGCAGGCATGCGGGTTCGCG
This sequence comes from Pseudomonadota bacterium, assembly GCA_023392975.1. GTDB lineage: Bacteria > Pseudomonadota > Gammaproteobacteria > Xanthomonadales > Xanthomonadaceae > Lysobacter_I. The sequence continues at coordinate 11,964 of JAEWNA010000067.1, read as the reverse complement.
CGGGGCAAGCTGAATCCGCCGCGCCTTCCTCCGACTGAATCGAACACAACCTTCACGAACGCGCAGCGCGCCCGTCGTCTTCCCGACATCCTCGCGCCGTGCGCGGCGTCACGCCTGCGCGAACAGCGCCTCCACGTCCTCGCGTGCGGTCGGGCGCACGACGCGCGCGACCTCGACCCCGTCGCGGAGCAGCAGCACGCTCGGCCACAGCTTGATGCGATAGCTGCGGCCGAGCGGACGGCCGGGGCCGTCCTCGATCTTCAGGTGCCGCACGTCGTCGTGCGCGGCCAGCGCCGCGCGCAGCAGCGGCTGCGCGCCGATGCAGTGCGGGCACCAGGCGGTGCCGAATTCGAGCACGGTGAGGCCCGGCAGGGCGTCGACGTCGGCGCGGGCCGGTTCGGAGGCGGCGTGTTCGGCGGTGTAGGGCATGGCGGCGCTCCGGGGCCTGCGGTCACATGTGCTGGGCGGGCGTGTGCTGCGGCTGCACCGGCGCGACGGCCTGCGCCGCCTGCTGGCGCTGCTCGGCGACATGGCCGGCGGTCACATCCATCGGCACGTTCTTGAAGGTGTCCATCGGGAACCAGGTCTTGCCGGTGTCGTTGTCGAGCGGGCCCTGCACGCCGAACAGCCTCCGGCTCTGCGGGTCGAACGCCACGTGGTCGATGTCGATGTGCTGGCTGCGGGCGCCGTAGACCAGCGCCATCGAGAGGTTCTCCTGCTGGGCGAGCGACAGCGGACCGGTCTGGGCGGGGTCGAGCTTCGCGACCTCGCCCCGCACCTTCTCTAGCAGGTTGAAATCGTCCCGATGCATGGCGAGCAGCGCGGCGTCGCGGGGGCTCACCTCCACGTCAGCGCCTTCGTCGCGCTTGGCGGTCTTGGTGACGGGCTCGCTGGAATCGCCGTCGACGGCCTGCGCGTCCAGCGGCGGGTCCACGTCGTCGCGGCCGCGCTTCTTCGGATTCGCCGGGGCGTCGTCCGCATAGACCACCGGGGCCTCGTCGTCGTCGACCACGACGGTCGGCTCCGCCGTGGCGTACGCCACGTCCACCAGTTCCGGGTCGTAGTAGTGCCCGTCGGCCTGGCGTTCCCACTCGTGCGCGCTGTTCGCGCTGCGCGACATCAGCCGCAGGTTCTCCGGATTGTTGTAGAGGTCCATCACGTCCGCCTTCGAGATCGGCGGCGGCGGCTCGTCGCCGTTGGTCTGCGCCAGCTCGCGGGCCTCGCGGTTGGTGTCGAGCATCTTTTCCAGCGCGACCGTGAACGGGATCTCGTGGTCGATGTCCAGCCCGCCGCGGGTGACGAGCTGGCCGGTCGCCGCACAGTGGAACAGCTGCACGGCCTGGTCCTTCGACCGGTCGTCCGGGTGGTCGGGGTCCGGCACCTTCACCTCGCCGGCATACGCTTCCTTCAGCGCATGGTCGAGCCAGGTCGTCTTGATGGGGTCGTCGAATTTCAGGCCCTCGCGGGTGACGCCCGCGGTCCACGCCACGTCCGTGGTCCGCGACGACCGCTCCACGCCGTGCAGGTCCGGGTCGTAGGCCGGGTAATCCTTGCCGACGTCGAAGCGCATCTTGCCGTCGACCCAGTCCTTCCATTCCTTCGAATCGACGCCCTTCGTCGCATCGTCGAGGATGGCGTCGGCACTGTTGCGCGCGCGGTTGTAGGTGGCCGGAACGGTGCGGAGATTGCTGGCGTCGTTGTAGGCCAGCATCGCGTCCTCGCGGCTCCAGGCCTCCAGGTTCCCCAGGTGCTCGCGCCACTGCGTCCTGTGGTCGACGTCCAGCGCCTCGGGCGAATTCCAGGTGCGCGTGCGCTCGTCGAAGAACAGCAGCACGTGCTTGCCGTCGAGCTGCACCTCCGCGCTGCGGGCGTTTGCTTCCGTCCACTCGTTGCGCATGTACTCGACGGTGGAATCGTAGAAGCTCAGGCTCTCGCGGCCGCTGGCGGGATTCCACTGCTTCTGGAAGGCGTCGCCGTGGGTCGGCGGCAATGTCTCGTCGGTGTAGGCGATCTGCACCTTTTCGCCGCTGAGCAGCTCTTTTTCCATGAGGGGCATCGACGTTCTCCTTGGCGCATGTCCTGCGGATGCGCCACCGGTCGTGGCCGTCCGCGTCAACGGCGCACTTTACAGCCTCGCACGCCGCCGAGGCATGTGTCCCCGCGCGCGGGGATGGCGCGCGGTCGCGGAGATGGCGTCGCCGGCGTCGCGGCGGGCGCGATCGGCGTCACCGGCCGCGGCACCCGCGGCGCGGCGCCCGGCAGCGGGAACGGGCCGATCAGGCTGTCGATGTCGACCTCCTCCAGCGCACCGATGTCGACGGTGAAGTAGCCCTGCGGCAGGCGCACGCGCTGGTCGCCGATCGCGAGCTTCGCGCGCAGCGGCGGATCGTAGGTGACGCGCGGAAGCGCCCACGGCATCGGGAACGCCGCGGGCGTCGCCGGCAGGTTCACGCCGGCGTTGCGCAGCGGGCTGGTCGCGGACGGACGCAGGTTGCGCACGGCGATGTCGCGGAAGCCCGGATCGCTACCGGTCACGGTGCCGGTCCACTCCGGCGGCACCGACGTCGCCGTCGCCTGCACCCAGTTACGGCTGCCGGCGACGCGCCGCGCGCCGCTCCACGGCGTGGTCACGAACGGCGCGCAGAACGGCGTGTCCGGCGTGAGGTTCTCGCGCACGATCGCCGGCGCGGCGCCGCCGGTCTGGAAGATCGCGTTGTCGTGCATCTCCAGGCTGCCGAGCCCGAGCTGCACGTAGACGGCGGTCGCACTGCCGGCACGATCGAACAGGATCGTGTTGCCGACCATGCGCACGCGGCCGTCGCTGGCGCCGTTGAGGTCGCCGCCGGCACGGATCGCGTTCGGCCAGGTCGAGGTGTGCACGATCACGTTGTTCAGCAGCTCGCTGTCCTCGCGCTTCGTCGCGCGGGTCCAGCCGGCCTGCTGGGTCTCGCAGTCCGGGCCGATCAACTCCAGTTCCTGGTAGGTCGCGCCTTCGAACCAGTTCGAGTGGATCAGGCTACGTTCGTGCCGCACCTTCAGGAGGTTGCCGCCGTTGCCGCCGTGGACGTAGTTCCAGCGCATGACGAAGGTCGCGCCGGGATGCGCAACTTCATCCGACTGCATGTAGATCGTGTGCCTGGTGGTGCCGGCGCCGCTGTCGTACAGCTCGCTGTATTCCAGCGTGAACGAGCCGGAATTCTGGTCGGCACCGAGGATGCCCTGCCCGGGGCAGGCGTGGATGACCGCGTCGCGCACGACGATGTCGTCGGCCTCGCTGAACACGCAGGTGCTGCTGCCGCCGCGCACTTCGAAGCCCTCGAAGACCACGTGGTCCGCGCGCTCGAACTTGAAGGTGTGGATGCCGCCGGCCAGCACCGGCCGGGTGGCGCCGGCGACGCGTTTCCAGCGCACGATCACCGGATTGCCGGGCGCGCCGCCGTCGTCCTCGCCCATCTTGGCGCTGTTGTAGGTGGCGTTGCCGTCGACCTCGACGATGTCGCCTGGCGCGATGTCGTTGGCGTCGAACAGTGTCGACAGCTGGGTGTAGTTGCGGCCACTGGGACCGACGGTCCAGGTGCGCGCCTCGGCGGCGGGCGCGACGAGGCCGGCGGACAGCAGGCAGGCGACCAGCGCGGACCCGCGCGGAAAGACGTGGGGGGACATCGCATGCTCCGGAAGGGATCGGATGCGGACGCCCCCTCGTCCACCGCCAGCATCGTACCGCCAGCGGCGAGGCCGGTCGATGCCGCGAACCGCCGCCGGGCAACCACGCGGGGCAACCGGCACGATGCGCCGACGCTGCACGGCTATCCTGCCGTCCCGCCCACAAGGAACGTCCATGCGCACCACCGTCCTCGTCCGTCCCGCCGCCCGCGGCGGCAAGTTCCTCGGTCCCGACGCCGCCGATGCCCGCGGCATCAGCGCATGGGTCGCGATCAGCGACCTGTCGCACGATCGCGTGCTGGCCGAAGCGCAGATCGACACCACCGGCCGCGACGCCGGCCCGGCCGACATCATGGCGCCGGTCAGCCGCGCGAAGCCCTACGCCACCGACGCGCAGACCGTCGGCGCGACGCTCGCCGTCGACATCGACCGCCCGACCGTCGTACGCGTGACCGTGCGCGGCCCGCTCAGCCATCCCGACCAGGCGCGCGAGGCGCAGGCCGACGTCCTGCTGCTGCCGGGGGTCGACATCGGCACCGGCGGCGACCCGCAGGGCATCGTGGTCGAGATCCCGGGCCTGTGCCTGAGCGACGCCACGCTGACGATCGCGGACGGCCGCATCGCCTGCAGCGCGATGGTGACGATGATGTGCGGCTGTCCGATCGAAGCGGCGCCAACGTGGTTCTGGCCGAGCGACGCCTTCACGGTGCAGCTGGTGGTCCACACCCGCTCCGGCAAGTCGCAGCCCTACACGCTCGACTTCGACACCACGCCCGGCGTGAAGAGCCGCTTCATCGGCCACTGGCCCGACGCCACGCCGGCGGACGATCCGGTGACCGAGATCTGGCTGCTGGCGTGGCAGCCGTCGATGGGCAACCAGGGCCGGCTGCGCCTGCGCTGAGCGCGCACCGGCATCGCGCGGAGGCCGCACCCACGCCCGGGCCCGCCTCGGGCATGATGCGGCCTTTCGTCGACCGGACCCCGCCATGCTGCAGACCCCTCGCCCCGACTGGGCGCGCCGCGTGCGCGACGTGCCCGACTTCCCGAAGCCGGGCATCGTGTTCAAGGACATCACGCCGATGCTGGGCGATGCCGAGGATTTCGGTCTGGCGATCGACGCACTCGCCGCACCGTGGCGAGAGGCGCGCGTCGATGCGGTGCTGGCGATCGAGGCGCGCGGCTTCATCCTGGGCGCACCCCTGGCGCGCGCGCTGGGCGCCGGGTTCGTGCCGGTGCGCAAGCCGGGCAAACTGCCCTGCCGCGCCTTCCGCCAGGCCTACGCGCTGGAGTACGGCGAGGACGCGCTCGAGCTGCACGCGGACGCGCTGCGTCCCGGCGCGCGCGTGCTGCTGGTCGACGACGTGCTCGCCACCGGCGGCACCCTAGCGGCGGCCGGCGCGCTGGCCGCGCAGTCGCAGGCGGAGATCGTCGGCGCCACGGTGCTGATCGAGCTGGCCGCGCTCGGTGGCCGCGCGCGCTGGAACGGTCATGCGCCGCTGGCGGCGGCCTGGGTGGTGTGACCTCGGTCGCCCACCGGTCGCGCCCGGCCGAATGCGCTCAACCGCAGAAGCAGAGGAAGGCCACGGCGAGCAGGCCGCGCTGGCGGGCATCCCCGGATTCGACCACCGCGATGCGCTGGCCGGACGCATTGACGACGTGATCGCCGCGAACCTCCAGCAGCGGCTTGCCGTCGCGCAGCACGGTGGGCCCGGAGACCTCCGCGAGCACCTGCCCCTGCAAGTTCAGCAGCTGCGTCCCGCGGACCGTGCCGACGATGTCGCCACCGATGCCGCGGACATCGTCGCCTTCGAGAGTCAGCAGTCGCTGGCCCAGCATGTTCTTCAGTTCGCGCATTCCGGTCCCTCCCGCGAAGTCGTCACCAGCGCCCGGGGAAGGTAGGCGGCCGCCGGCGCATCGGCGTCTGCCGGTGGTCACCGTGAGGAAGGTCATGCGCCCGGCGACAGCATCCGTCCCGCCGCTGCCGCGGCCGCGCTACTGGTGCTTGCCGTTGTGCGGCTGGGCGAACTCCATCAGCAGGCCCTGCTGCTGTTCCAGCGCGCGCTGGTCGACCTGCAGCACGCGCACGGTGTTCTCCTCGACCGTGAACTGCATCGCCGCGCGCAGCGGCACGTCCACGCGGTTGCCGATGCCGCCCTGGCCGTCGCCCTGGTAGGCGAACAGCGTCTGCCGCTTCTCGTCGGTGACGATGCCGTCGATCTGGGTCATGCCGCGCTCCTTCGCCGCTGCCATCAGCGAGGTCGCGATGTTCTCGACATCGCCCGGAGCGGGCGGCTGGCCGTTGTTGAAGTAGCGCATCGACGCATAGAGCTTCGGATCGTGCTCGATCATCCCTTCGATCGCGGTGGACACCTTGCCGTAGGTCGCGTGGTACGGGCTGTCAGGCTTGGTCAGCGGCGCCTGCGGGGCGGCACGGGCCTCCACCGTCTGCGGCAACAGGTTTTCCTCGCCGTGGTGGCGCGGGATCAGGTGGTTGACGAGCCCTTCGGCCGCCGGTTTCGGCATCTCGTCCTCGCGGCCCGAGTAGTACCGGCGGATCAGGTCGCGCGCCTGCGCGTCCAGCGTCGACCCCTGTTCCACCCTGTCGCGGAATTCGTTGCGGCGTTCCGGAACTTCGCTGTCGCGCCACTGCCCGGACCGGTCCATCTCGTACTCGTGGGAACTGTTCACCCCGCGCGTCACCAGCCGCAGGTTGCTGGTGTCGTTGTAGACATCGAGCATGTCCGCCTTGGTGATCACGTGCTCCGGGAACAGCCGGTGCATCTGGTCGGCCACGATCTCGAACGGGATCGCATGGTCGATGTCGAGCGCGTCGCGCGTGGTCAGCTGCTCCGAGGCGCCGCACCGGAACAGCGGCACCGTGTCGGTCTGCCCGGTCACCGGGTTGTCGACCTTCACCGAGCCCGCATAGGCGTCGTGCAGGGCATGGTCGAACCATTTTTCCAGCACCTTCTTGTCGAACGACAGGTCGGAGCGGGTGTGCTCGTCGGTCCAGACCTGGCCGAGGGTCGCCTTCGTCCGCCGCGCGAGGTCACGCTCGGCGTCGAACGGCTCGGGCCGGGCCGACGGGTCGAAGCCGATCCGCGTGTCCACCCATTGCCGCCACTCCGGCGAATCCGCGCCGTGTCGCGCCAGCACGCCATCCGCACTGTCGCGGGCCCGGTTGTAGAACGACGGCACGACGCGCAGGTTGTCCACGTCGTTGTAGGCGCGCATGGCGTCGGCGCGGTTGTTCACGCCCTTGTCGATCAGGTGCTCGCGCCAGGGACGCACGTGGTCGATGTCGAGCGCGTCCGACGCATGCCAGGTCCCGGTGGTCGGGAAATAGAACAGCAGGGCGTGCTGGCGATCGATCTGCGCGGGCGCCGACGGCAGGGTCCGCTGCGCCTGTTCGTTGCGCATCCATTCGACGGTGGAATCGTAGAACTGCGGCCGCTCCCCGGTCCGGGGATTGTAGCGCGTTCGTTCCATGCGATCGCCATGGGCCGGCGGCGCCAAGTCCTGCCATTCCGGCAACCGCACCTGCTGGCCGCTGCGCAGGGTGACATCGTGGATCTTGTCGGGTCTGGAACTCATGGCCGGTCCTTGCCTTGTCCGATCTTGCGACAGTAACGCGTTTTGCGTGGCCTGGCGGCCAGCCGCCGCGCATGCGCTGGCCGTCGACGGCCGTCGCCCGCGTTTTCGTCACACGACCGCATCCGCGACCGGATGCCTGCCCGGGACGCCGCCCATGATTCCGCTCGAACAGTACGCCGACCTCTGCGCCCTGATGGCCGACACCGCGGGAGACGAGGCCCGGGAATTCGCGATCGCCGCCGAACACGGGGTCGATGCCGAGACATGGAAGGCGTCGAAGGCCGGATGGACGGCGAAGATGAGCGATCCGTCCGACATGGGCAAGACCGCCCTCGCCTTCATGCCGCTGTACCAGGCGGCCCAGGCGCGTGCCCGCGGTGGCGCCGAGCCGTGCACGCTCGAGCATTACGCGAAGATCCACGCCGAGATGGCCTATCGTAAGGATCCGCTGGGCAACCCGATCCACTACATGCTGGTGCTCGCCGAGCACGGCATGGCCCAGCCGCAGTGGCTGGAATGCGAGGGCTACTGGACGCCGCGCGTCGGCGCGGACACGATCCTCGGCCAGCCCAATCCGCAGTTCGATCTGGCGCAGGCGCAGCGGTTCCGCGTGCTGATGCAGCAGGAAAGCGACCGCATCCACGGCATCGTGCGCTGATCCTCCGCGTCGCTCACGGCGGCGCGTCGTCGCCCGACGTCCCCGGGTCGTGCGCGGCGGCGTCCACCGCGTCCCACGCATCGCGCGCGCCGTAGGCGTCCTTCACGCCGCGATCGCCATAGTCCAGCAGCCGCTGCATCCGGATGATCTCCCGCTGCAGCTGCGTCGCTTGGCCGTAGGCATCGCCGTAGCCGCCACCTGCGCCCTTCCTGCCGACGGCAGTCGCCTTGTCCGGCGCCGGTGCCGTCTCCGCGGGCGGGCAACGCGGCTCGCGCGCGGGCGGTCGCGCCGATCGCGACGCCCCGCCGGCGGCATCGACGACCGGCCTGGCCGCATGTGCGGGGAAGATCGCCACGCACAGCGCGAGGCACAGGATCAACAGGCGGGGCGTCGGGGTCATGTCGGTGATCACAACGGCAAGCCGCGCTGCGAGCGGCCGGGTCCGCCCCGGGTCGCGCCGCACGCTGCAGGCGGGCGTTCGACACGCACGGACGATCGAAAATCGCGCCGCGATACTCCGCGTCGATCCCGTCGGCGCTCGTCGCGCGGACATGCGGATCGGGCGCGACCGCGCGTGCGCAAATCGCGATCGAATCGCGCTTTTCCGCCATGGACGCTGCGCGTTTCCATCGGGCATAGTGACGACACGGCTCGTGTCATTCGGAAGATCCACAGGGGCGAAGGGTCATGGCAGACCTGCCGCAGTTGTACGAAGCGCTGGAAGCGCACGCGGCGCGCGGCGTCAGCGCGAAAGTCTCTTTCTATTACACGTCCTCGCCCGGCGGGGCGCTGTCGCATGGCGCGGTCTACGTCGACCATGGCCGGATCGCGCGACTCGATCACCTGCGCCTGCCGGCGATCGAAGCGGTGGATGCGATCACCGCGCTGCGGTTCGTGAAGATCGCGTCGTTCCCGATGGGCGAAGCCGCGCCGCCGACCGAGCTGCCCGCGGCGAGCCTGTCCTGGGTCATCGACGTGCTGCGGCTCAGGCACGTCTCCCCGCGTGCGCCGCTGCCGGCGTTCGTGCCTGCCGCCGTCGAGGCCGAGGCGATGGCCGCAGCGGCCGACCCGTTCGTCGATGCCGTCCCTCTCCCCGACTGCGACCCCGCGGCACCACCCGCCGAGACGCCGGTCGCCGTCGATCCCGCCCCCCGCGACACGCCCGTCGTCCCCGACCCACCCGCATGGAGCACGCACATGGCCAAGATCTCGCTCGAACCCCTCCGCAGCCTCGACGGCTACATCGCCGCCGCCCTCGTCGACACCGAAAGCGGCATGCTGCTCGCCGGCGACGGCTCGGGCATCGACCTCGAAGTGGCCGCCGCCGGCAACTCCGAAGTCGTGCGCGCCAAGCGCAAGGTCGCCAATGCCCTCAGGCTCAACGACACCATCGAGGACATCCTGATCAGCCTCACCAAGCAGTACCACATCATCCGTCCGCTGGAGTCCAACCAGAAGCTGTTCCTCTACGTCGTGCTCGACCGCTCCAAGTCGAACCTCGCGATGGCCCGCCACGAACTGCGCACGTTCGAGAAGGGCGTCGACTTTTCCTGATCGCCAGACTCGCCGCATCGATCGCGCCGGCGGCCATGCCGCCGGATGGCGCGCGGCCGGCACGATCTGCGACCATGCCCGCCTCGACCTTCTGCAGAGGCCGCTTCGGGCCATGATCGACCACGCACGACTGCAACGGGATGGCTATGCCCTGCTGCGACAGGCCATCCCCGCCGACTGGCTGCCTGCGCTGCGCGCCGCATTCGATGCGGGCGTGATGCCGTCGGACCGCTGGCCCGTGCCGCGCGGCCCGGACTGGCGCCATTCGATGCTCGACCTCGACCCGACGGTGCAGGCCGTGTGCCGGCTGCCCGCCGTGCTGGCGGTGGCCGGCGCGCTGATCGGCGAGCGCTTCTTCCTCGCACAGGTCGAGGGCCGCGAACCGCTGCCCGGCGGCGGCCACCAGGGCCTGCACCGCGACTTCTCCGCCGAGCGCCCCGGCGACACGGTCAACGCCCTCGCCTTCTTCGACGACTACGGCCCCGACAACGGCGCGACGCGGCTGGTGCCCGGCAGCCATCGCCAGGCCGCGGACGCGCCGCCGGTCGACCTCGCCGACGAATCGAACGTCGTGCAGCTCGTCGGCCGCGCCGGCGACATCCTCGTGTTCGATGCCGACCTGGTGCACGCCGCCAGCCTCAACCGCAGCGGCGCGCACCGGCGCTCGATCCTCATCGGCTATTTCGCCGAATCGCGCCGCGCCGCGCACCTCGCATCGGCGCACCTGCGCAACGTGCGCATGGACACGAGCGAAGCGTTCGAGGCCTGAAACGGCGAGGCGCGCGACGGTGACGTCGCCGCGCGCGCCGCCTGGTCACGACGCCTCACGGCTTGTACGGCGAACCGAGTCCGACGGTGATCGACGTGCAGGTGCCGGCCGTGTTCCAGATGAACCACAGGTACGACTCGCTGGTCAGGCTGCGCGCCACCGCGATGAGTGCCGGATCGGTCGTCAGGCAGGTGCGGTACACGCCCGCGGCGTTGGTCGCGTAGCACAGCGCATTGTCCGACTTGATCGTGCACCCGAGCTTCTGCACGTTGTCGGCGGAACGGCGCGTCGCCACCAGCGTGCCGAACGCCTGCCGGTACGCATCGTCGATGACGACCGGGAAATTGCCGTCGTAGCCTGCCTGCGTCGTCGCCGCGAAGAGCGACAGACCGGCCGCCAGCAGCCTCCTCGTGTTCCTGCGTTTCATCGTTCACCTCGTCGTCGGATGGATCGTCGCGGGCGGACACGCAGACGCCGCAGCTCTCTGCGCGCACCCGGCCTGTCGGCGCGGCGCGCCAACGAGGTCAACGGCGCCGGGGGCCCGATCCGGCCGTCGCAGGTCGCGCGATCGGCATGAAGCGAGCGCTTCGGTGTGCCGAAACGACGACGGCCACCTTTCGGCGGCCGTCGTTGGCTTGCGGGTGGCGCGAAGCGCGATCAGCCGTCGGTCGGCGTCTCTTCCTGCGCGTCCGCTTCGGGCGTCTCGATCGTGCCGCCGGCGTCATCGGCACCATCGACGGGAACGCCATCGGCAGGCGCAGGCGCCTTCGGCGCGATCCCCGCGAGCGTCGGGTCGTCGACCTTCAGCAGCTTCAGCGGCTTGTCCTTCGGGCCGGCCGGCTGCTGCCACACCGAATCGGTATCGAGGACGTTCACGCCCGCGAACACGATGGTGGTGCCGAGTTTCGGCAGGAACAGCATGCGCCCGTTTTCCTCGGACAGCTTGTAGCCCACGACCTGCAGCGGCTTGTTCACGTGCACGAAGAAGCCGTGGAGATTCGTGAGCGACGCTTCCTCACGCGGATACGGGGTGGCGATGTCGGTGAGCATCGTGTGGATGGCGAGGTCGAGCAGCGCGCTCACCTGCGGCCGCAACGCCGCTCCGTCGTTCTCGGTCCAACTGCCATCGCCGACCAGTGGCCGGCGCGCGCCGGACGACGCGATGTAGCGCGTGGTCCACAACTTCGACTTGCCGCCGTTGCCCATCAGCTTCACCCGCAGCGTGACGTAGGGCAGCACTTCGAGTTGGTTGGCGAAGCTCATCACCACCGCGCCAGTCACTTCGAACTTGCGGTCGGGCGTCGCATCGGCGGTGAACTTGCCGGCGAACGCCGGGTCCGCCATCGCCGCCTGCAGCTTGGCCTTGGCTTCCTCATCGATCGAGAAGGTCAGTGCCTGCTCCGCCGACGCCATCGCCTCCTTGCCGTGACCGGCGTTCACGCTGCTCTGCACGGCCACGCCGACCAGGCCGAACAGCAGCATCGGCGCGGCGCCGCCTTTCTGGTGACCGGAGATGATCACGTCGCTGTTGGGCACGCGATAGGTGCCGAGCGGCAGGTCGGTCCACTTCGAGACCTGGTCGGTCGAGAACTCGACCTGGGTCGGGCCGTCGAACGACGGCGCCACGAGCGTCGCCTTGGGCGTACCGGCCCACGCGTGGAACGGAAGGCTGTATGAGTTGAGTATTTCCCCGACAGTCCGCCCCTGAAACGCAGGTTTCAGGGCG
>JAEWNA010000047.1 GCA_023392975.1 Pseudomonadota bacterium | reverse complement strand
ACCGGCCGGGATCGCCGGTCTCGCCGGCTTCGGCGGCCTTGGCGATGTTGTAGATCTCGCGCGCGGTGACGTAGTGCAGCACGTGGCGCTTGCCGTCGTTGTAGGCGCGCTCCAGGTAGTCATGCATGGCGTCCACCGGCGCGCCCAGCAGCGTGTCGATGTCGTGTTCCTGGGTGCCGTGGGTGTGGATCTTGACGAACACCCAGTCCGGGCGGCCTTCGACGTGGATGCCGGTCTTCACCCACAGGTCGACGCGCGCCTCGGTCGGCGGGCAGTTGCGGCGAATGTCCGCGTTCTCGATCGCCGGCACCAGCCCCTTCTTGCGCTCGCGCCAGTTCAGGCCGAGCGGGCCCTGCACGATCATCAGGTCGCCTTCGGTGCCGCCGCCGACCTTCACCGGCACGCCGGTGTCGTGCGACTTCGGCGCCTGCGGATCGTCGGTGGCGTAGTAGATGCGGTTGACCGTGGCGGTCTGGGTATCGCTGGGCGCCGACGGCAGGGTGAAGTCGGCGTAGCAGCCGAGCTCGCGCAGCAGGATCAGCTCGTTGTTCAGGCCGCACCAGCGGCCGTCCGCGCGGGAGTTGTCCAGGCACCAGTTGCCGTGGATGAAGCCGAAGCGCAGTTGCCCGGTCTCCGGGTCGCGCGGCAGTGCGCCATGGCGCTCGTGCAGCACCTTGCAGAAGCGGCCGAGCGACGCGCGGAAGTTCTGCTCGGTGTCGTTGTCGTGGTGCAGGTGCACCTCGATCTCGCCGTAGCCGTCGCTGCAGAGCGCGGCGAGCTTGTCGAGGTGTTCCTCGGCGTATTCCTCTTCCGGGTAGAAGAAGCCGTGCTGCGGCGGCCGGCCGTCGGCATCGCGATGTTTCTCCGCCATCGCGCGGTATTCGGTGCACCAGCGGTCGACGCGCCGACGCTGGGTCTCGAGGTCGCCGCCCTTCCACATCGGTTCGAAGTGGTCGACGAAGCAGAACAGCACGTGCACGGGGCCGTCGGTGGCCGCCGTCGACCGGCCGCGCAGATAGTCGCGCAGCCACAGGTGCATGTTGCGCCGGCGCATGCCCTGCAGCAGCAGCCCGGCCGCAGCCGCACCGCAGACGGCAAGGGCCGCCAGGATCAGCAACGCCATCGTCACATCGGCCTCCACAGGGTGTTCGGTCCGGTCATGGCGTCCCTTCCCGTTCTGCGTAACGCAAACCGGTCATGCGACCGGCCGCAGGGGCGCGAACGCGAAGCCCGCGGCGGTCCATTCCGGCAGCATCGCCTCCAGCAACCGCAGGGACCGCTCGCCGTCGTCGTGCAACAGGACGATCTCGCCCGGATGCGGCGGATAACGGCGCGCGGAGGCGATCAGCGCGTCGGGCGTCCGCTCGCTGTAGTCGAGGCTGTCGTAGGACCAGTAGGCGATGCGCTGGCCGCGACGGATGCAGTCGAGGACCATGCCGCCGGTCAGGCGCCCGCGCGGGGGGCGGAAATCGTGCCGCGGCAGGCCATCGAACCCGCGCAGCAGCGCATCGGTGCGCTCGATCTCGCCGCGCTGTTCCGCCAAGGGCAGGGTCTCGAAATGGCGGTGGTTCCACGAATGATTGCCGAGCGCGTGCCCCTCGCGGACGATGCGTTCGACCAGCGCGGGATACCGCTCCGCGCGCGCACCGATCAGGAAGAAGGTGGCACGCGCGCCGTGCGCCGTCAGCAGGTCGAGTATGCGCGGCGTGTGCTCGGGATCCGGGCCGTCGTCGAAGGTCAGGTGCAGCGCGCGGATTCGCCCGTCGCCGCGGGTCACGACCCAGCGGGTCGGCAGCCAGCGCAGGGCCTGGAGTTTTCGGGGCCGGGGGTTCATGCGAAGCCGGCAAGGATACGCGAACGCGGCGGACGCGCCGACGACGAAACGGAAAAGGAAACGGCGCAGGACCGGCGCGGCATGTTCATCCGCCTGCGTACAGGGTGTCGTAGCGCCGCATCATCGCCTCGACCGAGGCCTCGTGCAGCGCCCATTCGCGGCCGGCGCGTCCCATCGTCGCGGCCATCGCCGGATCGCGGAGCAGCGAGGCCAGCGCATCGCCCAGCGCGACCTCGTCGCCGGCGCCGACGAGCCAACCGTTGACGCCTTCGCGCACGATCTCGCGATTGCCGCCGACATCGGTCGCCACGATCGGCAGGCCGGCGGCGCAGGCTTCGAGCAGCGCCATCGAGTAGCCCTCGCTGCGCGAGGACAGCGCGAAGGCGTCGAAACCGGGCAGCAGCGCGTCGACATCGCCGCGATCGCCGAGCAGCCGCACCGCGTCGGCGATGCCGAGCGTCCCGGCCTCGACTTCCAGCGCACCGCGCAGCGCGCCGTCCCCGACCAGCACCAGCGCAGTGTCCGGCATCACGGCATGCAGCCGGGCGAACGCGCGCAGCAGCAGCGACTGGTCCTTCACCGGGTTGAGGCGGCCGACGGTGCCGACGATGCGCGTGTCCGGCGACAGCCCGAGCGTCGCCCGCAGCGCCTTGCGGCGGGCGGGCGACGCGGCGGCGAAGCGTTCGACGCGGATGCCGTTCGGCACGGCGACCAGCGCGCGTCGCGGACGCACGCCCTGCTCGGCGAAGCGCGCGCGCGCCGCCTCGCAGACCGCGGCGACGTCGTCGGTCCGCCGCATCGAGCGCCGGTACAGCCATTCCAGCCGGCTGCGCGGATCGGCCGCGCCCATGCCGTGCCGGGTATTGATCAGGCGCGCCAGCGGCAGGCCGACCGCGGCGACCACGGCGTGATAGTGCGCGTTGGCGTTGTGGCTGTGCAGCACCGCGCCCGGCGCATCGGCGAGGCCGCGGCGCAGGCGCATCAGGGCCTCGGCATCGAAGCCGCGGCGCTTGCCGCAGTCGAGCAGTTCGACGCCCAGCGTCGTCAGTTCCCCGGCCAGCAGGCCGGGCCGGTACAGGCAGATCACCCGCGGCCGACGCCCGGCGGCGCGCTGCGCGACCGCGAGATCGACGACCATCCGCTCCAGCCCCCCGCGCTCCAGCGTCTCGACGACGTGGACGATGTCGGGCCGTTCCGCGGCAGGACGCGCGCCGCTCATGCCGGCAGTTCGCAGATCGTGACCCGGCGCTTCCCGCTCGCGGTCAGGGCGATGGTCTCGACGCGCTCGAACCCGATCGCGATGCTGTCGCCGACCAGCTTGCGCAGCTCGGTGCGGATGGCGTCCTCCACCGTGTCGTCGAAACTCTCGTCCGGCACCAGCCGCACGACCAGCGCGTCGAGGCTGCGCTGCACCACCTGGTAGTGGCGGAAGCCGCGCACGTTCATCAGCGTGTGGACGAAATATTCGCCCGGGATGAGCCGGCCGTCCGCGGTGCGCAGCGCGTCGAGCTTGCGGCCATCCACCTTCGCCAGCTTGGGCAGGCCGCGACCGCAGGCGCAGGTCATCGCGCCGGGCGTGCCGAGATCGCCGTTGAGGTAGCGCATCAGGGGCATGCCGTGGTTGTGCAGGTCGGTGACGATGAGTTCGCGCGGACCACCCGCAGCGCCATCCCCGCCGTATTCCAGATGCAGATGGTCGATGTTCACGTGCAGGCCGTCGCGATGCTCGCATTCTGCGGCGATCAGCATGAATTCGCGGCAGCCGTAGGTGTCGTAGGCAGGCGCGCCGAACACGCGCTCGATCGTCTCGCGCTGGTGCGGGAGCAGCGCCTCGGCCGCGCCCAGCACGCGCTGCGGGCGATGCGGCGTGCGGCCGTTGCGTTCGATCCAGCGCGCCAGTTCGTAGAGCGGGCCGACGTAGCCGATGACCGTCTCCGGGCGGAAGCGGTCGATGGCCTCCGCATACGCGGCCATCCGCCGCTCGTCCATGTCGAACGCGTTGAGCATGCGACGGTGGAAGGCGGCGTGGTACAGCCGGTCCTTGAGCAGCGCGAACCCGGCCGGCGCCGCCACCGGCGCGCCCCAGAGGTAGACCGTGCGCTGGCCCAGCCGCGCCCCGCTCCAGGCGTAGCCGCGGTACATCACCGCGACCCGGCGCTCGTAGCTCTCGCGGGTGTAGCCGAAGCGCATCGGCTCGCCGGTGGAACCGCCGGTCGTCTTGAAATACAGGCCGTCGCGATGGGTCGGCGCGATCATCGCGTCGAAGTACTCGCGGATCAGCCCCTTGGTCAGCATCGGCAGGCGCGCGTAGTCGTCGCGGTCGCGGATGTCGGCGGCATCGCCGACGCCGGCTTCGCCCCAGAGCCGCCGGTAGAACGGCACGTTCGCCCAGCAGTGCGCGATCAGCGCCTGCAGCTTGCGCCACTGCAGCGCCTGCAACTCGTCCGGGGAACGCCACTGGTCGCGCTCGTACTCCGCCAGATAGCCCAGCGTGCCGCGACGACGCAGCCCGGTTTCGTAGGCCGGATACAGCACCCGGCGGAACAGGGGTTCGTAGAGGCCGCTCATCGCGTCGCCTCCCCTCGCCCGTCATCGTTCGCGAAGCGTCCGCGCGTCGTCATTGCATCACCAGCAGCACCTTGACCAGGACGTAGAGCCCCAGCGCGGCGCCGACGCCGACCGAAGGCCACAGCAGCACATCTTCGCCCAGCGAGAACGCCGGCAGTGCCGGATCCTCGCGCCGCTGCTCCTGGTACTGGGCCAGCACCAGCGCCGACAGCAGGTAGAGGATCACCACGTAGCTGCGGCTGAGGAAGAACGACGCGGTGAAGAAGCCGACCAGCGACAGGAGCAGGGTCATCGCGATCGCGCGACCTTCGGCCATGCTGGCCTCGATCTCGTCCAGCTCGGCGAGCGCGGTTTCGGCGTCGCCATCGGCAGCGGGTGCGCCCTCGTGCTCCCAGTTCAGTTCGCCGAGCGGACGCGAAGCGGCCCACATCATCCGGAACCCGTAGACCACGAACGCCAGCCACAGGGTGAAGCCCACGATGCCGGTCTCGGCGAGGATCAGCACGAAGGAATTGTGCGCGGTCAGCGGGTTGTAGTCGGTGTACATGTCCGGGCCCACCCCGAACAGCGGGTGCTCGCGGAACATCTGCATGCCTTCGTACCAGGATTCGACCCGGCCCTGGGCCGATTCCTCCTCCGGATCGATCTCGCTGAAGCGCGACGGCAGCGCCAGCAGCACGCCGACCGCCGCGGCGCCGAGGGCGCCGGCCGTGAACAGCCCGCGGCGCTGCCAGACGAAGACCCCGAGTACCGCCAGCAGCGCCAGCAGCGCGCCGCGGGAATCGGTGAGGTAGATGCCGTACACCAGCACGCCCAGCACCAGCGTCCAGAACAGCCGGCGCAGGCCCATCAGGCCGCCGCGGCTGCCGAGGTAGGCCGCCATCGGCACGCAGGCCACGAAGAGCATGCCGAGGTCGTTGGGGTCGTTGAAGATGCCGACGTACTGGATGCGCGTGCCCTGCGACAGCTCGACGCCGGTCCAGCCCTTGCCGGTGAGCGACTGCTCGATGCCGTGGACCGCCAGTACCGCCGCGCAGACCGCGAACACCGCCATGGTCTTCAGGATCCGGCTGCGTCGATCCAGCCCCTGCGCGAACACCACGTAGGCCAGCAGCACCGGCGCGAACTTGCCGAACTGCTCGATCGCGCCGCCGACCCAGCCGTTGAACACGTGCGAGAGCAGCATCACCAGGAAGAAGCCGGCCAGCAGCAGGAACTGCGGCGGGTCGAAGCGCTTCTCGGTGGACAGCAGCCAGAACCCGGCCGCGACCAGCAGCACGATCGGCTGCAGCGGCAGGCCGGCGTAGTCGACCAGCGCGGGATAGTCCTGCGGACGGATCAGGACCAGCAGCAGGTACAGCAGCATCGCCGCGAACATGGCTTACCCGATCCGCGTCCGCGAGCGATAGCAGAACAGTTCGGGCAGGGCGAGCATCGCATCGAACCAGGCGGGATCCATCTCCCGCTCCACCGGGATGCGCTTCCAGCCGTAGCCCGGCCCCTCGCGCAGCGACTGCGCGCCGGTGACATAGCTGCAGCCGATCCGGTAACCGACCTCCGCGGCGGCGGCCATCACCGCGCCGTCGTAGGCATCGGGACCGCCGACGGGATACGACACCGCCAGCGGCGCCGCGCCAAGCTCGCGCGCGATCGCCGCGTGCGAGGCCTGCAGTTCCTCGCGCATCGCTTCGCGCGGCAGCTTGGCGAGCATCCGATGGTCCACGCCGTGCGAACCGATTTCCATGCCGCCCTCGCGCATCTCGCGCAATTGCGCCCAGGTCATCGGCCGGCAGTCGGGATGGCCTTCGGCATCGGGCATCGACCACTGCGCCTGCAGCCGCTCGATCAGCGCCAGTTGCGCTTCCGCGGGCAAGGTCTTCAGCCGGTCGAGCAGGCGCGCCGCGAGCACCCGACGTTCGCACAGGCCGCCGGGCAGCGGCATCGAAAGCCCCAGCTCCGGGGCATCGAGGTGGGCATCGGGCGCGGTGCACAGCATCCGCACCAGCCAGTCGTAGGCGAACGGACGCCCCGAATCGATGTGCCCGGTCGACACGAAGAACATCGCCGACAGCCCCGCTTCGCGCAGCAGCGGATAGGCGACCCGGTGGTTGTCGTCGTAGCCGTCGTCGAACGTGATGAGTACCGCGCGCCGCGGCAACGAGCGCCCGCGATCGAGCCGTTCGAGGAGTTCGTCGAACCGCATCGGCGCACAGCGCCGGCGGACGATGCGGAGCTGTTCGCGGAAGCCTTCGGCCGAGGCGCTGACGAGGTCGGGGTCGAAGCGGAAACCAGCCGGCACCGCCGTCTCCAGGACCCGGTGGTACGCCAGGATGCGCACGTCTTCGCACAGCGCGGCGCGCAGGCGCACGACCAGTGGCAGGGCCCCTGCGCGACGCAACACGCGCGCCAGCCGCGGCCGCAAACCGGCCGATGGCCTGGCGTGGTTTTCCGCCTGCACCAGCACCCCCCATCGAATCCCCTGACCCCATAGCCTACGCGATTTCGGCCTCGATCCGGCCGCCGCGGGCGCCTGCGCGCCGCTTGCAAACCCGTGCCGGACGCGGTCCACTGCGCGCTCGCCGACACGACGGCAAGCCTGGGGCACGCTGCGCGCATGGGGGATCACGACGCCACCGCGCCCGATTTCGCGGCGATGTACCGCGAACTCGGGCTCGATGCGAACTGTTCGGTCGAGGCGCTGCGCATCGCACGCCGCCGACGCATCGCGCGGCTGCATCCCGACCTGGGCGGCGCCGAGGCGGACACCGGCCGCCTGCAGCGCCTGAATCGCGCCTACGCCGCCGCGATCGCCTTCCACGCGCGTTTCGGACGGCTGCCGGGAGCGCCGTCCCCCGGGCTGGGCATGCCGACCCTCACCGCGCCGGCCGAGGGCGATGCGGCCGCCGCCGGTTCCGGCATGGCGCCGCCTCCGCAATGGCGACGCACGGCGCTGCCCGACGAATCGCACCCGACGGCCGGATTCGGCACAATGTCGCGTTATCCGAGGGTGGTCCGGGCGGCGATGTCGGTCGCACTCGTCGGCACCGCCGTCGCGCTCGCCGCCGCCATCGTGCGGCAGGCCGCCAGCGACGCCCCCGCCTCCGTGTCGGCAGGGGAGGCGGGGGAGACACCGGAAACGGCTATCGCCCGATCCGCACTGGCCCCGGGGATGGACAAGGACACGGTGCGGAAGACGTTGGGGGAACCGCTCGACATGCATGCGCAACGCTGGCACTACGGCCCGTCCTGGGTGGATTTCCGCTGCGACCGCGTTGCCGGCTGGTACAGCGCGCCGCAGCGCCCGCTGCCGGTGTCCGGCCCTGCGTTCGCGGCGCCCGCCGACGATGCCGGGGGCTGCGATTGAAACGCCCGCACGCCATGACGCTTCGACTGCGCAGGACGCTCGCACGACGCCGGATCGCGACGCGATGACCGAGTCCGCGCCGACTGCACTCGCGGGCCACGGCATCGTCTACTTCGGCAACGACTGGTACGCGGAGAACCGCACCAGCAGCCATCACGTCGCGACCCGCCTCGCACGGCGGCTGCCGCTGCTGTACGTCGATTCGCCCGGCATGCGCGCGCCGAACGCCTCCGGCCGCGACCTCAGGCGCGCGGTGCGCAAGCTGCTGGCCGCGTTCAGGCGTCCGACGCGGGTCGCCGACAACCTCTGGCACTGCACCGTGCCGCAGCTGCCGTTCCGCCGCCTGCCCGGCGTCGATGCCTTCAATCGCCTGTTCGGCCGCTGGGCGGTGCGTCGTGCGCTGCGCCTCGCCGGTATCCGCAAGCGGATCTCGTGGTTCGTCGTGCCGCATCCGGGCGTGCATGCCGGCCGGCTCGGCGAGGATCTCGTCGTCTACTACTGCATCGACGACTACGCCGCCCACCCGGGCGTGGACGCCGCGCTGATCGCGCAGCGCGACGAGGCGCTGAGCCGTCGCGCCGACCTGCTCTGCGTCGCACCACCGGCGCTGCTCGACGCCAAGCGCGCGCTCAACGCGCACACCGTGTTTTCGCCGCACGGCGTCGACGTCGCCCTGTTCGCGCAGGCACAGGATCCGGCGACGCCGGTGCCCGCGCTGGCGCGCGACCTGCCGCGGCCGGTCGTCGGCTACATCGGCTCGATCCACGAATGGATCGACGTGCCGCTGATCGAATGGTTGGCGCAGCAGCGCCCGCAGTGGACCTTCCTGCTGGTCGGCCACGCGCACGTGAACGTCAACGGCCTGCGCGCGCTGCCGAACGTGCGCCTCGCCGGTGCGCAGCCGTACGCGAGCCTGCCGCAGTGGTCGAAGGCGTTCGACGCCGCGATCATCCCGTATCGCCTGAACCGCCAGGTCGCCAACGCCAATCCGCTGAAACTGCGCGAATACCTCGCCGCCGGCAAGGCCGTGGTGAGCGTGCGCAATCCCGAGATCGAGAAGTTCGCGCACGTGGTGCGCCTGGTCGACGGTCGCGAACAGTTCCTCGCCGCGCTCGATGCCGCGGTCGCCGACGACGCGCCCGAAGCCGTCGCCGCGCGCATGGCCGCCGTCGCCGACCAGACCTGGGACGCGCGCGTCGACGCCGTCCTCGCCGAAGTCGCCGCGCGGCTTTCCCCGAATCCTCCTTCCGCAGTCCGTTCATGACCCTGTCGTCCTCCAGCGCCTCCCCGCCCGCCCGTCTCCGCGTCGCCGTCGTCGGCGCGGGCTACGTCGCCACGCATCATCTCGCCGCGCTATCGCGGCTGGACTTCGTCGACCTCGTCGGCCTCTGCGACAGCAACCTCGACGCCGCACAGGCGCTCGCGAAGCGCTTCGGCATCGCGCGCGTCACCGCCACGCTGGGCGAACTCGCCGACGCCGAACCCAACGTCGTCTACGTGCTCACGCCGCCGGCCTCGCATGCAACACTGGCGATCCAGGCGATGGACATGGGCTGCCACGTGCTGGTCGAGAAGCCGATGGCCGACAGCGCCGCCGACTGCGAAGCGATGCTCGCGAAGGCGAAGGCCACCGGGCTGACGCTCGGCGTGAACCATTCCGACCTGTTCGACCCGGTGCTGATGCAGGCGCTGGCCACCGTGCGCAGCGGCGCGATCGGCGACGTGCGCTCGGTCGACATCATGCGCAACTCCGACTATCCGCCCTACGCCGGCGGGCCGCTGCCGGGACTGGTCGCGCAAGGCTCGTATGCCTTCCGCGACCTCGGCGTGCACGGCCTGTACACGCTGGAGGCGTTCCTCGGCCCGATCGCGCAGGCCGAGGTGCACTACCAGTCGCGCGGCGACGCGCGCGGCGAAAACCAGCAGATCGCGTTCGACGAATGGCAGGCGCAGGCGCTGACCGCCGGCGGGGTCGGTCGCATGCTGCTGTCGTGGAACGCGCGACCGATGGAGAACCGGCTGGTCGTGCGCGGCACCCGTGGCCGGATCGAGGTCGATCGCTTCACCCAGACCTGCCGCGTGCATCGCGAGCTGCCGGGACCGAAGTTCATCGGCATCCTGCTCAACGGCTTCTTCGCCGCGGTGAAGGACAGCGCGCGCATCCCGCTGAACGTGCTGCGCTTCGCCACCGGACGACTGAAGCCGTCGCCCGGCATCCGCACCGGCGCCGAAGCGTTCGCGCGCGCCGTGCATCGCGGCGAGGCGCCGCCCTTCCCCGCCGAGGACGGCCTGCGCATCGCGCGCCTGCTCGATCCGCTGTGCGTCGCGCCCGATCGCGAACGCACGCAGCAGCTGGAATCGCGCTACACCGCGCTGCCGCCGGCCGACGCGCTGGTCACCGGCCCCGCCGGTTTCCTCGGCAAGGCCGTGGTCGCTGCGTTGCGCGCGAAGGGACAAACCGTGCGCGTGCTGGTGCGGCGGCCGGTCGCAGCGTTCCGCGACGACGCCGGCGTGCAGCAGGTGATCGGCGATCTCGGCGATCCGCGCATCGTCGACCATGCCGTCGCCGGTGCGGGCATCGTCTACCACGTCGGCGCGGCGATGCGCGGCGGTCTGCGCGATTTCGAGTCCGGCACGGTGTGGGGCACGCGCAACGTGCTCGACGCCTGCCGCAAGCACGCCAGCCCGCGGCTGGTGTACGTGAGTTCGATGAGCGTGTTCGACCATGCCGGCCGCCGCAAGGGCGAAGTGCTGACCGAGGACTACCGCTACGAGCCGCATTCGCAACTGCGCGGCGCCTACACCCAGACCAAGCTGACCGCCGAGGAGGCGGTGCATCGCGCGATCGTCGACGACGGCTTGCCGGCGGTGATCCTGCGCCCCGGCCAGATCTTCGGCCCCGGCGCCGAGCAGGTCACGCCCAACGGCACGATTGCCCTTGCCGGCCGCTGGGTCGCGATCGGCAGCGGGTCGCAGCCATTGCCGCTGGTCTACCGCGACGACGTGGTCGACGCGCTGCTGCTCGCCGCCGAATCGCCGCAGGCGCTGGGCCGCACGTTCAATCTGGTCGACACCGATTCGGTCGATCGCACCGCCTATCTGCGCCGCTGCAAGGCGAAGCTCGGCGCGTCGCTGAAGACGCTGTGGGTGCCGCAGTGGGTGTTCCTGTGCCTGGCGATCGGCGTCGAGCTGCTCGGCAAGGTGCTGAAGCGCGACGTGCCGCTGACCCGCTACCGCGTGCGCTCGCTGCGGCCGCTGGCGAACTTCGATGTGTCGGCGGCGCGCGACGTGCTCGGCTGGACGCCGCGCGTCGGTGTGAAACGCGGCCTCGACATCACGTTCGGCGCGGACAAGCGCTGACCGCCGCATGCGCCTGCTGATCGTCACCTCGCAGTTCCCGATCGCCGGCGAGCCCAATCGCGGCCGGCCGATCCTGCAGACCGTGCGCGCGCTGTCGCGGCTGGCCGACGTGCGCGTGCTCAGCCCGATCGCGACCTATCCGCGCTGGGCGCGGCCGCGCAGCTACCTGTTCCGCGTCGCGGATCCCGCGCACGTCGTACCCGGGATCGACGTGCAGTACGTCGAATACCCGGCGCTGCCCGCGATCAGCCGGCCGTTCAACGGTGCGCTCTGCGCGCAGGCGCTGCATGCGCCGCTGCGCGCGTTCGCGCCGGACGTCGTGCTGGCGTACTGGCTGTATCCCGATGCCTACGGCGCGATGCGCGCGGCGCATCACGCACGCGTGCCGCTGGTCGCAGGCGCGCGCGGCTCGGACCTGCGCGTGCGCGACGCGATCAGCAAGCGCCTGACGCAGCCGGTGGTGCGGTCGGCACGACGCCTGCTGGTGGTCAGCGAGAACCTCGGCCGCGTCGCGGTGCGCGACTATGGCGCCGATCCCGCGCGCATCCGCGCGATCCCCAACGGCTGCGATGCGTCGATCTTCCATCCACAGGATCGCGCCGCCGCGCGTACCGCGCTGGGACTCGACGCGGACGCGGAACTCGTGGTCTACGTCGGCCGGCTCGTGCCGGAGAAAGGACTTCGCGAATTGCTCGACGCGACCGCCGCGCTGGCGGCGTCGCGACCGCGACTGCAGCTCGCGCTGGTCGGCGACGGCCCGATACGCGGCGAACTCGACGCGCGCGCAGACACTGCGCCGCACCGGCTGCACCTGCCCGGCGCGCAGGACGCACAGACCGTCGCGCGCTGGATGGCGGCTGCGGATCTCGTCACGCTGCCGAGCTATTCCGAAGGCCATCCCAACGTCCTGGTCGAAGCCCTCGCCTGCGGTCGTCCCGTGGTGGCGACGCCGGTCGGCGGCATTCCGGAAGTCGTCGACGCCGCGTCGGGCCTGCTGGTGCCGGCACGCGATGCGACGGCGCTCGCCGATGGCCTGCGCGAGGCGCTGGAACGCGAGTGGGACGTCGATGCGCTGGCGCGGCGCTTTTCGCGCGACTGGGACGCCGTCGCCGCGGACACGCTGCGCGCCTGCGAGGAAGCCCGCGTCGATGCCGGCCGCTGATCGCCCCCATCGCCCCCGCGGAGCGGCGTGGTGCACTGGCGCCTGAAAGGCACGCTGCAGAAGCTGCTCGGCGCGCTGCCGGGCGGCGAGCGGCTGCACTACCGCCTGCAGCGTCGGTTCGGCGGCATGCGCGATCCGCGCCGCGAGATGCGGCTGAAGCTCGACGACTGGGCACTGATGGTGCGCCAGCTCCGCAACGACGGCTTCGAGATCGCGGGTTCGACGCTGCTGGAGATCGGCAGCGGCTGGTATCCGCTGCTGCCGCTCGCCTGCCATCTCGCCGGCGCCGCTCGGGTGCACACCTGCGACCTCAACCGCCTGCTCAAGCCCGAACTCATGCGCCTGTGCATCGACGTGCTGGGCGAGGACCTGCCGCGCATCGCCGAGGCGTCCGGCGCAGATCTCGCCCGGGTGAGTGCACGGCATGCGCGCCTGCGCGAGGCCGCGACGACTTCGGACGATCCGGCGACGATCAGCGGGGGCGGCATCGACTATCGTGCGCCGGCCGACGCCGCCGATCCCGGCCTGCCCGACGCCAGCCTCGACCTGGTCTTCTCCAACAGCGTGCTCGAACACGTGCCGCCGCCGGCGATCGCGCGTCTCCACGCGTCGTCGCTGCGGCTGCTGCGCCCGGGCGGGCGGATCTTCCATTCGGTCAACTGCGGCGACCACTACGCCTATGTCGACCCGACGCTCCACCAGTTGCACTACCTGCGCTACGACGACCGGCGATGGGCGTTCTGGAACAACCGCTTCCTCTACCAGAACCGGCTGCGTGCGCACGAACTGGTCGACGGCGCACGCGCGGCGGGCTTCGCCATCACCCTCGACACCGCGCACGCGCGTCCCGAACGGCTGGCGCAGCTGCGCGCGATGACCGTCGCACCGCAATTCGCGCATATCCCGCCGGAGCGG
This sequence comes from Pseudomonadota bacterium, assembly GCA_023392975.1. Classification (GTDB taxonomy): domain Bacteria; phylum Pseudomonadota; class Gammaproteobacteria; order Xanthomonadales; family Xanthomonadaceae; genus Lysobacter_I. The sequence goes on along the minus strand of JAEWNA010000047.1, from coordinate 7,702 downwards.
CTGTGCATCACGACGGTCGACTTCATCGGCCGGGCGCCGCACTGAGCGGCACATTTTCGAGCGGCACTGTTTCGAGCAGCACCGTATCGCGCAGCGCAGTTCAGCGCGCGCCGCGCCCGAACAGCACGACCTCGACCGTCTGCAGCATGATCATCAGGTCGAACAGCAGGCCGTGGTTCTTGACGTAGAACAGGTCGAACTTCAGCTTCTCGTTGGCGTCGCGCACCGACGCGCCGTAGGGGTACCTCAACTGCGCCCAGCCGGTCAGGCCCGGCTTCACCGAATGGCGCACGTCGTAGTAGCGGATCTCCTGGTTCAGCATCTCGACGAACTGCGGGCGTTCCGGACGCGGGCCCACGAAGCTCATCTCGCCCTTCAGCACCAGCAGCAGCTGCGGCAGTTCGTCCAGGCGGGTCTTGCGGATGAACTTGCCCACCCGGGTGCTGCGGTCGTCGCCCGGCTGCGCCCAGCGCGCCACGCCGTCGCTCTCGGCGTCGACGCGCATGCTGCGGAACTTGATGATCTCGAAATGGCGGCCGTGTTCGCCGACCCGCACCTGCCTGTAGATCGCCGGTCCCTTCGACTCCAGCTTCACCGCCAGCGCCACCAGCAGCATCGCCGGCCAGGTCAGCGCCAGCAGCGCGCCGGCCGCGAGCAGGTCGAAGAAGCGCTTGGTCAGGCGACGCGGCGTGGAGTAGTCGAAGCCGCCGGAAAACACCAGCCACGACGGGTCGACGATGTTCAGCTGCACCATGCCGGCTTCGCGCTCGAAGAACGTCGAGAGGTCGGTGATCCGCATGCCCAGCTGCACGCACTTGAGCATCTGTTCCATCGGCATGGCGCCGCGGCGCTCGTCGGGCGCGATCACGATCTCGTCCACGCCGAGCCGGTCGGCGACCGCGCACAGCGTTTCCTCGGTGCGGATCAGGTGCGCTTCGTCGACCACGATCGTCTGGTTCGGCGCCGGCACGAAGCCGAGCACGACGAACGACTGCCGGTCGGCCTTGCGGCGCAGGCGGGTGTTGATGAGATTGGCGTTGTTGCCCGCGCCGAACACCAGCACGCGCTGCTTCAGCATCTGCGCGCCGGACAGCCGGGACACCGCCCAGCGCACGGCGCCGACCGCGCACACGCCGATCGCCAGCGCGATCGCGAGCACGCCGCGGCCGATGTAGGTCTGGGGCAGGACGTAGTACAGCGTGAGCAGCGCGACGCCGCCGAGCGAGAACGACAGCGCGATGCGCAGCAGCAGGTCGACCCTGCGGTGGCGCACGTAGCTCTGGTAGAGGCCGAAGGCGAACATCGCCCCGGTGACGGCCAGCGCCACCAGCAGCGCACGCGGCGCCATGCCGACGGCGAAGGCCTCCAGGCCCGAGGGGTCGCCCCGGAACCGCAGGCGTGCCGCCACGAACACCGCCAGCATCAGCGCGAGCGTCTCGACCAACCACAGTGCGCGGATCGCCGATTGCTTGCGACTGGACCGAACCGTTTTCACACCCTTCCCCCTGTTGCCGCAGCGGGGGTGGAGAGCGCGCGCGGAAACCCGCATCGCTCCGTCGCAAGGACGGACGACGCAGGCCATTTCCGCACTTCCCCCTGTGCGACCACCCCCTGTCGTCGGGCGAGGCAATGCGACGTATGCACTGCGGCTTCATGCCCCCGGTCACATTATCGATGAACGGACCCTATCGAGAAAGCCGGACACCCGGAGGCCCGACGATCGTTTCGCTGGCTGCAACAACGCCGGCAAGAACGGGGTGGCGATGCCGATAATTGACACAATCATTCGAAATATCGAACGTGCCATCCGCGGCAGCGCCTCGCTCTGCGCCCTACCGCAACGAAGTTGCGCGAACGACCGCCGGTCAGGCCGACACGGTCCGGTCCCGCCCCTCGTGCTTGGCGCGGTACAGCGCGCCGTCGGCGCGCCGCAGCAGCGCTTCGGCATCCGCGTCGTCGCCAGCCGAGGCGACGCCGAGGCTGATCGTCACCCGGGGCCGGTCGTCGGCACCGCCGACGATGCCGGAGGAGACCGCGGTCCTCAGGCGCTCGGCCAGTGCGAGCGCATCGGCGTGATCGAGCCCCGGCAGCACCACGAGGAATTCCTCGCCGCCGAAGCGGCCGACGCTGCCGCCCGCGGGCACCTCGGCGCGCACGATCGACGCGATGTCCTTGAGCACGCGATCGCCGCCGTGGTGGCCGTGGAGGTCGTTGATGCGTTTGAAGTGGTCGATGTCGAACACCACGACCGCCAGCGGCCGGCCGTCCTGCCGGCGCGCACGCAGGCCACGGTCGAGCGCGTCGAGCACCCCGCGGCGGTTGGGCAGGCCGGTGAGGTCGTCGGTCATCGCCAGGCGCTTGAGGCGATGACCGCGCTGGACCTGCTGCAGCGCCATGGTGCCGAGCAGCAGCAGCAACGCCGCGCCGAGCAGGATCGCGATGCGCTGCAGCGAACGGACGCGCTCGGCGGTGCGCAGGGCCTCGCCACGGTGGGCGTTCTCGATCAGCAGGGCGCGGTTCTCCTGCTCCTTCTTCGCCGCATCGAACTGCACCCGCAGGCGCGAGGTCTGCTCCTGGCGGGCGCGGCGATCGAGCACCGTCTGCGCGGTGCGATACGCCACCGAGGCCTCGTAGGCCTTGCGCCATTCGCCGGCCTGGGCATGCACTTCCGCCAGTTCGGCATAGACCTTGGCGAGAAAGCGCGGATTGTCGCCGGCGCGGAAATACCGCTCGGCCTGTTCCAGGTCCTCGCGCGCATCGCGCAGACGGCCCAGCGCGCGCAGCGCGCGTGCCCGCGAGAGACGGCAACGCGCGACGCTCTCCGCATCGTCGGCGGCCGCGAAACGCGCCGACGCGCGTTCGATCCAGGGCAAGCCTTCGGCCGCCTTGCCCTGCCGCGCCAGCAGCGCGCCGATCGCCCGCTCCGTCTCCGCGACCGAACCGAGGTCGCCGATCGCGGTGTAGATCTCCAGCGCATGCCGGTACTCGGGCAGCGCGTTCGCGTATTCGCCCTTCAGTTCCAGCGCCGACGCGATGTTGTAGCGGGCGGTCGCCTCGCCGAGGCGCGCACCGGCGGCGCGATCCTGTCCGAGCAGCTGGCGGTAGTAGGCGATGGCCTTGTCGTATTCGCCGACGTTCTCGTCGCTGTAGACGTTGGCGATGGCGTTGAGCGCGTAGCGCTGCTCACCGACCAGGCCCAGCTCGACGCTGATCGCGTAGGCGCGGTCGAGGTCGGCGATGGCCTCGTCGTAGCGCCCCTGGTAATGCCGGCTCTCGCCGCGCACCGCCAGTGCATCGGCCAGCGCCTCGCGGCTCTCGGCGCGCTCGGCCGCCGCGACCGCGGACTCGTATTCCCCGGCTGCCTCCCGGGGCTGGCCGAGGCGATCCAGCGCATATCCGCGGCAGGAGTGGAAGCCGGCCACGGCCCTGCCGTCGCGGGCCTTGCCCGCTTCGCGCAGGCCATCGTCGGCGTCCTTCACCGCCTCGGCGGGCGAGAAGGCCGCGCGGGTATCGCAGGCATCGACCAGCACTTCGCGACGCAACCCCATGTCGCCGAGCCGCTCCGCCATCGCGAGCGCCCCTTGCAGCATCGCCAGCGCGGACGCGGGATCGCGCTCCACCTCCTGGTCAGCGCGCTGCATGATCGCATGCACTTCGGCGGCGGAATCGGCCGCAGGCGCCGGCTGCGCGCGCGCGAACGCCTGCCAGGGCGCCAGGCACGCCGGCAGCGCGAACAGAAGCCAGAGAAAACGTGCGGTCCGCATCCGGCTCAACAACGCGGGATCGCGGGATCGCTTCCATGCGTTGCGGCGGGAACCGAAGTCCTGGTTCCGGGCTGTGTTTCCATGGTCCGCCCCCCTGCGGCAGATCGGTGGAGATGCGCCCGGACGGGTCCGTCGCGCACGCAAGTTGCGATTCTAGGGGGCGCGCACCGCGAAAATTGCGTGCTGGATCGCGTTCCTGCCGCGGATTTCGGCCGCATTCACCTCGCCGGCACCGAGAAAACGGTTTCCCGGAACGTGTTCCTCGGGCCGGTCCGGGGCGGTCGCAGGCACCGCCCCGGACCGGGCGCCATCAGCGCAACCACATCCGCGCGGTGCGCGCGGGCAGGTTGAAGGTGTAGCTGCCGCTGGCGATGTTGACCACGCTGCCGGAGCCGAGGGTGTCGGTGTAGTTCGCGTACCACCAGAGCACGCTGTTGTTCATGTTGATCGTCGTGTTGACCGTGCTGCCGCACTTGTTGATGCCGACGATGCCGAGGCTGCCGCGGCGGAACAGGATGTGGCAGTCGCTGTACGACAGCACCTGCATGTCGTTGCCCTGCACCGCGTTGTGGAAGCGGATCATGCCCTTGATGTCGGTGCGGTTCCAGGCGCCGACCCAGCGGTTGTCGCCGCTCTCGTTGTGGTCGGAATACACCATCGGCTTGCCGCCGTCGCGACCGAACAGGTAGCCGTAGGCCAGCTTCTCGTCGGTCGGATCCATCAGCATGAAGCGGAAGCCGCCGTTGTTCGGGATGTCGTGGGTGAGCGTGAAGGTCAGCGCGCGGCTGCCCTGCAGCGCCTGGCCATAGGCGGCGGGATCGACCAGCGCGCTCATGCTGCCGCCGGGAGCGAAGGCGCCGCGCAGCTGCGCCTGCAGCGGGAAGTCGTAGGCCGCATGGTCGGTGTTCTGCAGGTAGGGCTGGAGGAACGTGTTGTATTCCGCGTTGCCCGACCCGCCGCCGGTGATGATCTCGCCGAACACGTACATGCCGCTCTTGATGTCGGCGGTGAGCACGCCGTTGATGTGCGCGAACGGCATGTGCTTGGCGGCGTCGATGCGGAACCCCTTCACGCCCAGCGCCTTGAGCTGGCGCAGGTATTCCTGCTGCTGGCCGATCACGTAGCTGCTGCCGACCAGGTCGGGCAGGCCGGCGTCGCCGCTGCCGCCGCAGAGGCGCCAGTGCTGCACCTGCCAGACGTCGTTGTAGTTGGAGATGCAGGTGGCAGCGCCGAAGTCGTAACCGCTGAGGTAGTTGTAGCTCAGGTTGCCGAACAGCCGCAGCCCGCCGTAATACGTCGGATTGCCGGCGTAGATGCCGAGCACGCGGCTGCCCGGGTAATTGAGATCGGATCGCTGCGCGGCTTCGTTGGCCATGTGGTTGAGCACCACGTCGGCGTAGACGTCGATGCTCTTCGCGCGCAATGCGGCGACCATGTTGCGGAAGTTGGTGGTGTCGCCCAGCGGGTTCTGGATCAGCCGGTCATCCTGCGGCTGGTAGCGTGCCCACCAGGCGCTGCCTTCGGACCGATAGGCGGGCGCGACCAGCACGGCCTTGTAGCCCGCGGCCTGGATGCCCGCCGCGTTCGCCTGGACGTCGGCGTAGCTCCAGTTGAAGGCGTGCAGCACGGCGTCGGCGTGCGCCTGTCCCGCGGCGAGGCCGGCGAACAGCAGCGCGGCGAAGGAAGACATGATCCTGTTTCGGGGCGTCATTCGGATTCTCCATTCACGGACGAGGATCCCGCCTGCGGCGGGCGCGGACTTCCCTGCGCCGTCGTCCAGTGGACGACGGCGGACATCGACTGCGTTGTCTGGTGCGTTGCCCGGCACCTGCCCCGGACGCGTCGCCGCAGTGCGCGTGCGACGTGGAAGGATGCTAGGGGCGCATCGCGCTGCAACATGCGCGCGTGCATTCGTTTTCAGCGAAACGCTCGTCGACGCGCATCACGGATGCGCGGATCCGCCGCGCGATGGGTCGCACGATCTTCGGAACGGGTCGAACACGGCGTCGCGGAAGGTCGCGACGCCTCGCCGGCGGCGGCTCAGGCCTTGCGCAGGAAACAGACCTTGAGCACCAGGCCCTTGATCTTGTCGGAGTTGCCTTCGATGTGCTCGGCGTCGCCGTCCACCAGGCGGATGTGCTTGATGACCGTGCCCTGCTTGAGCGGGATCGACGAGCCCTTGACCTTGAGGTCCTTGATCACGACCACGGTGTCGCCGTCGGCCAGCGGGTTGCCGTTGCTGTCGCGCACCGTCGTCGTCGCCTCGTCCGCCGCATCGCCGCCGGCGATCGGCCATTCGTGGCCGCAGTCGGCGCAGATGCGGTTGTCACCGTCCTCGTAGACGTTGGGCATGGCGCAGCGCGGGCAGTTCGGCAGGGCGGTCATCGCGGGGTCCGGGTCGGCGAAAACCGGGATTATCGCCGATCCTGGCCCGGGCGGTCATCGGCCGCGACTCACTCCAGCGCCGGCCAGTCGTGCGCGTCCAGCGTTTCGCGATAGCCGTGCCAGGCGGCGTAGGCCAGCAGCGGCATCAGCACCGCCAGCCCGAGCAGCGCGGTCGCGAAGCCCAGCGCGGTCAACACGACGATGATCGCCGCCCACAGCGCCATCACGCCCTTGTTGCGCAGTACGGCGTTGATGCTGGACACGCAGGCGGTGACCATGTCGACGTCGCGGTCGGCGATCATCGGCAGCGAGAACGCGGCCACGGCGAAGGTCAGCGCGGCGAAGATCAAGCCCACCGCCGAACCGATCGCGAGGAACTGCCAGACGGTGTCGGCGTTGCTGTCGTCGATCGGGAAGAAGGCGCCGACCATCATGCCGGCGCGCGACCACAGCAGCACGATCACGCCCTGCGCCAGCGCGAACACGCCCGCCTGCCCGACCACGCGGCGCGCGAGCACGAAGGAGTCGGACAACACCGGCAAGCGGCCGCGTTCGCGCGCGCGGCTGACGCAGTACAGGCCGACGCAGATCAGCGGCGCGATGAAGACGAACCCCGACAGCAGCGTGGCGAGCAGCGCGAAGCGGCCGAGCTTCCACGCCAGCAGCGAGATGGCGGCGCTGACCAGCAGGATGACGACGCCGAACACGGCGGTGAGCCCTGGCGTCGCCCGCAGGTCGCGCCAGCCGGCACGCAGCCAGCGCCACGGCGCGTCGTAGCCGAGCGTGGCGCAGGGCACGACGAACGGCCGGGACGGCGCGTCCGCTTCCCCGTCCCCGGCCCGGGCGGCCGTTGCGCGTCGCGGCGCTTCTTCGCCCTCGTCCGTCGAGGGGTGCCCGGCCTGCTCGTCCACGGTCGCCTCCCCGATCCGCACGCGATGGCGACACCCTACGCCCGCCGCGGAGACGGCGGAAGCCCTGTCGCGGCGGTGTCCCGACGCCGCGCTACCATGCCCGCATGTCCGTGCCCTCCCTGCCCCACACCGCACTGCCCGGCGCCGCGCTGCTGTGGCGGATGACCCGCCCCGCCTTCCTCACCGCCACGGTCGTCGCGGTCGCGATCGGCCTGGCCAGCGCGCAGGCCTCCGGCGTCGCGCTGTCGCCGCTGCGGGCGCTCGCGACGCTCGTGCTCGCCGTGCTGGCGCATGCGGCCGCCAACGTGCTCAACGATTACGCCGATGCGGTGAACGGCGCCGACGACGCCAACGTCGGCGGCATCGCGCCGTTCACCGGCGGGTCGCGGCTGATCCGGGACGGGCAGGTCGATGCCGCGCAGACACGCCGCGTCGCGCTGGCGCTGCTCGGCGTCTGCCTCGCTGGCGGCCTCGTGCTGGCCGCGACGCAGCCGGGGCCCGAGCTGTGGCTCGTCGGCGCCGCGGGCCTGGGGCTGGCGTGGGCGTACTCGATGCCGCCGCTGCAGCTGATGTCGCGCCGGCTCGGCGAGGCGAGCGTGGCGGCGGTCTGGTGGCTGGTGGCGATCGGCGCCGACCTCGTGC
>JAEWNA010000038.1 GCA_023392975.1 Pseudomonadota bacterium | reverse complement strand
CCCGGGGCGCCCGCGGGGGGGGGGGCGCCCGGCGGGAGCCCGGGCGCGGGACGGCCGTTGCGTTCGGCGATGCGCTGCATCAGTGCGGTACCGACGGTCTTCGATTCCGCGTCCGACAGCAGCGGCTGGCCGCCGTCGAAGGCGTTGCGCACGGCGCGCTCGAACGCGGCGAAATCCATGTCGGGCCCGGAACTGGAGATCGACCGCCCGACATCGGCCCCGATCATGTAACTCACCTTGGCGCGGTCGCTCGTCAGGTCCAGCGCCTTTTCCGCGGCCGGCCGGGGCTCCGGCTTTGCGGCAGCGGGCTTCGCGACGGCCGGCTTCTCGGCCGCGAGCGCTGCCCCCGGGCCGCACAGGCACAGCAGGACCATCCACGACGGCAGGACCGCCTTCCATGCGGCGTCGCCGCGCACGCGCTGACTCATCGGACTCTCCGGGAAACGACCGCATCCGCCGCCGGGCACCTGCCCGGCGCGCGGACGGCCGAACGCCTATTGTCGCGGTCGCGGCCGAAGCCGGCAATCGTGGACACGCGGCGGTTCACGGAGACGGCGCGGGCGCCTCGAGCGCACGCTCGATCGCCGCGATCACCTCCGGCGCATCAGGCTTGGTCCGGCTGCCGAAGCTGGCGACGACCTTGCCGTCGCGGCCGATCAGGTACTTGTGGAAGTTCCACTTCGGCGCCTCGCCGGTGGCCGCTTCCAGCGCCTTGTAGAACGGCGTCGCCTCGGCCCCGACCACGTGCACCTTCTGGAACATCGGGAATTTCACGCCGTAGGTCAGCGTGCAGAATTCCTGGATCTGCTTCTCGTCGGCGTATTCCTGGTTCATGAAATCGCCCGACGGGAAGCCGAGGACGGCGAAGCCGCGCGGCCGGTAGCGCGCATGCAGGGCCTCCAGCGCCTCGAACTGCGGCGTGAACCCGCATTTGCTGGCCGTGTTCACCACCAGGAGGACCTGGCCGCGATAGGCGGTCGCCAGATGCACCGGAGTCTTGCCGGCCAGGGGGCGGTAGCGCTGGTCCAGCAATCCACCATCGGCGGCCAGGGCCAGCAGGGACACGGCGGTCAGGGCGGCGAAGGCGAGGCTTCTGGTCAGCAGGCGGCGCATGGCGAGGGCTCGGGGGGCGGCGGGGGCCCGAGTATGACTTCAGTTGGGGGGAATTGGTTTCCCGGGGGGTTGCCATCTCGTGTTTTGGTGTTATAGTTTAATACAACACCAGTCAACACGAACAGGAGTTGACCATGTCCCGCAAGCTGTTCCATGCGTACCGCGGCCTCGCCATCGCGCTGGGCCTGCTCACCGTCGGCCTCATCGTCAGCCTGCCTGCGCAGGAGCCGGTCGCCTCCGACGCCGCACTCCAGGCCCCGGGCGAACGCGAGCCGGGTCCCAGCCGCAGCCATCGCCGGGCACTCGCCCGCGAGTCCCTCGCGCTGCCCTTCTTCTCATTCGCGCAGAGCCTGCGCCGCGGCAACGGGAGCTGATCCATGACCGCCATCCAGTGGAGCGACGGCGCTCCGATCTATCGCCAGTTGAAGGAACGGGTCATCGCGATGATGCTCGACGGCCTGCTGAAGCCGGGCGACCCGCTTCCCTCGGTGCGCCAGGTGGCCGCCGAATACCAACTCAACCCCATCACCGTGTCTCGCGCCTACCAGGAACTGGCCGACGAGGCGCTCGTCGAAAAACGCAGAGGACTGGGCATGTACGTCACCGAAGAAGCCGCGAAGAAACTGCTGTCCAGCGAGCGCGAGCGCTTCCTCCAGGAGGAATGGCCGCTGGTGGTCGAGCGCATCCAGCGCCTCGGCCTGCGCATGGACGAACTGCTGAAGCCCGTCGCCAACGGAGGTGCCGCATGAGCGCCGTCGTCACCGCCCGCGGCCTGCGCAAGGCCTACAAGAACAAGGTCGCGCTCGACAGCGCCGACTTCGAGATCGGCGCCGGCCGCATCGTCGGCCTGATCGGCCCGAACGGCGCCGGCAAGACCACCGCGCTGAAGGCCGTGCTCGGCCTGATCCCGTTCGACGGCGAGCTGAAGGTGCTGGGCCACGACCCGCGCACCGAGCGCGACGCGCTGATGAACGACGTGTGCTTCATCGCCGACGTGGCCGTGCTGCCGCGCTGGATCCGGGTGCGGGAAGCGGTGGAGTTCGTCGCCGGCGTGCATCCGCGCTTCGATCGCGCCAAGTGCGAGCGCTTCCTCGCCAACACCCAGCTCAAGCCCGAGCTGCGGGTGCGCGAGATGTCCAAGGGCATGATCGTGCAGTTGCACCTGGCGCTGGTGATGGCGATCGACGCCAGATTGCTGGTGCTGGACGAACCGACGCTGGGCCTGGACATCCTCTATCGCAAGCAGTTCTACCAGCGACTGCTGGAGGACTACTTCGACGAGCAGAAGACCATCGTCATCACCACCCACCAGGTCGAGGAGATCGAACACATCCTCACCGACGTGATGTTCATCCGCGACGGCAAAGTCGTGCTCGACGCGACCATGGAAAGCCTGGGCGAACGCTATGTCGAAGTGATGGTGAACGCCGACCGCACCGAACAGGCGCGGGCGCTGAAACCCATCGACGAACGCGCGCTGCCGTTCGGCAAGACCGTGATGCTGTTCGACGGCGTGCCGCAGCCGCAACTGGCCGAGTACGGGGAAACCCGTATCCCGGGCCTCGCCGACCTGTTCGTCGCCACCATGAAGGGGACCTACGCATGAACGCCACCACCCTCGCCCCCTCCGCCCAGGCCGCCCCGGCCTTCGGCCCCGCGCAGAAGCTGAAGCTGCTGCTCCAGCGGGAATACTGGGAAAACCGCAGTTTCGTGTGGGCGCCGGCGATCACCGGCATCATCGCGACCGCGTTCCTGCTCATCGGCATGATCGTCGCCACGATCTTCATCCAGAAGGCCAAGGGCGAAGGCAGCTTCCACAACGACTTCGCGATCGACGGCGAGCCGATGGGGCATGGCCTGGGCATGCTCGCCACCGGCATCTTCGCCAACAGCATCTTCCTGACGATGCTCGTGATGGCGTTCGTGGTGTTCTTCTACGCGCTGGGCGCCCTCTACGATGAACGCCGCGACCGCAGCGTGCTGTTCTGGAAGTCGCTGCCGATCTCCGATGGCCAGGTCGTGTTGTCCAAGGCCCTGTGGGCGGTGGTGCTCGGCCCGGTCGCGGGCATCGCGGTCGGCATCCTGCTCGGCATCGTGCTGTGGCTGGTGGTGGGCCTGACCCTGATCGTGAACGGCATGCCGGGCATCGGTGCGTACTTCACGGGCATCCGGCCCTTCCATGCGCTCGGCCAGATCCTCGGCATGCTGCCCGTCGGCATCCTCTGGTCGCTGCCCACCGTCGGCTGGCTGATGCTGTGCTCCGCCTGGTCGCGACGCTTCCCGTTCCTGTGGGCGGTGCTGATCCCGCTGCTGGGCTGTGCGATGCTGAGCATGACCGGCCTGATCTTCAGCGCGGTCAGCGGCGCCGACTTCCCGCACGGCAGCCTGTGGTACATCGTCGCCCTGCGCGGGCTGGGCAGCCTGATCCCCGGCACCTGGTTCGTCCACGCGGCGGATGCCACCGATCTCGTCCACAAGGCCGGAGGAGGCATGACTTCGGAGCTGAACCTGCTCACCAGCTGGCAGGCGTTCGGCAGCCTCGATCTCTGGATCGGCGTCGCCGCCGGCATCGCGATGATCGTCCTCGCCACCCGTCTCCGCCGCTGGCGGGACGAAGGCTGAACCACCGGCATGCTGGGGCTGCGACAAGGCCCCCGCATGCGACCGACGCGTCGCCGATGCCGTCGCCTCCCGACATTCCCCCACGCCCCGGAGTTCCCATGCGAAAGATATCGCTCCTGTCGACGCTCGGCCTGATCGCGGCACTGCCCTTTTCCGCCTTCGCCAAGGAGCGCTGCGCGCATGTCGCCGCACGCGACGCGGCACTGGATCTGGCCGGCGTCAGGACCGTCGTCTTCGACATCGGTCCGCACACCCTGACGCTCGCCGGGAAAGCCGGCGCGCCCGGTTTCATGCACGGCAAGGCCTGTGCGTCGGACGAGAAGCTGCTCGCCGAGCTCGTGGTCAACCAGCGTCGAGACGGCGACACGCTCGTCGTTCGCGCCGAACGCCTGGGCTGGTCGCAGGCGGGGTCGTGGTCCGGCAACCGATACGCCGATCTCTACCTCGACACGACGCTGCCGGACAGCATCGCGGTGCAGGTCAAGGTCGGTTCCGGCGATGCGCGCATCGAGGGCGTCGCATCGCTGGCCGCCGACGTCGGCTCGGGCGAACTCGACGCCAGGCACATCCGCGGTGCGCTGTTCGCCGATATCGGTTCCGGCGACATCCTCGCCGAAGACGTCGGTGCGCTGCACGCGGTGTCGGTCGGCTCCGGCGACCTGAGCGCGCGCGGCGTGCGCGGCGACGCGATCGTCGGTGAGATCCATTCCGGCGACCTGGTCATCGCCGATGCCGGCGGCAGTGTCCGCATCGACTCGATCGGTTCCGGCGATGCGAAAGTCTCCGGCGTCTCCGGCGACGTGACGGTGCGGAGCATCGGTTCCGGCGACCTGGACGCGCGCGATGTCCGCGGCGACCTGGTCGTGACCAGCGTCGGCAGCGGCTCGGTCGACCACCGCGGCATCGGCGGACGCGTGCGCGTTCCGACCGACGATTGACGCGACGCCATGCTCGCCACACCGTGATCGTCCTGAAACATCCGACAAGTCTTCCCGTGGAGTGACCCATGAACGCCTTGCGCAGCATCACCCGCAATCTCTCCGTCGCCCTCCTGCTCTGCCTGCCGCTGATGGCCTGCTCGGACGACAAGCCGGCCGCAGGCGCACAGGGCGGGCAGGACAAACCCGGCTTCATCGCGCGCGCCGCCAAGGAGGCGGGCGACAAGGCCCGCGTCGAACTGGCGAAGAACGACATCGACCTGAACGCCGACGGCCAGCCCAAGGCGTCGATCACGCCGCAGGGCGACCTGGTGATCGACGGCAAGCCGGTCGCGATGACCGACGCGCAGCGCAAGCTCGCCCTCGACTACCGCGCCGGCATCACCGCGATCGCCGAAGCCGGCATCGACATCGGCCTGCAGGGCGCGGACTTGGCCGGCAAGGCGGTCACCGAGGCCCTGGCCGGCGTCTTCACCGGCAAGAGCGACGAGATCGAGAAGCGCATCGAGCATCACGCCGAGGGCATCAAGGCATCGGCCGTGAAGCTGTGCGAGAAGATGCCGGCGCTGCTGGACGCCCAGAACCGCCTCGCCGACGCACTGCCCGAGTTCAAGCCCTACGCCACGATGGACCAGCAGGACATCGACGACTGCGGCAAGGACGGCAACGTCAACCTGAACCTCCCCGGCGTGCACGTGAACGCCGATGCCGGCGACGACGAGCACAGCAAGAACACCGCGGCGGAAGCCGAAGCCGCGGCGAGCGACACCGCGAAGTGAAGGCGGACCGCGGGCGGCTCGCTCAGCCGCCGCCCGCCCCGGCGCGCAGTCCGCCCTCGGTCAGGGCGGCCGGATCGAGCAGCCGCTGCAGTTCCGCCGCCGACAGGCCGCTGTCTTCCAGCGCGACCTCGAACACTGGACGCCGCTCGCGATACGCCCGCTTGGCGATCGCGGCGGCTTTTTCGTAACCGATCACCGGATTCAGCGCGGTCACAAGGATCGGATTGCGGCCCAGCGCGTCGGCGATGCGATCGGGCCGGAACACCAGCCCGGCCACCGCCTCGTCGGCGAGCGCGCGCATCGCGTTCGACAGCAGGCCGATGCCGTCGAGCAGGTCCGCGGCGATCAGCGGCAGCATCACGTTGAGCTGGAAGTTGCCGCTCTGGCCGGCAATCGTGATCGCGGCGTGATGGCCCATCACCTGCGCCGCGACCATGCACACGGCCTCGGGAACGACCGGATTCACCTTGCCGGGCATGATCGACGAGCCAGGCTGCAGCGCTGGCAATTCCAGTTCGCCCAGCCCGGCCAGCGGCCCGGAGTTCATCCAGCGCAGGTCGTTGGCGATCTTCATCAGCGCCACCGCCAGCGCATTGAGCTGGCCGGACAGTTCGACCGCATCGTCCTGTGCCGCCAGTCCTTCGAAGGTGTCCTCGGCCGGCACGAACCGGGCGCCGGACAGCACCGACAGCGTTTGCGCCACCCGCTTGCCGAACCCGGCGGGCGCATTGATGCCCGTCCCCACCGCCGTGCCGCCGATCGGCAGCCGACGCAGGCGCTTGAGGCTGTCCTCGATCCGCTGCCGGGCCGACTCCAGCTGCGCCGACCAGGCACCGAACTCCTGGCCGAAGGTCAGCGGCATCGCGTCCATCAGGTGGGTGCGGCCGGTCTTCACCAGCTTGCGACCCTCGCGGGCACGGCGGTCGATGACGGTCTTGAGGTGCTTCAGCGCCGGCAGCAGGTCCTCGACCGTCGCCAGCGTCGCCGCCACCCGGATCGCGGTCGGGACCACGTCGTTGGAACTCTGGCCGAGGTTCACGTCGTCGTTGGGATGGACCCGGCCGCGGCCGCCGCGCATCGCCAGCGCCGCGATCACCTCGTTGGCGTTCATGTTGCTGGAGGTACCGGAGCCGGTCTGGAAGATGTCGACCGGGAAATGGGCGTCGTGTTCGCCCTCGGCGACCTCCAGCGCGGCCTTGCGGATGGCCGCGGCGCGGGTCTTGGGCAGCAGGCCGAGATTGACGTTGGTCTGGGCCGCCGCGGCCTTGATCAGCCCCAGCGCGCGGATGAAGCCCCGCGGCATCGGCCGGCCGGAAATGCGGAAGTTGCGCCGTGCGCGCTCGGTCTGCGCGCCCCAGAGCGCGTCCGCGGGGACCCGCAGCTCGCCCATGCTGTCGTGCTCGATGCGGTATGGGGGCGGCACCGCCTCCGCGGCCGCGTTGCGTCTGGCCATCGCCGGTCTCCATGGGGGGATGGCGGGAGCATACGCCGCCCCCCGTTTACAATGCCCGTCTCCCCGATCGCGGTCCCCCGCCTCCGCCCGCCATGTCCGAATCGACCCTGCTCGCCCTGTCCCCGCTCGATGGCCGCTACGCCGGCAAGGTCGATGCCCTGCGCCCGATCTTCTCGGAATTCGGTCTGATCAAGGCCAGGGTGAAGGTGGAAGTGGAATGGCTGCTGGCGCTGGCGGCCGAGCCGGGCATCGTCGAACTGCCCGCGTTCTCCGAAGCCGCCGCCGCGCGCCTGCGCGCCCTCGCCGACGGCCTGTCGGTCGACGATGCCGCCCGGGTCAAGGCGATCGAGCGCACCACCAACCACGACGTCAAGGCGGTCGAATACCTGATCAAGGAGCGGCTGAAGGACGATGCCGAGCTGGCGCCCGCGCTGGAATTCGTCCATTTCGCCTGCACAAGCGAGGACATCAACAACCTCAGCTACGCGCTGATGCTCAACGAGGCCCGGCAGACGGTGCTGCTGCCAACGCTCGATGCGCTGATCCAGAAACTCCGGACGATGGCGCACGAACACGCCGCGCTGCCGATGCTGTCGCGCACGCATGGGCAAACGGCGTCGCCGACCACCGTCGGCAAGGAACTGGCGAACGTCGTCGCCCGCCTGCAGCGCCAGGGCGAACTGCTGGCCGGCGCGCAGATGCCCGGCAAGATCAACGGCGCGGTCGGCAACTACAACGCCCACGTCGCCGCCTACCCGGACGTCGACTGGGCCGCGTTCTCACGGCATTTCGTCGAATCGCTGGGGCTGGACTGGCAGGCCTACACCACCCAGATTGAACCACACGACGGCATCGCCGAGGTCTGCGACGCGCAGAAGCGCATCGACACCATCTGCATCGACCTGTGCCGCGACGTCTGGGGCTACATCTCGCTGGGCTATTTCAAACAGGCGGTGAAGGCCGGCGAAGTCGGCAGCTCGACCATGCCGCACAAGGTCAATCCGATCGATTTCGAGAACGCGGAAGGCAACTTCGGCATCGCCAACGCGCTGTTCGAGCATTTTTCAGCCAAGCTGCCGATCAGCCGCTGGCAGCGCGACCTGACCGACTCCACCGTGCTGCGCGCCCTCGGCACCGCGTTCGGTCACGCACTGATCGGCTACGACGCGCTGCTGCGCGGCCTCAACAAGCTCAGCGCCAATCCAGACCGCCTGGCCGCCGACCTCGACGCCGCGTGGGAAGTGCTGGCCGAAGCCGTGCAGACGGTGATGCGCCGCCACGGCCTGCCGAACCCCTACGAACAGCTCAAGGCGCTGACCCGCGGCCACGGCATCACCGCCGAGTCGATGCGCGCCTTCATCGAAAGCCTCGACCTGCCCGCCGACGCGAAGCAGCGCCTGCTGGAGATGACGCCCGGCAGCTACACCGGTCACGCCGAACGCCTTGCGAAGGAGATCTGAGATGGCCAAGCGCACCCCCACCCGCGCGAAGACCAGCGCACGCGCCGCCGCGCAGAAGCCGCTTCCGGTCGAGATCGACGCCGCCGGCAAGGGGCCACTGGGCATGTCGCCGGCGGCCTTCCTGCGCGACTACTGGCAGAAACACCCGCTGCTGATCCGCAACGCGTTCCCCGGCTATGTCTCGCCGGTGACGCCGGAAGACCTCGCCGGGCTCGCCTGCGAGGACGGCGCGCTGGCGCGGATCGCGCGCTACGACCGCGCGAAGGACGCCTGGGCCGTCCGCAGCGGTCCGTTCGCCGAGGCCGAGTTCCCCGGCATGCCGCACCAGGACTGGACGCTGCTGGTGCAGGACGTCGACAAGTGGGACCCGGAGATCCGCGCGCTGCTCGACGCCTTCGACTTCCTGCCGCGCTGGCGGATGGACGACATCATGATCTCGTTCGCAGCGCCAGGCGGCTCGGTCGGCGCGCACATCGACCAGTACGACGTGTTCCTGCTGCAGGGCCTGGGCCACCGCCGCTGGATGATCGACACCGCGCCGAACCCCGACCAGACCTACCTCGACGACGTCCCGCTGCGGCTGCTCAAGCATTTCGCCCCGACCCACGACTGGGTGCTGGCCCCGGGCGACATGCTCTACATCCCGCCGGGCGTGCCGCACCACGGCGTCGCCGAGGACGCCTGCCTGACCATCTCGGTGGGCCTGCGCGCGCCGTCGAGCGCGGAGCTGCTGGGCGATTTCGTCGACACCCTCATCTGCGACGCCGACGAGGCCGTGCGCTACGCCGACCCGGACCTGGCGCCGGCACAGGACGCGTACGAGATCGACGCCGACGCGATGGGCCGGGCGATCGAAGCGCTGAACAAGCTGCGCATGCACGACCCGGAGCGGCTGGGCGACTGGTTCGGCCGTTTCATCAGCCTCTACCGCAGCGCCGGCATGCCGCTGGACCCGGATCCGCCACGGTCGCGGATCGAGGTCGAATTCGACCTGCAGCAGGGCGCCGTGCTGGCGCGCCACCCGTGGACGCGGGCGGCCTGGCGTCGCGACGGCACCGACAAGCGCCGTGCCCGGCTCTACCTCGGCGGCCAGGCCCACGGCCTCCCGCTGGCCGACGCCCGCACCCTCGCCGCCGCGGAAACGCTCGACGCCGACGTCTACGCCGGCCTGGGCGAAGACGCGCGGACGGTCGTGCTCGACCTGCTGGGGCAGGGCCACTACCACCTCGCCCTGCCCGATGACGGGAACGACGACGATGCCTGATGCGCCCGCCGGCGGCTTCCGGATCGAGCGCATCGACTACGCCACCGGCGTCGACGCGCTGCGTGCGGTGCGCGAGCCGGTGTTCGTGCAGGAGCAGCAGGTCCCGCTCGAACTCGAATGGGACGAGCTCGATCCCGTGTGCACGCACCTGCTCGCGCGCGACGCCGACGGCGCGCCGATCGGCACCGGCCGGCTGACCCCGGAACGCAGGATCGGGCGCATGGCGGTGCTGCCCGCCTGGCGTGGCCGCGGCGTCGGCGATGCCCTGCTGCTGGCGCTGGTCGAGGAGGCGAAGCGCCAGCGCTGGCCGGAAGTGACGCTGCACGCGCAGGTCTCGGCGCTGGGCTTCTATGCAAAGCACGGCTTCGTGCCGGTCGGCGCACGCTTCATGGAAGCCGGGATCGAACACCAGACCATGCGCCGGCGGCTGGGCGGCGCGACCGAGATCGACAGCCGCGAAGCTGCGATCGCCATGGTCTGCGCGATCGCGACCGGCGCGCGCCGGGAGCTGTCGATCTACAGCCGCGCGCTCGATCCGGGGCTGTTCGACGCGCCCGAAGTCCTGGAGGCGATGCGTCGCCTCGGCACCCGGCGCCAGCGCGTGGACGTGCGCGTGCTGCTGCAGGACGCCGCCGCGGCGCAGCGCGCGCATGCGCCGCTGATCGCGCTCGCGCAGCGGCTACCCAGCGTGTTCGCGTTCCGCGAGGTCGTCGACCCGGCGGATCGCGGCTATGCGTCGGCCTACGTCGTCAACGACGACGGCGGCTGGTATTTCCGCACGCTCGGCAACCGTTTCGACGGCGAGGCCGCGATCGACGACGGCGGCCGCGCGCGCCAGCTCGCCGAGGCCTTCCAGCCGGTCTGGGAGCGCTCGCGCGGCGTCAGCGAATACCGCGCCCTCGGGCTCTGAGCGGTTCGCGCGATGAACGACCGGCTCACCCGCGGGTGAGCGTCGACGGCGCCAGCGCGATCTCGAAGCGGATCGTGACGCCTTCCTGGCGGATCGACAGCAGTTCCGGCCGCGCGCCCAGGCCGTCCAGCGCACGCAGCGCGTCCGACACCATGCGATTGCTGGCCGCGGCGCCAAGCAGCGTCACCTTCTCGCCACCGTAACGCACGTCGGTGACGCGGCAGCCGGCCGGCAACAGGCCTTCGAGCCGGTGGCGGATCGTCTCCGGCGACGCCATGCCGTCGGGCACGGCCTGCGCCGGTGCCGGCATCAGCGCCGCCAACGTCGGACGTTCGACCGGGGACGACACCGGCGTGGCCGGCGTCGTCGGCGCATCGCGCAGCACCAGCGGCGAATCGGTCAGCACGAACTCGACGAACCGCCGGGACATGTCGCTCGACCGCCCGCCGCGGACGACATCCTTCGGCGCGCCGGGGTCTCGGCCGGCGCCGGCGATCCGCCCCAGCAGGACGTCCATGTCGGCCGTCGGCGCGGAGTAACGCACCCGCACTTCGCCCTCGCGTACTTCGACCAGTTCCACCGTCGTGCCGGCCGGCGCCATGGCTTCGATGCGGGCGCGGATCTCCGCCTCCGGACGGTAGCGGCGGGCGTCCGCATCGCGCTGCGCCTGTGCGCGCCGGGCTTCCTCCGCCTCGATCTCGTCGAGCGGTCGCTCGAAGGCCTGCGCGTTGCCCGGCTGCCAGCGCAGATCGCCGGCCAGCCGCGGCCAGTGGATGCGCCCGGTGAAGCGGCCGGTGGGGATCGGGAGATCCTTGCAGCCGTCGCCGCACCACACCGGGATGCCGACGGTTTTCAGCCCCTTGAATTCGCCCAGCACGGCACCGTCCTCGCCCAGGGTCAGGCGCAGGGGGCGCAATTCGCCGCGCGGCAGCTCGATCCAGCCGTCCCGACAGGTCGCCCCGGTGGCGGACCGCCATTCGCGGGCGATCTCGGTCTCCGGGCCGAGCTTCGCCACCTCGGCGTCGTAGCTCGCCTGGCCGTGGATCGCGATGTAGCGGGCGCGTTCCGGGTCCGAGAGCAGGTGATACCAGCGGCGATAGCGCGGCTTCTCGAACTCGCGGATGACATCGAGCTGCTGCCGGACCCGTGCTTCGTCGATCCGCCAGCGCACGTCGTAGACGCCCGGCGCGGTGCGCCGAATGGCCACCGCACGGATCTGGTCGATCGGAACGCGGTTGCCGTCCGGCCTGGCGAAGGCCTCCTCCATCGCACCGGCCTGCGAACCCTCGCGCTCGGGCGGCATCGACACCTGGAAGGTGCCATCGATGTTCGGGCAGCCGTAGGCATCGACCGCCAGCGTGGCCTTGTCGGCCCGGCGGTAGCCGCCCACGTCGCCACAGCCGGCCAGCGCCGCGACCAGCATCGCCAGCAGTCCCGCCACCCGCGTCCGACCCGCCCCTTGCCCGCGTGCCCTCATGCATCACCCCCTGTGCGTCGGCGCGACCTTAGCAGCGTTCGCGCGCGGGCCGGCGGCGGAGGCCCCGGGTATCGCCCGGCGCGACGCGCGGCGCAGCGTTTCGCCACCGCCAACCGGGTTCCGGCCTGCCTTCGACCAACGTCGAAGCGGGCAACCTGCCCGGAGTCCGCATCCGGTGGTGCGCTGCGGCGAAGCCTCCGGCTATAATTTCGCTTCTTTCGCCGCCCTCTTGCCCCGTCGGAGGATTTCCCGGCGGATCAAGCGCTTACCCTCTCCCGCGCCATCCCTCCTGCGAGTGTGATCCCCGAGTGGACAGTCTCCTGAAGCAGTTCGCCCAGTCCTCCCAGCTCGGCGCCAATGCCGCGTACATCGAGGACCTCTACGAGCAGTACCTGGTCGCGCCCGACAGCGTCGACCCCAAGTGGAAGGCCTACTTCGACGGGATCCGCGGCGGCGACACGCAGGACGTACCGCATTCGGCGGTCATCGACGCCATCGCCGAGGCCGGCCGCCAGGCCGCCCGAGGGGTCGCCACCGCACCCGGCGCCGGCGACGAGCGCGAACGCGCCGTCGGCCGCCTGATCACGGCCTACCGCTCGCGCGGCCACCTCGGCGCCGACCTCGACCCGCTGGGCATGATGGACAAGCCCGAAGCGCCGGACCTCGGCCTGGCCTTCCACCGCCTCAGCGACGCCGACCTCGGCGACGAGTTCAGCACCGGCGGCGTCGCCGGCCAGCCGCGGATGAAGCTCCGCGACCTGCTCGCACTGCTCAAGGCAACCTACACCGGCAGCATCGGCGCCGAGTTCATGCACATCACCGACGCCGACCAGCGTCGCTGGATGTACGAGCGCCTGGAAGCCGCCGGCGGCAAGTACGGCCGCACCGCCGACGACCGGCGCCGCATCCTGGAGCGCCTGACCGCGGCCGAAGGCCTGGAGCGCTACCTCGGCACCAAGTACGTCGGCCAGAAGCGCTTCTCGCTGGAAGGCGGCGACGCGCTGATCCCGCTGCTCGACAGCACCGTCCGCCGCGCCGGCACCGACGGCGTCAAGGACGTCGTGCTCGGCATGGCCCACCGTGGCCGCCTCAACGTGCTGGTCAACACCCTCGGCAAGCCGCCGCGCAAGCTGTTCGACGAGTTCGAGGGCAAGTTCGAGCACGACGCCCACGCCCATGCCGGCGACGTGAAGTACCACATGGGCTTCAGCGCCGACGTGCAGACGCCCGGCGGCCCGGTCCACCTCGCTCTCGCCTTCAACCCGTCGCACCTGGAGATCGTCGACCCGGTGGTCGCCGGCAGCGTGCGCTCGCGCCAGCAGCGTCGGGGCGACAAGGCCCGCCGCCAGGTGCTGCCGGTGCTGATGCACGGCGACGCCGCGTTCGCCGGCCAGGGCGTGGTGATGGAACTGTTCCAGATGTCGCAGGCACGCGGTTTCGCGGTCGGCGGCACCATCCACATCGTCATCAACAACCAGGTCGGCTTCACCACAAGCGAACGCCAGGATGCGCGCTCCACGTTGTACTGCACCGACGTGGCGAAGATGGTCGGCGCGCCGGTGCTGCACGTGAACGGGGACGACCCGGAAGCCGTGGTGTTCTGCGCCGAGCTGGCCTACGACTTCCGCAAGCAGTTCGGCAAGGACGTCGTGATCGACCTGATCTGCTATCGCCGCCACGGCCACAACGAGGCCGACGAGCCGGCGGCGACGCAGCCGCTGATGTACCAGGCGATCCGCAAGCACAAGACCACCCGCGAGCTGTACGCCGACCGCCTGCTGGCCGAGGGTGCGCTGCAGGACGGCGACGCCAGGGCGCTGGTCGACGGCTACCGCCAGAAGCTGGACGACGGCGTGGTCACCACCGAGCTGGCCGCCAGCAATCCCGACGCGTATGCGATCGACTGGTCGCCGCTGCTGGCGGGCAAGCTCTCCGATCCGGTCGACACCCGGGTCGAGCGCACCAAGCTGGACGCGCTGGCGAAGACCATCAACACCCTTCCGGACGGCGCGGTGCTGCATCCGCGCGTCGCCAAGATCTACGACGACCGCGCGAAGATGACCGCCGGCGAGCTGCCGGGCGACTGGGGCTTCGCCGAGAACCTCGCCTACGCGACGCTGCTCGACGAGGGCTTCCGCCTGCGCCTGGTCGGCCAGGACTGCGGCCGCGGCACGTTCTTCCACCGCCACGCCATCCTCCACGACCAGAAGACCGACGCGGACTACATCCCGCTGCGCAGCCTGGTGAAGAACCCGGAGGACGCGACGATCATCGACTCGCTGCTCAGCGAGGAAGCGGTGATGGCGTTCGAGTACGGCTATTCCACCGCCGACCCCATGACCCTCGACATCTGGGAAGCGCAGTTCGGCGACTTCGCCAACGGCGCGCAGGTCGTGATCGACCAGTTCCTGTCGTCGGGCGAGGCCAAGTGGGGCCGGCTCTGCGGCCTGGCGCTATTCCTGCCGCACGGCTACGAAGGCCAGGGTCCGGAGCATTCGTCCGCGCGCCTGGAGCGCTTCCTGCAACTGTGCGCGCTGGAGAACATGATCGTCTGCACGCCGACCACCCCAGCGCAGGCCTTCCACATGATCCGCCGGCAGATGCGCATGCAGACGCGCAAGCCGCTGGTGGTGATGACGCCGAAGTCGCTGCTGCGCCACAAGCTGGCGGTGTCGACGCTCGACGAACTGGCCAACGGTGGCTTCCAGCACCTCATCCCGGATGCCGTCGCCGCGGACGCCAAGTCGGTCAAGCGCGTCGTGCTCTGCGGCGGCAAGGTCTACTACGACCTGCTGGAGGACGCGCAGAAGCGCGGCCTGACCGACGTCGCGATCATCCGCATCGAGCAACTGTATCCGTTCCCGCGCGCCGCGCTGGTCGAGCAACTGTCCCGCTACGGCAAGTCGGTGCCGGTGGTGTGGTGCCAGGAAGAGCCGATGAACCAGGGCGCCTGGTACCAGATCCAGCACCACCTGCGCGCCTGCGCCCAGGAGAAGCAGTCGGTGCATTACGCCGGCCGCGCACGCTCGCCCTCGCCCGCCGTCGGCCACTTCAACGACCACGTCGAGGAACAGCAGAAGCTGGTCGCCGACGCGCTGGTCAACCCGCTGAGCGGCGAACACGCCGACGAATGATGATATTTCCGCCGGCGTCCTCGCGGCGCCGGCCCACCTCTTCAATACCGCTGTCAGGACGCCACCCATGGCCACCGAAATCAAGGTTCCCGTTCTTCCCGAATCCGTCTCCGACGCCGTCATCGCCACCTGGCACAAGAAGGCCGGCGACGCGGTGAAGCGCGACGAGAACATCGTCGACCTCGAGACCGACAAGGTGGTGCTGGAAGTGCCCTCGACCGTCGACGGCGTGATCAAGGAACTCAAGTTCGCCGAAGGCGCGACCGTCACCAGCCAGCAGGTCATCGCGGTGATCGAGGAAGGCGCCGTCGCTGCCGCGCCGGCCGCCGC
>JAEWNA010000033.1 GCA_023392975.1 Pseudomonadota bacterium | reverse complement strand
CACCAGCGCGCTGTTGTTGCCGCCGAAGCCGAAAGAATTGTTCATCGCGTAGCGGATCGCGCGCTCGGCGTTGTCGAAGCGGATCTGCGGGCCGCAGGCGGCGTCGGGCTGCGGCGCACCGCCGGCCTCGTCGCCCAGCATGCCGGGCAGCAGGCCGCGCTCCAGCGCGAGCAGCGCGAACACCGATTCGACGATGCCCGCCGCGCCCAGCGTGTGCCCGGTCCAGCCCTTGGTCGAACTCGCATGCAGCGTCGCCGGGAACAGCGCCGCGACCGCGGCGGCCTCGATGCTGTCGTTCGCCGGGGTCGCGGTGCCGTGCAGGTTGAGATAGCCGATCGCGTCGGCGGCGAGGCCCGCGCGGGCGAGCGCGTCGCCCATGCACAGGCGCGCGCCGAGGCCCTCGGGATGCGGCGTCGACATGTGGTGGGCGTCGCTGCTCTCGCCGTAGCCGCAGAGGCGCAGCGGCGCGTCTTCGCCGTCGGCGAGGCGTTCGAGGAGGGCGTAGCCGCCGGCTTCGCCGAGGTTCAGGCCATCGCGACGCGCGTCGAACGGCAGGCAGCGCCGCTGCGACACCAGGCCCAGCGCATTGAAGCCGAACAGCACGCTGCCGCAGAGCGTGTCGATGCCGCCGACCAGCGCGGCGTCGACGACGCCTGCGTGGATCAGCCGCGCCGCCTGCGCGAACACCTTCGCGCTGGACGAACACGCGGTGGCGACGGTCACGCACGGCCCGCGCAACCCGGTGACACGTTGCACGAAATGGCCGGGCGAATGCGGCGTGTGCAGCAGCGGCTGGCGCAGGTCGGCCGGGAAGGCGTTGTCGACGAGCCGGGTGTAGGCCTCCTCGCTGGCGCCGATGCTGGAGGTCGAGGTGCCGATCACCACCGCGACGCGCTCGGCGCCGTGGCGCGCGCGCAGCGCCTCGATCGACGCCATCAGCCCGTCCTGCTGCAGCGCCAGCCAGGCGAGTCGGTTGTTGCGGCAGTCGAGCGCCGCGAGCCCGGCGGGCAGGCGCACGTCTTCCACGCCCTCGACCCGTCCGATCCAGGTCTCCAGCCGGGCGTCCGCGGTGGCGCCTTCGCCGAAATCGTTGCGACGCAGCCCGCTGCGGCGGGTCCGCAGGGCTTCGGCCTGGGCGTCGCGGCCGTGTCCGAGCGCGGTGGTGGCGGTGTAGGCGCGGACCGCCAGCGGCGGCATCGGGGAAAGGGGCAATACTGCTGCGGCCACCGTGTCGCCAAGGCTCGAAAGGAGCGCGGATTATAGGCCAAGGGGCCGGTTTTCCGGGCTTTCGGGCATCGGCCCTGCCGTCCCGGGCGGATCGCACGGTATCCTGTGCGGCCGCCGCGGCGCAGGGGTGCACCGCCCGGCGAGGCGCTCATTTCCGTACACGACACAAGGGGGTTTCCGTGCGTTTCGCAGCCATCGTGCTTTCCGTCCTCGCGCTGTTCGCGTTCAGCGGCGCCGCCCATGCGCGCAAGGCGCCGCTCGCCGATCCCGCACCGGTGTCGATCCCGGCCGGCCTCGACCAGGCGCAAGTGACCAAGGACATCAAGCGGGCCCTGATCGGCCGGGGCTGGACGATCGAGCAGGATCAGCCCGGCGACATCGTCTCGGTGCTGTACCTGCGCACCCACGTCGCCCGCGTCCGCGTGACCTGGGACGCCAGCACCATCCACATCGCCTACGTCGACAGCAAGAACCTCGACTACTTCGAGGATCGCAAGGGCAGGCGCTTCATCCATCCGAACTACCTGGGCTGGGTCGGCAACATCGCCCAGGACATGAAGACCAACCTGCAGCTGACCGCCCTCGACAAGTGAGGGCCGCGGGCGCGGAACCGCTGCCGCCGGCATCCGCGCCCCGCCTCCGATCCGGTCCGATCCGGCGCATGACCCGCCTCGACCATCGCCGCCGCCTGCTGTTCGATCTCGACGTGCTGCATGCCGGCGTGGTCGCGGCCACGGCCTGCGCGCTCAGCGCGGGCGTGGTGTACCTGGGCTACTTCGTGCACGTGGTGCGCACCGCGCGGCGCGCGCCGGTGCTGCCGGACCACGGCGAGACCGTGCTGCTGTTCGGCAAGCACGCGCCCGGCGGCCGGCTCGACGCCGATTTCGCCGCCCGCATCGCCCGCGCCGCCGAGGTCTGGCATGCGCGCACGCCGCGCACGCTGGTGCTGCTGGGCGGCGGCGCGCCCGGTCATCCGGCCGAAGCCGATGTCGCCCGCGACGCGCTGCTGGCGCGCGGCCTGCCCGACGACGCGCCGTTCCGGCTGGAAAAGACCTCGCGCGACACGTTGCAGAACCTGCGCAACGCCCGCGCCCTGCTCGCCGCCGACGCGCACCGTGGCCGCGTCACCCTGCTCAGCAGCCGCTACCACCTCGCCCGCTGCGCGCTGTTCGCGCGCCAGCTCGGCTTCGACTGGGAACTGTGCGCCGCGGAGCCCGCGCTGCGCCTCACTCCGGCCGTGGTCTGGCGCCTCGCGGGCGAGGCCGCCTACGTCTGCTGGGTCGACCTCGGCACCCGCTACGCCCGCCTGATCGGCCACCGGCGGATGGTGGCGCGGGTGACCTGAGCCGACCCCGCGACGCGCGATCGCGCGTTGTCGCATCACCGCGACCGGTGCAGCATGGCGCAATCCGACGAGGGCATGCGATGACGATGTGGAAACGATGGGCGGCCTGCGCGTGGCTGGCATGGGCGGGCATGGCGTCGGCGGCGACGACCGGCGTCGAGGCGCAAATGAGCGCGCGATCGCTCGTACTCGAATTCGAGCAGGCGATGGCGATCTTCGACAACGCGCCGGTGCGCGCGGTGTCGGTCTCGCCCGCGGTGCCCATGACCTGCACCTGGGCCGACGACCACACCCTGGACTGCGCCGCCGACCGCGGCCATGCCTTCCCGCAGGCGACCCGCTTCGACATCCGCATTGCCCCGGGACTGCATCACGCCGATGGCACCGCGCTGGGCAAGATCCGCCTGCAGGCCGAGACCGATCGGCCATCGCTCGACGCCCGGATCGTCGACTGGACCGAGGGACGGCCGACGCTGCGGATCGAATCGGACCTGCCGACCACCGCGGAGGCCATCGCCCGCGTCCTCGAACTGCGCGCCGGCGACCGGGTCTGGCGCGCGCTCGACGTGGCGGCGCTGCCCGCAACGGGATTGCCATGGGACGGGCCCTCGTTCCGCGTCGCGCTGCCGCCGGACCTGCCGTCCGACACCGTGGTGGCGCTGCACATGCGGGCGGGCCTGGTGTCGACGGCCGGACCGCTGCCGTCGTCCACGGAGCGCACGCTGCTGCGCTTCCACAACGACGAGGCGTTCGCGATCCGAAGCGCCGCCTGCACCGCGCGGAAGGGCGACGAGGGCGAGGATCGCGATCCGACCGACGGCCTCGCGCTGCGCTGCGTGGCGGGCGAGGACCTGCGCTTGTCGTTCTCGGCGACGCTGGATGCCGCCGGCAAGGCGGCCTTCGCGGCGCGGCTGCCGCCCTCGGTGCGCGTGGTCGGCTGGGACGCACCCGACCGTGCCGGGTGGCGCCCGAATGCGCCGGAATCTGTGCCCGGCGCGACCGCGCGCCTGCGCGCAGAGGCCACGAACACCGACATCGCGTTCACCGTCGACGGCACGCTGCACGACACGGCCGGCCGCGCACTGGTGCGACCGGTCGCGATCCGCATCCGCAACGGCGCCGCCCTGCCGACGCTCGCCGCCGCCGGCTCTCGCACGCTGTTCGGCGATGGCGATCGCGCGCTCGTCGCCACGATGAACGCACCCGGGCTGGCGATCGAGGAAACCCGGCTCGGCCCGACCGGCGACGGCGCGCGATTCCGCCTCCCGGCGACCCGCGACGGCGCAGGCGCCTTCGCCAGCAAGGGCGCGAACGCGACGCTGGCCGAGCATGGCTGGGTCCGCTGGCGGGCGCAGGCGGCGGCGAACGCCACGCTCGATTTCGCGGCGCCGGCCTTCGACCTCAGCGCACAGGTCTCGCGCACCGAAGTACTGGTCTGGGCGGTGGACTGGCGCGACAGCCGGCCGGTCGCCGGGGCCGACGTGGAACTGGTGCTGGTCGCCGCCGACGGCGACGCGCAGGTCCATGCCCGCGCCCGCATCGGCGGCGATGGCCTGGCGCGGCTGACGCTGCCCCCCGGGTTCGTGCTGCCGAAGGCCGCGCCGGGCACGATACCGCCGACCTGGGCGGTGCGCGCCCGCGCGGGAGGCCGGCTCGCGGTGCTGCCGCTGGACAATGTCGTCGGAAGCGGCGAGATGCTGGGGCAGCCGCGGGGCGAGCGCCGGCTGTTCGCGGTCCCCGACCGGCCGCTGTACCGGGCCGGCGACACCCTGCGCTTCCGTGCCTGGCTGCGCGAGCGCCGCGGCGGTCGACTGGTCGTCCCCGGCGACCTGAAGCCGTTCGCGCTGCAACTGCGTCGCCCGTTCGACACGCAGCCGATGGCCGAGGTGGCGGTCTCGCCCGACGCCGAAGGTGCGTTCACGGGCGAACTGGCGCTGCCGTCGCAGCTCCCGGACGACGACTACTGCCTGGTGCCCAAGGACGGCGACTGGACGCAGGAAGCCGGCTGCGTGTTCGTCGGCACCTTCCGCGCGCAGGACCTCTGGATCGATGCCAAGGCGGAGACGTCGCTGCTGCGCGACGGCGATACGCTGCGGCTGCGGATCGACGCCGGCTACTGGTCCGGCGGCCCTGCCGCGGGCGTGGCGATCTCCGAGATCAGGCTGCATGCGACCCAGGCCTCGCCGGCCGACGCCTATCCGCTGTTCGCCGGCTACGTCTTCACCGGCGACGACAGCGGGGCAGCCACGCCCGGCCTGCGCGATACGGCGCACACCTGGCCGGCGCTGGATGCCGACGGCAAGGCGGGCTTCGACGTGCCGGTCGCGTTCGAGACCGACGACGAGCACACCCCGCCGGCATTCGCGCGCATCGAGGCGACCGCGCAGATCGCGCTGAGCGGGCGCGAGCCGGTGGCGTCGGCGCCGGCGGTGGCCTGGCAGGCGCGATTCGCGCGCTACGTCGGGCTGAAGCTCGATCCGGGCTGGTTCGGCGCCACCACGCCGCTGCAGTTCGACGCCGTCATCATCGACGCCGCGGGCCATGCGCAGGCCGGCGCGCCGGTCGAGGTCGTCGTCGATTACCTCGGTGGGGACGAGACGGCGCCGCCGCAGCGCGTCGCGACCTGCACGCTCGCCGCCGGCACGCCCGCACCCTGCGCCGTGCCGCGCAGCCGCAGCGGCTACTAC
>JAEWNA010000016.1 GCA_023392975.1 Pseudomonadota bacterium | reverse complement strand
TGCGTTGGGTGCCGGCGCCTACATCTGCGGCGAAGAGACCGCGCTGATGGAGTCGCTGGAGGGCAAGAAGGGCCAGCCGCGCTTCAAGCCGCCGTTCCCGGCGAACTTCGGCCTGTACGGCAAGCCGCCCACGATCAACAACACCGAGACCTACGCGTCCGTGCCGGCGATCATCCGCAACGGTTCGGAATGGTTCCTCAACCTCGGCAAGCCGAACAACGGCGGCCCGAAGGTGTTCTCGGTCTCGGGTCACGTCAACAAGCCCGGCAACTACGAGATCCGCCTCGGCACCTCGTTCGCCGATCTGCTGGCGATGGCCGGCGGCGTGCGCAACGGCCACAAGCTCAAGGCAGTGATCCCGGGTGGTTCGTCGATGCCGGTGCTGCCGGGCGAGACGATGCTGGGCCTCACGATGGACTATGACAGCATCCAGAAGGCCGGTTCGGGCCTCGGTTCTGGCGCGGTCATCGTGATGGACGAGACCACCTGCATGGTGCGCGCCTGCCAGCGCATCGCGCGCTTCTACTTCAAGGAAAGCTGCGGCCAGTGCACGCCGTGCCGCGAAGGCACCGGCTGGATGTACCGCATGCTGACCCGCATCGCCGAGAAGCAGGCGACGATGGACGACCTCAACATGCTCAAGGCCGCGGCCGGGCAGATCGAGGGTCATACCATCTGCGCGTTCGGCGAAGCCGCGGCGTGGCCGGTGCAGGGTTTCCTGCGTCATTTCTGGAACGAATTCGAATACGCGATCGTGAACAAGCGTTTCCTGGTCGACGACCAGCGCGCCGGGACCGTCGTGAGCGAGGTGGCCGCATGAGCACCGAGACCACCGCGCCCGCCGCCCCGGTCGTGCCCGAAGGGCATGTCGCCATCGAGATCGACGGCCGCGCGCTGTTCGCGCCGAAGGGCTCGATGATCATCCAGGCCGCCGACAAGGCCGGCATCCCGATCCCGCGCTTCTGCTACCACGAGAAGCTGCCGATCGCCGCGAACTGCCGCATGTGCCTGGTCGACGCCGAAATGGGTGGCCGTCCGATGCCCAAGCCGCAGCCGGCCTGTGCCACGCCCGTGGCCGACGGCATGAAGATCTTCACGCGCAACGAAAAGGCGCTGAAGGCACAGCGGAACGTCATGGAGTTCCTGCTGATCAACCATCCGCTCGACTGCCCGATCTGCGATCAGGGCGGCGAGTGCGAGCTGCAGGACCTGTCGCTGGGCTACGGCCGCTCGGTCAGCCGCTTCGCCGAGCGCAAGCGCGTGGTGGCCGACGAGGACATGGGTCCGCTGGTCGCCACCGAGATGACCCGCTGCATCCAGTGCACGCGCTGCGTGCGCTTCACCGCGGACATCGCCGGCACCTACGAACTCGGCGGCATGCAGCGCGGCGAGAACCTGCAGATCGGCACCTACGACGGCAAGCCGCTGACGACCGAGCTGTCCGGCAACGTCATCGACGTTTGCCCGGTCGGCGCGCTGACCAACAAGGTGTTCCGCTTCCGCGCGCGTCCTTGGGAACTCGTGGCCCGCGAATCCCTCGGTTACCACGACGCGCTGGGCAGCAACCTGTTCCTGCACGTGCGTCGCGGCGACGTGCTGCGCACCGTCCCGCGCGACAACGAAGCGGTCAACGAGTGCTGGCTGTCGGACCGCGACCGCTACTCGCACCAAGGCCTCTACGCCGACGATCGCGCGAAGAAGCCGATGATCCGGGTGGGCGAGGGCGGCGAGCCCGAGGCCTTCCGCGAAGCGAGCTGGGACGAGGCGCTGGCGAAGGCCGCCGAGATCCTCTCCGCCCATCGCGGCGACGACCTGGGCGTGCTCGTGCATCCGTCGACCTCGAACGAGGAGGGCGCATTGATCGCGCGCCTTGCCGACGCGCTGGGCACCGGCAACGTCGATCACCGCATCGCGCAGCACGACCTGTCCGACGGCGCGGTCGCCGAAGCCTTCGGCATGGCCGTCGCCGACCTCGAGGCCGCTGACGCCATCGTCGTCGTCGGCTCGAACCTGCGCCACGAAGTGCCGCTGCTGCACCAGCGCCTGCGCAAGGCGGCGAAGCGTGGCGCGAAGATCCACGTGGTCAACCCGGTCGATTTCGACTTCGCGTTCGTGATCGCCTCGAAGACGATCGTGCCGCCGTCGCAGCTCGCGTCGGCGCTGTCCGGCCTCAAGCTCGAAGGTGCGACCCGCGCCGTGGTGATCGTCGGTGCGGTCGCGGAAACCTCCGCGCATGCGGCCGCGATCCGCAAGGCTGCCGCCGCGTTCGCCGCCGCGAGCAACGCCGCGCTGTGCCGCATTCCGCAGGGCGCCAACGCGCTCGGTCTCGCCCGCATGGGCGTGCTGCCGACCGCGCGCGACGCGCAGGCGATGCTCGCCGATGCGCGCAAGGCCTACGTGATCTACGGCATCGAACCGGGCCTCGATTTCGCCCACCAGGCCCGCGCGCTGAAGGCGCTGGGCGCGGCGAAGGTCGTGGCGTTCAGTCAGTACGCCTGCCGCTCGACCCGCAACGTCGCCGACGTGATCCTGCCGATCGGTGCATTGCCGGAAATCGAGGCGACGCTGACCAATCTCGCCGGCATCGACCAGCGCACCGTCGCCGGCGGCAAGCTGCCGGGCGAGGCGCGTCCGGGTTGGCGCGTGCTGCGCGCCCTCGGCGGTGCCCTCGACGCGAACGGCTTCGCTTTCACCGATCTGTCCGATGCCGGCCTCGCACCGCGCAGCGTGCAGGTCGCGGCTTCGCCCGCGCAGGCGCAGGCGGGTGAGGGCTTGGAGCTGGCCGTGTCGCAGGCGATCTACCGCGTCGACGCCACGGTGCGTCGTGCTGCGGCGCTGCAGTCGCATCCGCTGAACGCAGGCCCGCGCGTGGTGCTGCACTCGGCCGACGCTGCCGCTGCCGGCGTGCAGGATGGCGCGATGGCGAAGCTCGACAATGGCGTCGGTACCGCGACGCTGCAGGTCGTGGTCGACGACCGCGTCGCGCGCGGCGCAGCGTGGGTCGAAGCGGGCTACGGCCCGACGGCGGCGCTCGGCGCCGGCCGCGTGCGCGTGACGGGGGTGGCCTGATGGAGATGCTGTTCGACCCGCTGCGCGACTGGCTGCTGGCGCTCGGCCCGACAATCGGCCCGCTGCTGTGGATCGTGCTGAAGATCCTCTCGGTCGCCGTGCCGGTGATCGTCTCGGTCGCCTTCTACGTGGTGTGGGAGCGCAAGCTGATCGGCTGGATGCACGTGCGCCACGGACCGATGTACGTCGGCTGGGGCATCCTCCAGGCCTTCGCCGACGTGTTCAAGCTGCTGTTCAAGGAAGTGCTGCAGCCGTCCAGCGCGAACAAGCCGCTCTACATCCTCGCACCGATGATCGCGCTGGTGCCGGCGTTCGCGGCCTGGGCGGTGGTGCCGTTCGACGCGAAGGTCGTGCTGTCGAACGCCAATGCCGGCCTGCTGTACCTGCTGGCGATGACGTCGCTGGGCGTGTACGGCATCATCCTCGCCGGATGGGCCTCCAACTCGAAGTACGCCTTCCTCGGCGCGATGCGTTCCGCCGCGCAGGTGGTGTCCTACGAGATCGCGATGGGCTTCGCGCTGGTCGGCGTGCTGATGGCCGCCGGCAGCCTGAACCTCACCGACATCGTCACCGCGCAGTCGGGCAACGCCGGCTTCTTCGAGTGGTTCTGGTTCCCGCTGCTGCCGCTGTTCGTCGTGTACTTCATCTCCGGCGTGGCCGAGACCAACCGCGCGCCGTTCGACGTGGTCGAGGGCGAGTCGGAAATCGTCGCCGGCCACATGGTCGAGTATTCGGGTTCGCAGTTCTCGCTGTTCTTCCTCGCCGAATACGCGAACATGATCCTGGTCAGCTTCCTGACCGCGCTGTTCTTCCTCGGCGGCTGGCTCAGCCCGTTGCAGGGCTGGATCACCGCCGACGTTTCGCCGTGGGTCGACTGGATCTGGAAGGGCGGCTGGCCGTGGCTGCTGATGAAGGTGTTCCTCTTCGCCAGCGCCTTCATCTGGTTCCGCGCCTCGTTCCCGCGTTATCGCTACGACCAGATCATGCGTCTGGGCTGGAAGGTCTTCATCCCGGTCACCCTGGCGTGGATCTGCGTCACCGCGCTGATGGTGTACTTCAAGGTCTTCGAGGCGGGGCAGTGATGAGCAGAGTCGTTTCCTACCTGAAGAGCCTGATGCTGCTGGAGTTGTTCCAGGGCATGGGCCTGACCCTGAAGTACCTGTTCCGTCCGAAGTACACGCTGATGTACCCGATGGAGAAGACCCCGCAATCGCCGCGTTTCCGCGGTCTGCACGCGCTGCGTCGCTATCCCAACGGGGAAGAGCGCTGCATCGCCTGCAAGCTGTGCGAGGCGGTCTGCCCAGCGCTGGCGATCACCATCGATTCGGAACCGCGCGAGGATGGCACCCGCCGCACCACGCGCTACGACATCGACCTGTTCAAGTGCATCTTCTGCGGGTTCTGCGAGGAGTCCTGCCCCGTGGACTCGATCGTGGAGACCCACATCCACGAGTACCACTTCGAGCAGCGCGGCGAGAACATCCTGACCAAGTCCAAGTTGCTGGCCCTCGGCGACCGCCTGGAAAAGGAAATCGCCGAACGCCGCGCCGCCGACGCCGGCTACCGCTGAGCATGACTTCCTGAGGACCGCCGTGGACTTCGCAACGCTCGCCTTCCTGATCTTCGCCGCCGTCGCCGTGGTTTCGGCCGGTGCCGTGATCACCGTGCGCAATCCGGTGCATGCCGCGCTGTGCCTGGTGCTGACCTTCTTCACCGTCGCCTGCACCTGGATCCTCGCCGGCGCCGAATTCCTCGGCGTGGCGCTGGTCCTGGTCTACGTCGGCGCGGTGATGGTGCTGTTCCTGTTCGTGGTGATGATGCTCGACGTGGACATCGCGCCGCTGCGCGAGGGTTTCGTGCGCTACCTGCCGCTGGGGTTGCTGGTGTCGGTGGTCATGCTGATCGAGATGCTCACCCTGATCGGCGTGAAGGCGCAGCTCGCCGCCGGTTTCGGCCAGGATCCCGCCGAGGCCGAAGGCCTGTCGAACACGCAATGGCTCGCGAAGACGCTGTTCAGCGAATTCATGCTGCCGTTCGAGACCGCGGCGGTGATCCTGACCATCGCCGTGATCGCCGCGGTGATGTTGACGCTCCGCCGTCGCGACGGCGTGAAGCACCAGGACCCGGCGGAGCAGTCCCGCGTCCGCGCGCAAGACCGCATCCGCCTGGTGAAAATGGACGCCGAGCGCCCCGCCGCGCCGGACGTCGTCGCGACCGAGGAGGTGAAATCATGATCGGACCGCTCGCCCTCGGGCACTACCTCGCGCTGGCCGCCGTGCTGTTCTGCATCAGCGTCGCCGGCATCTTCCTGAACCGGAAGAACGTCATCATCCTGCTGATGTCGATCGAGCTGATGCTGCTCAGCGTCAACATCAACTTCGTGGCGTTCTCGCGCCACCTCGGCGATGCGGCGGGACAGATCTTCGTGTTCTTCATCCTCACCGTCGCCGCCGCCGAGGCCGCGATCGGTCTGGCGATCCTGGTCACGCTGTTCCGCAACCGGCGGACGATCAACGTGACCGAACTCGATTCTCTCAAGGGCTGACGGCGCACCGGCATGGACTACGCGATCTCCAAATCCGTCCTCGTCGCCATCGTGCTCGCGCCGCTGTTCGGCGCGATCCTGGCGGGACTGTTCGGCCGCCGCATCGGCCGCGCCGGGGCACACAGCGTCGCCATCCTCGGCGTCGCCACGGCGTGCGCCCTGTCGATGTACACGCTCTGGCAACTGCTGCAGGGCGCGACGCCGTTCAACGAGAACGTCTACACCTTCTTTCAGGTCGCCGGTTACGACGCCCACGTCGGCTTCATGATCGACAAGCTGACCGCGATGATGATGGTGGTCGTCACCTTCGTCTCGCTGCTGGTCCATATCTACACCATCGGCTACATGGCCGAAGACCCGGGCTACCAGCGCTTCTTCAGCTACATCAGCCTGTTCACCTTCTCGATGCTGATGCTGGTGATGGGCAACAACTTCCTGCAGCTGTTCTTCGGCTGGGAAGCGGTGGGCCTGGTCTCGTACCTGCTGATCGGCTTCTGGTTCAAGCGACCGAGCGCGATCTTCGCCAACCTGAAGGCGTTCCTGATCAACCGCGTCGGCGACTTCGGCTTCCTGCTCGGCATCGCCGCGGTGCTGTACTGGTTCGGCACGCTCGACTACGCCACCGTGTTCGCCAACGCCTCCAGCACGATCGGCGGCGGCCAGACGGTCGCGATCTTCGCAGGCCACGAGTGGTCGGTCGCGACGCTGATCTGCATCTGCCTGTTCATCGGCGCCATGGGCAAGTCGGCGCAGGTGCCGCTGCACGTGTGGCTGCCGGACTCGATGGAAGGCCCGACGCCGATCTCGGCGCTGATCCACGCCGCGACGATGGTCACCGCCGGCATCTTCATGGTGGCGCGCATGTCGCCGCTGTTCGAGCTGTCGGAGACGGCGCTGAACTTCGTGCTGTTCATCGGCGCGACCACGGCGCTCTTCACCGGCCTCATCGGCATCGTCCAGAACGACATCAAGCGCGTGGTCGCGTACTCCACGCTGTCGCAGCTGGGTTACATGACCGTGGCGCTGGGCGTGTCGGCGTACTCCGCCGCGGTGTACCACCTGATGACCCACGCCTTCTTCAAGGCGCTGCTGTTCCTCGCGGCGGGCTCGGTCATCATCGGCATGCACCACGAGCAGGACATGCGGAAGATGGGCGGCCTGCGCAAGTACATGCCGATCACCTTCTGGACCAGCCTGATCGGGACGCTGGCGCTGGTCGGCACGCCGTTCTTCAGCGGCTTCTACTCGAAGGACACGATCATCGAGGCGGCCGCCGAGCACGCGCACGAGGCGCACAACTGGGTTGCCACCTACGGCTACTGGGCCGTGCTGCTGGGCGCGTTCGTGACCTCGTTCTACAGCTTCCGCCTGCTGTACCTGACGTTCTTCGGCGAAGAGCGCTTCCGCCACGCGGTCGCGCATGCGCATGACGACCACGCCCATGCCGATGCGCACCATGACGAGCATGCGCACGACGATCACGGCCACGACGACCATGGTCACGGCCATGGCGCGCATGAGCCGCACGAGTCGCCGTGGGTGGTGACCCTGCCGCTGGTCCTGCTGGCGATCCCGTCGATCTTCATCGGCTTCCTGACCGTCGGCCCGATGCTGTTCGGCAAGGACTGGACCGGCCATCACGAGACGCTGCCGTATTTCCTCGGCGCGATCGACGTGCTGAAGGAACACGATGTCGTCGCGAAGCTCGCCGAGGAATTCCACGGTGCGGTCGCGTTCGCGCTGCACGGTTTCCTCGCCCCGGCGTTCTGGCTGGCCTTCGCCGGCTTCGCGCTGGCGACGTTCCTGTACCTGTTCCGCACCGACCTGCCGGCGAAGCTCGCGGCGTTCCCGCCGTTCGCGCTCGCGGCCCGCGTGCTGAACAACAAGTACGGCATGGACGACCTGTGGATCGGCGGCTTCGCCGGTGGCGGCGTGCTGCTCGGCAAACTGCTGCGCCGCAACGACGAGAAGGTCATCGACGGCGTCATCGTCAACGGCAGCGCACGCGTGGTCGACCTCGTGTCCGGGCTGCTGCGCCGTACCCAGTCCGGGTATCTCTACCACTACGCCTTCGCGATGATCCTCGGCCTGATCGCCTTGCTGGCCGTGATGATCAACTTCTGGCGCTAATCGACACGAACCGACGGATACCGAATCGCGATGCAACACTGGCCCATTCTCAGCATCCTGATCTGGCTGCCCATCGTCGGCGGCATGCTGGCGCTCGCGCTCGGCCAGGGCCGCGCGCAGACCGCGCGCTGGCTCGCGCTGACGGTCGCGCTCGCGACCTTCGCCTTCAGCCTGCCGCTGCTCACCGGGTTCGACTACTTCACGTCGGGCATGCAGTTCATCGAACAGCGCCAGTGGATCCCGGCCTACGACATCCAGTACCACCTCGGCGCCGACGGCATCTCGGTCGCGCTGATCGTGCTGACCACGCTGACAACCGCGCTGGTGCTGATCGGCGCCTGGGGCTCGGTCGACAAGCGCGTGAACCAGTACGTCGCGGCATTCCTGTTCCTAGAAGGCCTGATGGTCGGCGTGTTCTCCGCCGTCGACGCGATGCTGTTCTACGTGTTCTTCGAGGGCATGCTGATCCCGATGTTCATCATCATCGGCGTATGGGGCGGCCCGCGGCGCGTCTATGCCTCGGTGAAGTTCTTCCTGTACACGTTCCTCGGCTCGGTGTTCATGCTGGTCGGGCTGATCTACCTGTACCTGAAGGCCGGCAGTTGGCAGTTGCCCGACCTGTACGCGCTGCACCTCGATGCGCGCGAGCAGATGTGGCTGTTCTTCGCGTTCCTGATCGCCTTCGCGGTCAAGGTGCCGATGTTCCCGGTCCACACCTGGCTGCCCGACGCGCACGTCGAGGCGCCGACCGGGGGGTCGGTGATCCTGGCCGCGATCATGCTGAAGATCGGCGGCTACGGCTTCCTGCGCTTCAACCTGCCGATCGTCCCGGACGCCAGCCACGACTTCGCCTGGCTGGTGATCGCGCTCAGCCTGATCGCGGTGGTCTACATCGGCCTGGTCGCGCTGGTCCAGGAGGACATGAAGAAGCTGATCGCGTATTCATCGATCTCGCACATGGGCTTCGTCACCCTCGGCACGTTCATCGCGTTCATGCTGATCCGCGATTCCAGCGACCCCAACGCCGCGAATGCCGCGCGCCTCGGCCTGCAGGGCGCGATGGTGCAGATGATCTCGCACGGTTTCATCTCCGGCGCGATGTTCTCCTGCGTCGGCGTGCTCTACGACCGCATGCACAGCCGCATGATCCGCGACTACGGCGGCGTGGCGAACGTCATGCCGTGGTTCGCGATGTTCTTCGTGCTGTTCAGCATGGCGAACTCCGGCCTGCCGGGCACCTCGGGCTTCGTCGGCGAATTCATGGTGATCCTCGCCAGCTTCCAGGCGCACCCGATGATCGCCTTCACCGCCGCGATCACCCTGATCATCGGCGCCGCCTACACCCTCTGGCTGGTCAAGCGCGTCGTGTTCGGCGACATCGGCAACGCGCACGTCGCCGAGCTGGAAGACATCAATCCCCGCGAATGGATCGTGCTCACGGCGTTCGCGGTGGGCACCCTCGTGATCGGCGTGTATCCCAAGCTGCTGACCGATCTGATGGAGCCCGCCATCGCCCAGCTCGCCAGCCAGCTGGCGGTCAGCAAGCTCTGAGAACCACACGGGTCCCGGGAAGAACATGATCAACACCACCGTCACCGCCGCCGACCTGTTGGCGATCCTGCCCGAACTGGTGCTCACCGGCGCCGCGTTCGCGCTGCTGCTGCTCGACCTGTTCGTTTCCGAGCGCCAGCGCGGCCTCGTTCACGGCCTGGCCATCGCCGCGCTGATCGCCGTCGCCGGCATGATCGCGCTCGGCACCGGCGGCGATGTCGCGTCGCTGCACGGCCGCTTCTTCGATGGCATGTTCCTGCGCGACACGATGGCCGACGTGCTGAAGTGGTTCGTCTGCGTCGTCAGCGCCGCGTCGCTGGTCTACGCCTGGGCGTTCCTGCGCGAACGCGGCCTGTACAAGGGCGAGGTGTCGCTGCTGATGCTGTTCGCGGTCGTCGGCATGATGCTGCTGATCTCGGCCGGCAGCCTCGTGATGGTCTACGTCGGCCTCGAACTGCTCGCGCTGTGCTCCTATGCGCTGGTCGCGATCGATCGCGACAGTCCGCTCGCGTCCGAGGCGGCGATGAAGTACTTCGTCCTCGGCTCGCTGGCCTCGGGCATGCTGCTGTTCGGCATGTCGCTGGTCTACGGCGCCACCGGCAGCCTCGACCTCGCCGCGATCCACGCCGCCAGCACGGCCGATCCGCTGCTGCTGACGGGCGTGGTGCTGATGGTCGCCGGCATCGCCTTCAAGTTCGGCGCCGCGCCGTTCCACATGTGGCTGCCCGACGTCTACCAGGGCGCGCCGACACCGATCACGCTGTTCATCGGCGCCGCGCCCAAGCTGGCTGCGTTCGCGATGGCCTATCGCCTGCTGGAGGCCGGCGTCGGCCCGCTCGATGCGGAGTGGCGCTACCTGCTGGCATTGCTGGCGGCCGCGTCGCTGGCGATCGGCAACCTGATCGCGCTGGCGCAGACCAACCTCAAGCGCATGCTGGCGTACTCCACCGTGTCGCACGTTGGCTTCCTGCTGCTCGGCCTGGCGGGCGGCGGCGCGGTCGGCTACGCATCGGCCATGTTCTACGCGATCTCCTACGCGATCATGGCGGCCGCGTCGTTCGGCGCGATCGTCGTGCTCTCGCGCAACGGCTTCGAGGCCGACCGGATCGACAACTACAAGGGGCTCAACGCGCGCAGTCCGTGGATGGCGTGGCTGGTGCTGTGCGTGATGGCCTCGCTGGCCGGCGTGCCGCCGTTCCTGGGCTTCTGGTCGAAGCTCGCGGTGCTGCGTGCGGCCTGGGAGGGCGGGCTCCCCTGGCTGACCATCGTCGGCATCGTGTTCGCAGTGATCGGCGCCTTCTATTACCTGCGCGTGATCCGGGCGATGTTCTTCGACGAACCCGAGGGCGAACCGATGGCGCAGCGCGACGACCTCGCGTTGCGCGTGGTGTTCGCCGTGAACGCGCTGGGCCTGCTCGTGCTGGGGCTGGCGTGGAGCCCGATCATGGCCTGGTGCAAGCAGGCTTTCGCCTGAACCTCGATCGCCGATGCTGAACAGGGCTTGCAAGGCCCGAGACACCTCGGCATAATCTCGCTTCTCTGCTGCGGGGTGGAGCAGTCTGGCAGCTCGTCGGGCTCATAACCCGAAGGTCGCAGGTTCAAATCCTGCCCCCGCTACCACGTTTCTCCTTTTCGTTTCCGGTCCGCCGGAACGGATCGGAAACGGGGCTTGCCGGAACGGTTGCTCCCGTTCCGGCGCCGACATCCAGCGGTATCGGACAAGGGGCCCCATGGCCCCTTTTTCGTTGCCGCTTTTTTCGTTCAACCGCACAGGATCGAACCGTACCCGCCATGGCGGACAAGGCCACCGACATCGCCGCGCTGCTCTCGCCGACCGTGCAATCGCTCGGGCTGGAACTGCTGGGCGTGGAATACCTGCCCGCGCCGGGCGGGGCGGTGTTGCGGCTATACATCGACCTGCCCGGGGCCGAAGCGGCGACGGGCGAGGGCGAGCCCCGCCACGTCGGCATCGAGCACTGCGAGGCGGTGAGCCGCGAAGTGTCCGCCCAGCTCGACGTCGAGGATCCGATCAGCGGCCACTACACGCTCGAAGTGTCCTCGCCGGGCGTCGATCGTCCGCTGTTCACGCCGGCCCAGTGCGCGCGTTTCCTGGGCGAACAGGCGAAGGTCGTGCTCAAGCTGCCGCAGGACGGCCGTCGCCGCTTCCAGGGCCGGATCGCCGCGGTGGACGGCGATCGCGTCGACTTCGAGATCGAGGCGAAGCCGGAGAACGCGACGCTGTCCGTGGCGTTCGACAACATCGAGAAGGCGCGCCTGGTCCCCGATTGGGCCGCGCTGGGCTATGCGCCGGTGAAGCCCGGCAAGAAGCCGTCGGGCAGCAAGGGCGCCGCCGGCGGCAACTGATGTCCCGACGGGCCGAAAGCCCGTCCTCCAGCACAGGCGCGAACATCTGCCAATGCGGTCGATGTCCGGGTCGGAAAGAAACAGCGGTTTGTCGCTTCCCGTGATCGATGGGGCGAGAGGCCCGAAAGCTCGGCGGAGGGTGCGCAAGCACGACCTCCGGTCAAACGAAAACACGAACTGAAGGTTCCAGAGGCCGTCACAAATGAGTAAGGATCTGCTGCTGGCCGTCGACGCGGCCGCCAACGAGAAGGGCGTTCCCGAATCGGTCATCATCGAGGCGCTCGAAGCCGCGCTCGCGACGGCCGCGAAGAAGCGCTACCACGAGGAGGACGTGCTGACCCGCGTGTCCATCAATCCGAAGGACGGCAGCTACGAGACGTTCCGTCGCTGGGAAGTCGTGGCCGACGACGTGGTCATGGAATCGCCGGATCGCCAGATCCGCCTGATGGACGCGGTCGACGAAGTCGAGGGCGTCGATGTCGGCGACTACATCGAAGAGCAGATCGAGAATCCCGAATTCGGCCGCATCGCCGTGCAGGCCGCCAAGCAGGTGATCGTCCAGCGCGTGCGCGAGGCCGAGCGCCAGCAGGTCGTCGATGCGTGGAAGGATCGCGTCGGCGAACTGATCACCGGCACCGTCAAGCGCGTCGAGCGCGGCAACGTCTACGTCGCGCTGAGCGACAAGGTCGAAGCCTTCATCCCGCGCGACAAGGCGATCCCGCGCGACATCGTGCGCGCCGGCGACCGTATCCGCGGTTACCTGTCCGACGTGCGCAGCGAGCCGCGCGGCCCGCAGCTGTTCATCAGCCGCGTCGCCCCGGAATTCATGATGGAGCTGTTCAAGCTCGAAGTGCCGGAAGTCGGCCAGGGCCTGGTCGAGATCAAGGCCTGCGCCCGTGATCCGGGCGACCGCGCCAAGATCGCGGTCGTCGCCTACGACAACCGCACCGACCCGATCGGCGCCTGCATCGGCATGCGCGGCTCGCGTGTCCAGGCGGTGTCGAACGAGCTGAACGGAGAGCGCGTGGACATCGTGCTGTGGTCGGACAACCCGGCCCAGTTCGTCATCAACGCGATGGCGCCGGCCGAGGTGCAGTCGATCATCGTCGACGAAGAGAAGCATTCGATGGACCTGGCGGTCGCCGAGGACCGTCTGGCCCAGGCGATCGGCAAGGGCGGCCAGAACGTGCGCCTGGCCAGCCGCCTGACCGGCTGGCAGCTCAACGTGATGACCGCCGATCAGGTTCAGGCCAAGAGCGAGGCCGAGCAGACCGCCGCCCGCCAGCTGTTCATGGACAAGCTGGAAGTCGACGAGGAGATCGCCGGCATCCTGGTGGCCGAAGGTTTCAGCACCGTCGAGGAAATCGCCTACGTCCCGGTCGGCGAACTGCTGGCGGTCGAGGGCTTCGACGAGGACATCGTCGAGGAACTGCGCTCCCGCGCCCGCGACGCCCTGCTGAACGAGGCGCTGGCGGTCGAGGAGGAGCTGGACGAACACCAGCCCGCCGACGACCTGCTCGAACTCGAGGGCATGGACAGCGAGACCGCCTACGCCCTGGCCGGCCACGGGGTTCGCACGGTCGAGGAACTGGGCGAGCTGGCGGCCGACGAAGTCGCCGAGTTCGGGATCGAGGGCCTGGACGAGGCGCGCGCCGCGGCGCTGATCCTCGCCGCCCGCGCCGAGGAAATCGCCCGTCTCGAGCGTGAGGGCTGAGCCGGCGGCGGCCCCCCGCCGCTCCGCCTTTGCCGCAGTAGAATCGCCCGAGAAAAACGACTGATCACGCGCGCGGCTCCCCGCGCAGGAAAAACGGATACCGAATGTCGCAGCAAACCACCATCCGCAAGCTGGCCGAACTGGTGAACACGCCGGTCGAGAAACTGCTGGAGCAGCTGGCCGAGGCCGGCATGACCTTCAGCGGTCCCGACCAGATCGTCACCAGCGCCGAGAAGCTGAAGCTGCTCGGGTTCCTGAAGCGTGCGCACGGCAAGAGCGAATCGGCGGCCGAAGAGACGGTCGAGCCGAAGAAGATCACGCTCAGCCGCAATCGCAAGCAGGAACTCACCGTCGGCGGCGGCAAGAACAAGACCACTGTCGACGTGGTGGTGCGCAAGAAGGTCACGCTGGTCAAGCAGCCCGAACGCGGCGCCGCGGCCGGCGGCGACGACGAGCGCAGCGAGATCCTGCGCAAGCTCGAGGAATCGCGTCAGCGCAATCTCGACGAGCAGCAGCGCCTGGCCGAGGAGGACCGCAAGCGCGCCGAGGAAGCGGCCGAGCGCAAGCGCCTGGCCGACGAGGCTGCGGCGCAGGCCGCAGCCGAGGCCGCGCAGGCCGCCGCGGCGCTGGGAGAAGGCGAGGAAGGCGCCGCCGCGCGTCCGAAGCCGGCGGGTACGCACGGACACGGCCATCCCAAGCCCGTCCGCACCGACGCGCCGCGCGCCGACGATCGTTCCGCGCACAAGCACAAGCCCAACCGCGGTTCGCACGTCATGGTGGCCGACGTCGAGGACGACGACGCCACCGCGCGTTTCGCCGGCCAGTTGCACCTGAGCACGGCCGAACGCGAACGCCGCTCGAGCTCGAGCGGCCGCAAGTCCCGGCCGGCGCGTCGCCAGATCGAACAGAGCCGCAGCGGCGGCGGTCAGCACGGCTTTACCCGGCCGACGGAGAAGGTCGTGCGCGAAGTGTCCATCGGCGAAGCGATCACCGTGTCCGACCTCGCCCAGAAGCTCGCGCTCAAGGGCGGCGACGTGGTCAAGGCGCTGTTCAAGATGGGCGTCATGGCGACCATCACCCAGACCATCGACCACGACACCGCGTCGCTGGTGACCGAGGAGCTGGGCCACAAGGCCATCCGCGCCGAGAGCGACGACGCCGAGACCGAACTGCTGGCGCACATCGAGGGGCACCAGGGCGACAAGGCCCCGCGTCCGCCGGTGGTCACCATCATGGGCCACGTCGACCACGGCAAGACCTCGCTGCTGGACGCCCTCCGCTCCGCCAACGTCGCATCCGGCGAGGCGGGTGGCATCACCCAGCACATCGGCGCGTACTCGGTCGACACCTCCAAGGGTGCCGTCA
This sequence comes from Pseudomonadota bacterium, assembly GCA_023392975.1. Taxonomy (GTDB): domain Bacteria; phylum Pseudomonadota; class Gammaproteobacteria; order Xanthomonadales; family Xanthomonadaceae; genus Lysobacter_I. The sequence goes on along the minus strand of JAEWNA010000016.1, from coordinate 1,002 downwards.
CCTTCCTGGACACCCCGGGCCATGAGGCCTTCACGGCCATGCGGGCCCGCGGCGTGCAGGCCACCGACGTGGCGGTCCTGGTGGTGGCGGCAGACGACGGCGTGATGCCGCAGACCATCGAGTCCATCAACCACGCCCGCGCTGCAGACGTGCCGGTGGTGGTGGCCATCAACAAGATGGACAAGCCCGAGGCCAACCCCGACCGCGTCAAGCAGATGCTCGCGGAGCACGGCCTGGTCCCCGAGGACTGGGGCGGCGACACCATCATGGTGCCCGTCTCCGCCAAGGCGAAGATGAACCTCGACCTGCTGCTCGAGAACATCGCGCTGCAGTCCGAGGTCCTCGAGCTCTCCGCCAACCCCTCCAAGCCCGCCAAGGGCCTGGTGATCGAGGCCAAGCTCGAGAAGGGGCGCGGCCCGGTGGCCACGGTCATCGTGCAGGAGGGCACCCTCCGCGTCGGCGACGCGGTGGTCTGCGGCACCGAGTACGGCAAGCTCCGCGCGCTCAACGACGAGCGCGGCAAGCAGGTCAAGGAGGTCGCCCCGGGCTTCCCCGTGGAGATCATCGGCCTGTCGGGCGTGCCCACCTCCGGCGACGAATTCCACGTGGTCAAGGACGTGAAGGCCGCGGAGGAGGTCGCCAAGAACCGTGGCCTCGCCGAGCGCAAGAAGGAGATGGCCAGGACGACCAAGGTCAGCTCCCGCGAGGAGCTCTTCGCCTCCATCCGCAAGTCGGAGCAGAAGGAGCTGAAGGTCATCCTCAAGGCCGACGTCGGCGGTTCGTCCGAGGCGGTCGCCCAGGCGCTCGAGAAGCTCTCCACGGCGAAGGTCCGGGTGAACATCATCCACAAGGCAGTGGGTGCGGTCACCGAGTCGGACGTCAACCTCGCCAAGGCCTCCGGCGGTCTCATCGTCGGCTTCAACGTGAAGCCGGAGTCGAAGGTCCAGGAGGCCGCCGCGCGGCTCGACGTGGACATCCGCCTCTACTCGATCATCTACGAGG
>JAEWNA010000003.1 GCA_023392975.1 Pseudomonadota bacterium | reverse complement strand
AATCGAAGTTAAGTCCATCATCCTAAAAAAACCAATCCAGTCAAGGATTTGACGCACTCTTTTCGACTAACTTATGTTACCGCCTTGGCCGTCCCGACTGGGGGAATCCGTTCGATGTCCACTTCATCGAGCCGCGCACTGCGCAATCGACTGATTCGGCTGCGCAATCTGCGCATCGCCGGCGAGCAGGATGCCCGCACCCCCGCCCCGACCGGCGCCCCCGATTTCAGCGGCCGCTGGACCCGGCGCCAATGGGCGCAGGTCAGCCTGACCGCGACGATGGTCGCGCTGCTGGGCACGATCGTGCCCGGCTTCGCGTCGATGGAACAGCCGCCGGTCGGCAGCCCGCTCCAGACCCTGTCGCTGAAGCTGCCGCCGCTGTCGATGACGCGCGCCTCCGGCACCTTCGGCGACAGCTGGCACGCGGTGACCGTCCGCCGCGGCGCGTCGCTCAAGCACATGTTCGGCACCCTCGGCATCCCCGAGGCCGACCTCAAGCGCGTGCTCGACCATCCCGGCGTGAAGGCCGAGATCGGCCAGCTCACGCCGAAGAGCGAACTGGCGGTGGACCTGCCGGTCAACGGCAAGCTGCGCGGCCTGCGCTTCCTGCGCAGCGACGGCCAGCGCGTGCAGCTCGACCTCACCGGCGACGCGATCAAGGAAACCGTGCTCCAGCGCGATGTCGACGTGCGCACCGTGGTGCTCAGCGGCAAGGTCGGCCGGTCGCTGTTCCGCTCGGCCCGCCAGCTCGGCCTGTCGGGCGCGCATCTCGACCAGCTCACCGACGAGATGTTCAAGTACGACATCGACTTCGATTCCGACCTCGACGCCGACGACCGCTTCAGCGTCGTGGTCGACCAGAAATGGGTCGACGGCCAGCTCCAGGCCACCGGCCCGATCCTCGCCGCCGCCTTCACCGTCGACGGCAAGCTGCACACCGCCTTCCGCCACACCCGCAACGGCCGCCCGGAATACTTCACCTCCGACGGCCGGCCGCTGAAGAAGGCCTTCATCCGCATGCCGATCCCGTACGCGCGGCTGAGCTCCAGCTTCGGCAACCGCTACCACCCGGTGCTGGGCCGCATGCGCATGCACAAGGGCGTGGACTACGCTGCCGGCACCGGCACCCCGATCCAGGCCGCCGGCGACGCCCGCGTCCAGTTCATGGGCTGGCAGAACGGCTACGGCCGCGTGGTCATCCTCGACCACGGCCACGGCTACACCACCCTGTACGGCCACATGTCGCGCTTCGGCAACGAGCGCGTCGGCCAGCGCATCCCGCAGGGCACGGTGATCGGCTACGTCGGCATGACCGGCCTGGCCACCGGCCCGCACCTGCACTACGAATTCCGCATCAACGGCGTGCACCGCAACCCGCTGTCGATCACGATGCCGCCGCCGGAGCCGCTGCGCGGCGCCGAGCTGGCCAGCTTCCGCAACGAGACCCAGCGCGCGATGACCAAGATCCGCACGGTCGAGAACATCGTGTTCCCGCAGTCGATGGAAGCGCCGCAGCAGGCACTCGCCTCCGCGCTGGCGCCTGGCAAGCCCTCGGCGAAGCGCAAGAAGGGCTGAGCCGTGCCCGCGACCGCACTGCGCAACGCGGTGCGGTCGCGACTGGTCCCGACGCTGATCGCCGAAGACTTCCTGCCCCTCCCCGACGCCGAGCGCACGCTGCGCTTCCGGCGCCCGCACGGCGGCGTCGTGCACCTGCTCGAAATGCAGTGGGACCGCCACGACCGTCCGCGCTACGTCGTGAACTACGCCACCTGCCCGGCCGACGGGCTGCAGGTCGGCGACCGCCGGTTCCCGGTCGAGGCGGTGTTCGCCGGCTGGCTGCCCGACAGCGGCCGCCTGCAACCGCGCCCGGGGCCGACCACCGCGTCCTGGTTCCGCGGCGATCTGGCCTGGCCGCTGCGCCTGCTGGGGCGACGCCCACCCGCAGCGGACGCCGTGGTCGACACGACCCTCACCCTGCTGCCCGAGCTGTGGCGCTACTGGCGCGAAGGCCGCACCGGCCTGCACATGCACGCCTGCCCGCCCGCGCCACGGGCAACGACGGACGCCTGAGCCGCTGGCGGGCGCCGGCGCCATCGCCGATCATGACGCCATGTCTCCCGTGACCACCGACCCCGTCTCCGCGCTCTACCTTGGCATGATCTCCGGCACCAGCGCCGACGGGATCGACGTCGCCATCGCCCGCTTCCACGACGCCGCCGACGGCCGTCCGCCGAGGGCGGAACCGCTGTTCGGGCGCACCTGTGCGTGGGACCCGGCGCTGCGAGCCGTCATCGTCGACCTCGGCCAGCACGCGCCGTCGATGACCCTCGACGAGATCGGTGAACTCGACGCCCGGATCGGCGACGCCTTCGCCGACGCCGCCGAGGCTGCGATCCGCGACAGCGGCATCGACCGCGCGGCGATCGGCGCGATCGGCTCGCACGGGCAGACCCTGCGCCATCGCCCGCACGGGCCGCATCCCTTCACCCTGCAGCTGGGCGACGCCAGCCGGATCGTCGAGCGCACCGGCGTGCGCACGGTCGCCGATTTCCGTCGCCGCGATGTCGCCGCCGGCGGCCACGGCGCGCCGCTGCTGCCCGCGCTGCACGCCGCGCTGCTGTCCTCGCCGGACGAGGACCGCGCGGTGCTCAACCTCGGCGGCATCGCCAACCTCACCCTGCTGCCGGCCGGCGACGCCGCGGGCGTGCGCGGCTTCGACACCGGCCCCGCGAACGGGCTGATGGATGCGTGGTGCCTGCGCCACGTCGGCGAAGGCTTCGATCGCGGTGGCGCGTTCGCCGCCAGCGGCCAGGTCGACGCCGCGCTGCTCGATCGACTGCTGGACGAGCCGTGGTTCGCACTGCCGCCGCCGAAATCGACCGGGCGCGACCAGTTCCACCTCGGCTGGGTCGACGCCTGTCGCTCCGGCACGGAATCGCCCGCGGACGTGCAGGCGACCCTGCTCGCGCTGAGCGTGCGCACGATCGCCGATGCGCTGCGTGCGACCCTGCCGAACGCCGCACGCGTGATCGCCTGCGGCGGCGGCGTGCACAACCCGGGGCTGATGCGCGCGCTGGCGGAGGCCCTGCCGGGCACGACGGTCGAATCCACCGCCGCGCACGGGCTCGATCCGGACCACGTCGAGGCGCTGGGCTTCGCCTGGCTGGCGCGACAGACCGTGCTGGGCCGCCCGGGCAACCTGCCGGGCGTCACCGGCGCCGCCGGGCCACGGGTGCTGGGCGCCATTCACCAGCCCTGATCGGGCAGGTGCGGGCACGACACCGGGCTCAGTCGCCCTGGCCGAGCCCCGCGCCCTTCGGCACGCTGTCGAGGAAACGCTCGATCTCGGACTGGTCGAAGCTGGTCGCCGGCCTGAGGTCGTCGTGCGCCGTCGCCGGCGCGTCGGTGCGGCCGATCATCGCGAACCCGGGATCGTTGGGCACCGTCTCCAGCGCTGCGATCACCGACTGCATCACGTCCGTCTCCGAACTGTCGAAGCGCAGCGCCCCGCCCTCGCTGGCGAACAGGCCGCGCTCGATCAGGTGCAGGATCGTCTCGTGCAGCGTCCAGCCGTTGGTCTCCGCGACCTTGCGGATGCGCGCGGCCAGCTGCGGATCGATGTCGCGGAGGA
>JAEWNA010000352.1 GCA_023392975.1 Pseudomonadota bacterium | reverse complement strand
CGCTGGCGCCGCGGCCGCGGTCGCCGCCGCAGTCGGCATCGACGACGTCCGCGCCGGCGTGCTGCCCGAGGGCAAGGTCGAGGCGGTGCGCGCATTCGCGGCACAGGCGCCGGTGGCGATGGTCGGCGACGGCATCAACGATGCGCCGGCCCTCGCCGCCGCGGACGTCGGCATCGCGATGGGCGGCGGCACGGATGTCGCGCTGGAGGCGGCGGGCATCGCGCTGCTGCGGCCGGATCTGCGTCTCGTCGAGGCCGCGCTCGACATCTCGTCGCGCACAGTGCGCAAGATCCGCCAGAATCTGTTCTGGGCATTCGCCTACAACGTCGTCGGCCTTCCGCTCGCCGCCGCCGGGCTGCTCGATCCGGTGTTCGCCGGCGCGGCCATGGCCTTCTCGTCGGTGAGCGTGGTGTCGAACGCCCTGCTCCTGCGGCGCTGGTCGCCGCAGACGGACAACTGATCCGGGAGATGCCCATGCCGCACTGCCCAAGGACATCGAATGCTTCGCCCTCAGGCGCGGTCGTGACCGACCCGGTGCGGATCGGCGAGGCGGCGCGGCTGACCGGCGTGAGCGCGCGCCGCATCCGTCGTTACGAGGCCGAAGGACTGTTGCCCGCCGCGGGCCGTACCGACGCCGGCTACCGGCTCTACGCCGATGCCGATCTGCAGCGGCTGCGTTTCATCGATCGCGCGCGGGCGCTGGGATTCCCGACGAAGCAGGTCGCGACGCTGCTCGACCTGTGGGACGACCGCACGCGCGCCAGCGCCGAGGTCAAGGCGCTGGCACAGGCGCATGCGGAGGAACTGGGCGCGAGGATCGCGGAGATGCAGGCGATGCGGCGCACGCTGGAAGCGCTGGCCGCGCGCTGTCACGGCGACGACCGGCCGGACTGCCCGATCCTCGACGATCTGGCGTCCGGCAGCAGTGGCGACGACGCCTGAGTCGTCGGCTCAGTCCCGCGACAGATGCGCCAGCGCCGCGGTCGCGGCCTCGCGGTCGTTGTCGTCGAACGGCACGATGTCCACGGCCTCGATGGTGTCCCGGTCGAGGCAGCGCAGGTTGACGCTCCAGCCGTCGGGATGGCTGCGCGGCACGTAGAAGCCCTTCACGCCGCAGTGGCGGCAGAAGAGATGGCGCGCGGTGCCGGTGTTGAAGCGGTATTCGGTGAGGTCGTCTTCGCCGGCGACGAGGCGGAAGCGCGATGCCGGCACGATCAGGTGCAGGAAGCCGGTCTTGCGGCACATCGAGCAATTGCAGTCGAGCACCTCCAGCACGGCCGGTGCGTCGACTTCGAAACGCACGCGACCGCAGTGGCAGCCACCGCGATGCGTGCGCAGCGCCGGAGGCGCGTCGGGCATCAGTGGCCTTTGCCCTTGCCGTTGCCCTTGCCGCTGTTGCCCGGGCCGTTGCCGTTGCCATGGGCCTTGCCGCTGTTGCCGGGGCCGTGATCGTTGCCGGACTTGCCGGGACCGTGGTCGTTGCCCTGATGCGGCCCCTTGCCGCGTCCCGGGAAATCGCGCTGCAGCTGGGCGTCGAGTTCGATCGGGCGGCCCCAGCGGTCGTAGCTCGGGACCATGCCGCGCTTGAGCTGGTGGAACTGCGCCGAGCCCGGCTTGATGCCCAGGCGCTTGGCGATGTTGCCCCAGCCCTGGCCATGGTCGCGCTCGTACATCTCGACGACGTAGCGGCAGGGACGGCCGACGATCTGCGCCAGCGCGCAGGCGAAGTAGATGTCGCCCGGCGCCCAGCGGCGGCCGAGCAGATCGACCACCAGGTCGCGCGGTGCGGCGTGGTAGCGGACCATCTCGTCGACGAACGGGTCGCGGTAGCGGCTGCCGTAGCGGTTCATGTCGCCCAGCCACACGTCGACCCAGGTGTCGCCGCTGCGTGGGTTCCAGCCGAAGGTGAAGGTCTGCGCGGACGCGGTGCCGGCGGCGAGGCCGGCGGCGAGCAGGGCGGTGGCGAGCAGGGTGCGCATGGGGATCTCCGTCGGCAGGGGTTGTCGGAACGGGAACGGCGAAGCGGGAAGGCGATCATGGGACGGGCGGTCGGTGGCGTCCAGCGACGCCGGTCCGGAAATGCGCTTCCCGAAACGGCGACGCCGCGGGGAGATGGCCGCGGCGTCGGGCGGGAAGGAAGCAGGACGCCGGGCGTCAGTCGCGATAGCGGCCGCGGTGGTCGTCCCGGTCGTGGTCGTCGTCGCGATGGCCGTAGCGGCCGTCGTAACGGTCGCCGTAGCGACGGTCGTGGCGCGGGTCGTAGTACTCGACCCGGCAGCGGCCGCGGTTGTCGCAGATGCGGCGCGAGTAGCGGCCGTCGCGGTCGCGGTGATACCCGTAGGCGTTGCCGTAGGGTGGGCCGTACTGGTGGCCGTACTGGGGCGCGTAGCGGTAGTAGACCGGGCGGCCGCGGTAGTCGCGTTCGACGATCAGGCGGTCGTCGTAGCCGTAGTTGCCGTAACGGTAGTAGGGCTGGCCGTTGCGGAAGACGACGTCGCCGAGATCGACGACCAGCCGGATCGACGGGCCGGCAGCCTGGGCCGGGGCGGGGAGCGCGGCGCCCGCTGCGAGCGTGGCGGCGAGGGCGGCGGGGGCGAGCCAGCGGGCGAGGGACGACATGGCGGGATCTCCGATCGACCGCGACGTTGCGGTCGGGGTCGACGATGCGGCCGTCGCGGTGAATGCCGTTTTAACCTTTCCGGCCCCGCGGCGGCCGTGTTCAGCTTTCTGCCAGCGAGCGTACCGCCTCTGCCAGCCCGGCCGGGCCGTCCACGGTCCGCAGGCGCTCGGTGGCGGCCGGCGGGGCGGCTTCGGCCTCGTGCGCCCACGTCACGTGGTACGGCATGTGCACGCCGCAGCCGCCGAGTTCCAGCACCGGCACGATGTCCGAACGCAGCGAGTTGCCGATCATCGCGAACTGCGCCGGCGCCAGCTCGAATTCCTCGAACAGCCGGGCGTAGGTCGCGGTGTCCTTCTCGCTGACGATCTCGATCCGGCGGAACAGGTCGGACAGTCCCGACTCGCGGACCTTGGCTTCCTGGTGGAACAGGTCGCCCTTGGTGATCAGCACCACCAGCCGGTCGCGCGCGATCGCCTCGACCGCCTCGCGGATGCCCGGCAGCAGTTCCACCGGATGCTGCAGCACCGCCTTGCCGAGTTCGACGATGCGGTGCAGGTCGGCGGCGGAGATGCGCGCGCCGGTGATCGCGATCGCGGCCTCGACCATCGACAGGGTCATGCCCTTGGCGCCGTAGCCGAACAGGGCGAGGTTCTGCTTCTCGACGGCGTAGAGCCGGTCGTGGACGTCGTCGAGGTCGACGTAGCCGCCGACGATGCGCTCGAACTGCGCCTGCGCGTCGCGGTAGTAGTCCTCGCTGCGCCAGAGGGTGTCGTCGGCGTCGAAGCCGATCAGTCGAAGGTCGCGGGCCATGCGCGCAGTATGCCGCGAAACGGGGTCAGGATTTCTTGGCGGGCGTCGGCACCGGCACGGGGACGGCATCGGCCGGGCGCAGCGGCGGCGGCGACAGGGCGGCGCGGTAGGCGAAGTACAGCGCCTGGACTTTCTCGACGTACGCCTGCGTCTCGGCATAGGGCGGCGGGCCGCCGTAGCGCGCCACCGCGCCGGGGCCGGCGTTGTAGGCCGCCAGCGCGAGCGTCGGGTCGTTGCGGTAGCGCTTGAGCAGCGCCTTGAAGTGCCGCGCGCCGGCGTCGATGGATTGCGCCGGCGAGAACGGATCGGTGACGCGCAGTTCCGCCGCGACGTCCGGCATCAGCTGCATCACGCCCTGCGCGCCCTTGGGCGAGACCGCCTTCTCGTCGAAGCCGCTCTCGGCGTGCGCGATCGCGCGCAGCCAGGCGTCCTCGACGCCGGTCTTCTTCGCCACCGCGCGGAACACGCGGGCGTGGCGGTCGAGCTGCGGCTTGCCGACCGTGCCCAGGCCTTCGTGCGCCGGTTCGCCCGGCGGCGTGGCGACGGTGAATTTCAGGTACACCCGCGACCCGGGCAGGTTGCGGGTGCCGTAGACCAGTTTGCCGTCCTGCTCGCGCTCGTACAGCGTGCCGCTGAACACGCCCATCTCGCCCCAGAGGTTGGGTGTCTGCACGGCGTCGTCGGGAATGTCCTTCGCCTCGCACTGCGAGCCGGGTTCCGGCGCGGTGGACAGGCTGACCGTGCGTTCGCGGACGCAGCGATAGATCGTGCGCGCCTCGGCCGGCGCTCCGGCGAGCGCCAGCGCGACCGCGGGCGCGACGATGAGCGCGATCCGGCGGAAGGTCATGCCATCCCGGCGGCCGGCCTCAGCGCCGGCGCGCCACCTCTTCCTGCGCCCAGGTGCGGTCGGTGCCGACGCGACGCATGCGATGGCGTCCTTCCTCGTCGTGCAGCGCGCCGTACTTCGAGCGATCGGTGGTTTCCAGTAGCTCGACCAGGCCGGTCTCGCGCCGGAACAGCAGTGTGCCGGTCTCTTCCAGCACCAGGTCGCGCGGGCGGCCTTCGCCGAGGGCCTCGGCGCCGAGTTCCTTCGCCAGCGACCACAACGCCGCCGGGTCGCCGTCGCCGTCGAGCCGGTGGGTCCAGCGGATGCGCGCCAGCGACGGATCCTCGCGGTCGATCTCCAGCGTGTACTCACGCAGGCCCGGCAGCGGATGGCCCTCGATCGGCGAGAGGATCGGTGCGCGGTCGGTGTAGCGGCGGCCGGCGACGAGCGTCTTGCCGACGAAGGCCGACAGCAGGCGCTGCTGCATCGCCGCGCCGGACTCGACGCTGTCGCGGCTGACGATCGTGTCCATGTTCGCCTGCAGGTCCTTGCGCGCCGCGTCGAGGGCGACATCGCGGTCGTACTTGCCGACCTTGTCGTCGCCGCCGAACGAGTGTTCGAGGTTGGCGAGGAAGGCGGGCAGCATCGCGGCGCGGACGCGTTCGGTGAGGGCGTCGAGATCGCGCACGCGACGGTAGCGGCCGTCGCCGTCGAGCTCGATCGTGACCGGCACCTCGTCGAGGCTGGCGAGCACCGGCGCGAGCAGGTCGGCCATGACCCGGTCGCCGTCGACCGCCTCGACCCGGCTGTCGCGGGTGGTCCAGGCCAGCGCGATGCCGTCGCGGCCGGCGGCGTCCACCCGGATCTCGGTGCGATCGGTGATGCGGCGCGTGGATGGGCCACCCGGGTCGGCGGCGTCGCGCTGCACGGCCTCGTCGTCGTAGACCACGGTCTGGCCTGCGGTCCACGGCGAAGGCACGCGGACCCGCTCCGCGGCGGAGGCGACGGCCGCATGCGCGAACAGGAGGACCGGCAGCAGCAGGCGCGAGGCGGGGGGCAGGCGGGACGAAAGCGTCATGCGGGAAGGCTCCGGGGGGGGTGGAATCCTGCGGGGAGGGGAGGTGCTGCACGAGCGGATGCTGCACGAAGATCAGGCGTCGCGCCCGAGCAGCGCCTGCATGCGGCGCAGGCGCGGGGCGGTCATCGGCACGGTCAGCATGGTGCTGGCGACGGCCATCAGCAACAGCGCGGTGAAGGTGGCGCTGGTGATGATCGCCTTGTCCAGCAGCACGTTCGCGAAAATGATCATGATCAGCGCCTTGGTCTGCAGCAGCCAGCCGATGACCGTGGCCTCGCCGGGCTTCCAGCCGAGGATCCGGCCGGCGACATGAACCCCGGCCAGCTTCCCGATCGCCTGCGCGGCCAGCAGCGCGGCGGCGGCGGCGATCACCGCGCCGCCACCCATGCTCCAGCCGGTGCGCAGGCCGGTGCTGAGGAAGAACACCGGCATGATCACCAGCAGCACGTTGTGGCGCAGGGTGTCGAGGCGGTCGCGGTCGAACCAGTGGTGGTCCATGACCACGCCGGCGAGGAACGCGCCGACCATGAAGTGCAGGCCCGACCAGTCGGCGCCGAACGCGCAGGCCGCCAGCCACACCAGCGCCACGTACCAGCGGTCGCGCTCGGGTAGCCGCGCCATCAGCTTGCGGAACCCCACGCAGGCCAGCGCGTAGACGACGATGAACGCGCCCTGCCGGCCGATCCGCTCCCAGTCCATCAGCACCAGCGCCAGCACGCCCCAGATCGCCACGTCGTCGAGGCTGGCGTAGCGCAGGATGCGTTGGCCGATGGGCCTGCGCAGGATCTCCAGCTTCTCCATCAGCAGGATCAGGATGGGCAGCGCGGTGACCGCGCAGGACATGCCCACGCCCAGCACGAACTGCCAGTGGTGGCCCTGCTCGCCCAGCCAGCCGGGGAATCCCAGCATGCCGACCGCGACCAGACTGCCCACCACCAGCGGCGTGCCCAACGCCAGGCCGGCGGTGATCGCGCTCTCGCGGCGGTGCTTCCAGGCCTCGCCCAGGTCCAGCTCGATACCGGCCAGCCACACGAACACCATCACCGCCCACCATGCGACGCCGTTGAGCGACTGGATCACGTCCCTGGTGAACACGAAGGCGTAGTAGTCGGGGAAGGCCGCGCCCAGCACGCCCGGGCCCAGAAGGATGCCGGTGATGATCTGCACCACCACCAGTGGCGCGAAGTAGTCGGTCCGGCCGAGGCGCCAGATCAGGTACGGCACCGAGAAGATGATCGTCATCGCGATCAGGAACAGCTCGGAGACGGGCATCGGGTGGGACATGGGCAGGCGGGCGATGTCGGGCAGGCGGGAAGCGTCGGGGGTACGCCCGGGAATTGCAACGGCGGCGGGTCATGGTGACCTGCGGCGGGACGGGTCGGCCGTGGACGCGCGTTTCCGCGGCGTGCCGAGGGATCGTCGCGAATCTCGCCGCGCGCCGAGCCTTGCGGCTGTCATCCTGAGCGGAAGGCGAGGGACCTGCTTTTCGTGACACTGCACGGGTCGCGCCAGGTTCTGCCGGGTTGTCGTGCCGGCGTTTGGTCGAACCGTCCTTCCGCGCCCCTCGGGTTGTCATCCCGAACCGCAGGTGAGGGATCTGCTTTGGCGCAGCGGCAGGTCGGTTGTGTCGGGTCCGGTCGGATCGTCGTGCTCGCGGCTCCGTCGTCGTGACGGCTGCAAAAAGCCCGCTGGATCTTTTGGGTACCGTCAAGACCAAAGAAGGCTTCTACCCAATCCCGGCTGACATTTCTGTTCGTCGGCCCTCTGCCTGTGCGAACGCACAAGACACCTCACCCGGCTTTCCTTCGGTGTGGACGCCGGGCAGCCTCATCACGACTGGCGGGCGGGCTGTCGACGCCATGACAAACCGGCGTTTACCGTCGGAAAGTCCGGAAGAGGGCTCTTCTCCCACTGCTGTCAACGTTGCCTCAACCGTCGTCTTGGCGAGTCGCGAACCCGCGCGAGAGGAATCCACCTGTCCCCCAACGGAGACTGCCCCACTGTTACAAGACCTTATGGAGCGCTCCTGTTCCCGCCTGCTGGAACCCACGCCATGACCCATCCCGACAATCCCTTCGGTCCGTTCAAGAACGATACCCAGCGGCTGGAAGCGGTGCGATTGCGCGAGGATCGCCTCCGGCTCCGCGAGCGCCGGCTGCTCTGGCTCGGGCTCTCGGCGTGCATCGCCGTCACCGTGGTGTGTCTGTTCGCCGACCATCCGGTGGCCGCCGCGACCTCGCTCGCCACGTTGTTCCGGGCGCTTTCGCGATGAGCGGCCGGCGTCCCGGTGAACAGCCGGGCACGTCCTCGCCGCGAAGCCCCGTGCTACCCTCTCGCCGTCGATCCCCCGAAAGAGGCGCAAGCCATTGATTTTCCGTAGCTTGCTGCGTATGGGCGCGGTCGCGGCCGTGGTGTCGCTGGCCGCTTGCGCCACCCCGTCCCCGCCGCCCCCGCCGGTCGTGGCGCCGCTGGCCGAGCCCGCACCCGTCCCGCCGCCGGCCCCGCGCCTGCTGCCCGAAGTGCCGACGGCGCAGGAGCGCCCCGTGGCGCCGCCGTCGGTGACCGATCCGGCGATCCCGCGCGAACAGCGCATCGCCGCGTTCGTCGACTACACCGCGACGACCTACGGCATCGAGCCGCAGCGCATCCGCGACGCGCTGGCGCAGGCCGAGTACAAGCAGAGCATCATCGACGCCATCACCCGCCCGGCCGAGGCGGTGAAGCCGTGGCGCGACTACCGGCAGATCTTCCTCACCCCGGCGCGCATCGACGGCGGGGTCGCGTTCTACCGCGACAATCGCGCGGCGCTGGAGCGGGTGTCCGCCGAGACCGGCGTGCCGGCCGAGTACATCGTCGCGATCATCGGCGTCGAGACGTTCTACGGCCGCAACACCGGCAGTTACCGGGTGCTGGACGCGCTGTACACGCTGGCGTTCGACCACCCCAAGCGCGCGCCGTTCTTCGCCGGCGAACTCGCGCAGCTGTTCGCGCTGGCGAAGGAAGAACCGCAGCTCGACCTGCTCACGCTCAAGGGCAGCTACGCCGGGGCGATGGGCATGGGCCAGTTCATGCCGTCGAGCTATCGCCTGTGGGCGAAGGACGGCGACCGCGATGGCCGCCGCGACCTGCTGACCCATCGTCCGGACGTGTTCGCGTCGATCGCCAACTACTTCGTGGTGCATGGCTGGCAGGCCGACGGCCCGGTCGTGGCGCGCGCCACGCTCGACGCCGGGCGCGAGGAGTTCGTCCCCGAGTCGCTGCAGCCGGTGCATCCGATGGCCGAACTGGCCGAGCGCGGCTACCGGCCGATGCCCGGCGAGCCGCTGCCGCGCGACCCGGCCACCCAGGGCGCGACCGTGGTCGGCCTGGACGGCGATGCCGGCCGGGAATACTGGATCGGCTACCGCAACTACTTCGTCATCACCCGCTACAACCGTTCGCCCATGTACGCGCTGGCCGTGCACCAGCTGGCGCAGGCGATCCGTGCCGGCGCGGCGGGCGGGGGCGCGACGCCATGATCCGCGTCGCGACGGCGCTGCTGCTGGCGGCGGCGCTGGCGGGCTGCGGTTCCGCGCCGAAGAAGGCCCCGCCACCGCAGGCCGAACGCGTGCCGCCACCGTCGCAGCCCGACGGTCCGAAGCGTTCGCCCTACGCCCCGGCCCAGGAAGACCCGTCCAAGCGCGGCGATTACGTCGCCGGCGGGCTGTACGCGCCCGGCGTGGCCGACAGCGCACCGGACGCGATCCCGGACGTCGACGCCATCCCCGAGCCCGAAGTGAAGGCCGAGCCGCCGTCGCGGATCGGCAACCGCGACTACACCGTGCTCGGCAAGCGCTATCAGGTGCTCGGCCGGGCGGACGGTTACGTCGAGGAAGGCCTGGCCTCGTTCTACGGAAAGAAATTCCACGGCCGCAAGACCTCGAACCACGAGGTCTACGACATGTACGCCTTCAGCGCCGCGCACCGCTCGCTGCCGCTGCCGAGCTATGTGCGCGTGACCAACCTCGCCAACGGCAAGTCGGTGGTGGTGCGGGTCAACGACCGCGGCCCGTTCCATTCGGCGCGGATCATCGACCTCAGCTACGCCGCCGCCGCCAAGCTCGACTTCATCCGGCAGGGCACCGCCCGGGTGGAAGTGCGCGCGCTGACGCCGGACGATCCCGGCGGCCGCCGCGAGCTGGCGGTCGCCGATGCGGCGAAGCCCGCGGCAGCGTCGTCGCATGCCCGGCCGGATCCCGCGCTGCCGGCGGATGAATTCGAACGCTGGATGCGCGAGAACGGGATTCGCGTCGCTACCGGCGTCCCCGCCATTCAGGGCGCCGTCGCGGTGGCCTCGGCACCGGTCGCCACTGCACCCCTTCCGGCCCCGGCTTCGGTTCCGGCCGACGGCGTGCTGCTGCAACTGGCGGCTTACGGCACCCGCGAGAACGCCGAACGCGCCCGCGACCGCCTCGCCGCCGCCGGGCTCGGGCCGGCGCGGATCGACGAGGCCTCGGTCGAGGGGCGGCCAGTGTGGCGCCTACGGCTGGGCCCGGTGTCGGCCGACCGGGTTCCCGACCTGTCGCGTCGCGCAGCCGACCTGGGTTTCTCGCCGGCGCGCATCGTCCGCGACTGAGCGCGCGTCCGGCCGGCGGATGAATGCACGACCGCCTGATGCCCTCCGCGTGACGCGATCCCTCGGCATCGCGCGCCGCATCGTTCAGAATGCAGGGTTCGAACCATACGCGCGGCACGGCCGCGGAACAGCGGAGTACACGATTCGATGAAGACGTTGGGCGGTTGGCGGCAGCGGTACGGGACGGGCTGGATGCGGGGGCTGGCGATGGCCGGCGCCGTGTTCGCGACGGGTCTGGGAGCGGCCCCGACACCTGCACCGGCCCCCGCGGCGCAACCGGCGCCACCGCCGCTGCAGATCCCCGACGCGCCCAAGCCGCCGCATGCCACCGCGTGGCTGGTGATGGACGACGCCACCGGCAAGGTGCTCGCCGGCGAGCATTACGACGACCGGCTGGAACCGGCGAGCATCACCAAGGTGATGACCTCGTACGTCGTCGGCGCCGAGCTGAAGGCCGGCCGCATCAAGACCGACGACAAGGTGATGATGAGCGAGAACGCCTGGCGCATGGGCGGCGCCGGCACCGACGGCAGCTTCAGCGGCTTCGAGGTCAACAAGTCCGCGCCGCTGGTCGACATGGAACTGGGCATGGCGGTGCAGTCCGGCAACGACGCCGCGATCGCCCTGGCCGAGCACATCGCCGGCAGCGAGGCCGCGTTCGCGACGCTGATGAACGAGTACGCCGCGCGCATCGGCATGAAGCACTCGCATTTCGTCAACGCCACTGGCTTGTCGGCCGAAGGCCACTATTCCACCGCGCACGACCTGGCCCTGCTCGGCCGCGCGCTGATCCACGATTTCCCGCAGCAGTACGCCTACAACAAGGTGCGCGAGTACACGGTCGGGCCGATCACCCAGCGCAACCGCAACCTGCTGCTGTGGCGGGACGAGTCGGTCGACGGCATCAAGACCGGCCACCACTCCGCCGCCGGCTACTGCCTGATGGCCTCGGCCAAGCGCGGCGACCAGCGCCTGATCACGGTGGTGATGCATGCCAACAGCGAGGAAGAGCGTGCGGTCGATTCGCTGGCGCTGCTCAACTGGGGCTTCCGCTTCTACGAGACGCACCGCCTGTACGACAAGGACGCGGTGATCGCGACCCACAGGATCTGGAAGGGCACCGCGGACGAGATCAAGCTCGGCGTCGCGCAGCCGCTGCTGGTCAGCGTGCCGCGCGGTCGCTACGGCGACCTCAAGCCGACGATGGACGTGCCCAAGACGCTGGTGGCGCCGATCAAGGGCGGCCAGGCCATCGGCACCGTGAAAGTGACGATGGACGGCAAGGTCGTGGCCGAGGCGCCGCTGGTGGCGATCGAAGGCGTGGCCGAGGCCGGGTTCTTCAAGCGCCTGTGGCACGAGTTCCTGATGTGGTGGGATTCGGTCTGAGCATGTCGCTCTGATCCGGCCCGCCCGAATGCGGGTGGCGGCGCACGTCGCCACCGGGGAGGCAGCGGATGGATTTCAGCGAGTTCGTCGCGGTGGTCGCGGCGCCGAAGGAACCCGAGCTCAAGGACTTCGAGCGCATCACCGTGTTCGCCAACACCGCCGAGAAGGAATGGCTGTGGACGGCGATGGGCCATGCCGGGATCCATCCGGTCTACCGCGCGCTGCTCGCCCAGGCGCTGCAGCGCAGGATCGTCGAGGAACACGAACTCGAACAGGCGCGCCGCAAGAAGCTGGAGGAAGACGCACGGCTCGACGCGATCAAGGACAAGGACGCACCGCCGCCGGTCCGGCGCCGCTCGCGCTGACCGCCGACGCCGAGGGAGCTTCGCCATGACCCACCGCAGCCGCCTCGCCGGCTTCATCATCGACTGCCGGACCGACGACCTCGACGCCGCCGCGCGCTTCTGGAGCGACGCGCTGGGCTGGCCGATCGGCACGCTGCCGCCGGAGGAGTCGGACACCTACGTCAAGCTCGACGACGCGCCCGGCGGCCTGCACGTCGAAGTGCAGAAGGTGACGCACGATTCGCGGGTGCACCTGGACATCGAGACCGACGACATCGAGGCCGAGGTCGCGCGCCTCGAAGCCCTCGGCGCGAAGCGCGTCTCGGCCGTCCACACCTGGGTGGTGATGGAGGCGCCGACCGGCCAGCACTTCTGCGTGGTGCGGATGAAGGAGCGCCCCGGGGCGATCGAGCCGAACGAATGGCGCGAATGATGCGAACGATTAGGGCGGCACGATCTGGCCGCCGTCGTCTATCCGCGCGACGAGGGGAAGGGTGTCATAGAGCCAGAACACCATTCCGCCTTGGCCGTGATTGATCCCGGGTCGTTCGTGGAAGCCCGCCAACGCCGAGAGGATGTCGAGTGAGGCGCCGCGGATCTCGCGTTCGGCGCCATGCACGAAGAAGATTGATACTGGCAGGCCAGTGACTTCCTGCACGCTGCGATACTGTTGCCAGTAGTGGTAATCGATACCCGTTGCCCGTCCGGCATGCCCCGTGGCGGCCGAGCTCTTGTATTTCACCTCTATCCAGTGCGTAGCGCCTTGCGCCGCGACCTGCAGGTCGGGCAGGACGAGGGATTCGGCCGGAGGCATGGCTTTCAGGCGAGCGGATTTCATCGCGCCGTTTTCTGTCGGCACATATTCATAGACGTCGAATACGTACTGGCTGTTTTCCTGGAGCCAGCACGAGACCTTGATTTCCCACTCTCTACCCAGATCGACTCGCTTCTGGAAGTCCATTCTTGATTGCTCCATCTCGTTCGGCGGGAATTCCGTCAAGGATGAATGTGGCGTTTCCTGGTCTATGTGTGGCGGACGAAGACGTCCGCGGCGAGGGTCATTCGGCCTTCGCCTGCCTGCGTTCGTCTTCGGCACGCTTGAGCGACGCCAGCGCTTCGCCGGCGCGCGACAGGTAGGCGATGGGTTCGAGCGCGGTGGTGGCATCGACCAGCGCCGCCGCACCCTCGCGCTTGAACCGCGCGACCCAGGCGCCGGCGTCCTTCGGATTGTCGAAGCCCACGCTCTGCAGCAGCACGGTGTCGCCGTCGGCGAGCTTGAAGTAGAACCGGCCGTCCTGCTCGCGATACTGCTTGAGCACCGGCAGCGCGGCGGCCTTGTCCTTCTCCGGCTTCGTCTCCGCCGGCATCTTCGACAGGTCGCGCAGGCCGACCGCCTCGCGCAGGGTGCGCATGAACGGCGTGCCCAGGCGCTCGCGTGCGGTGCGGGCACCGTCGAGCAGTTGCGCCTCGATGATCGCCGGTTTCGCCATCAGGTCTTCGTAGCGTTCGCGCAGCGGGGCGATTTCGCGGTCGACGCGTTCGAACAGGCGCTGCTTCGCATCGCCCCACCCGATGCCGCCGGCGAAGGCTTCGCGCATCGCGGCGGTTTCGTCGGCGCTGGCGAACGCCTGGTAGAGCTGGAACAGCGCCGAGCCCTCGGTGTCCTTCGGCTCGCCGGGCGCGCGCGAGTCGGTGACGATCGAGAAGATCAGCTTCTTCAGTTCGTCGCGCGGCGCGAACAGCGGGATGGTGTTGTCGTAGCTCTTGGACATCTTGCGGCCGTCGAGGCCGGGCAGGGTGGCGACGTGCTCCTCGATCGCCGCTTCCGGCAAGACGAAGTGATCGCCGTACAGATGGTTGAAGCGCTGCGCGAAGTCGCGGGCCATCTCGATGTGCTGGATCTGGTCGCGGCCCACCGGCACCTTGTGCGCGTTGAACACGAGGATGTCCGCGGCCATCAGTACCGGATACATGAACAGTCCGGCGGTGATGCCGAAATCCGGATCCTGGCCCTCGGCGGCGTTGCGGTCCACCGCGGCCTTGTAGGCGTGCGCGCGGTTGAGGATGCCCTTGCCGGCGACGCAGGTCAGGAACCAGGTCAGCTCCGGGATCTCGAGGATCTCGCTCTGGCGGTAGAACCACACGCGGTCGTTGTCCGGCTCCAGGCCGCAGGCCAGCCAGCTCGCGGCGATCTCCAGCGTCGAGCGCTGCACCTTCGCCGGGTCCTGCACCTTGATCAGCGCATGCAGGTCGGCCAGGAAGTAGAAATTCTGCGTGCCCGGCGTGCGGCTGGCGGCCACGGTCGGGCGGATCGCGCCGACGTAGTTGCCCAGGTGCGGCGTGCCGGAGGTGGTGATGCCGGTGAGGATGCGGGTGGCGGACATGGGGAGCGGGGCCGCGGAAGGACTCGGCCCGCCAGTTTACCCGCCGCTGAACGCGCCCGCCCCGCCGACGCGATCGCGCACCCGGCCGCGCAACCCCATTTTCCGCGACGACGCGTTCATCACGGGCGTCCATGCCGGACATTGCCCTCTCTGGAGCCCTGCCATGCTGCGCCCGACCGCCCTTCTCCTCACCGCCCTCGCCGCCGTCAGCGCCTGCACCTCGCTGTCCGCGCAGCCGCTGGTCGACGTCGACGTCGTCGATCGCGACACCGGCGAATGGCTCCCCGAATACCGCCACCGCGGCCAGGACTGGATCCCCGGCATCCCCGGCCACCGCTACAGCGTGCGCCTGACCAACACCACCGGCGAGCGCGTGCTGGTCGTGCTGTCGGTGGACGGCGTGAACGCCATCAGCGGCGAGACCGCCGCCGCCGGCCAGACCGGCTACGTGCTGGGCCCGTGGCAGACCACCGAGATCACCGGCTGGCGCAAGTCGTACCAGGACGTCGCCCAGTTCTACTTCACCGACCTGCCGGACAGCTATGCCGCGCGCACCGGCCGGCCCGACAACGTCGGCGTGATCGGCGTCGCGGTGTTCCGCGAGCGCCCGCAGCCGCAGCCGTATTACGAGCCCGCGCCGATCGCCCGCGAGGAGCGCGAATACGGCCGCGCCCGCGACGCCGCCAAGTCCGCCCCCGCAGCGCCGTCCGCCTCGCGCCGCGCCTCCGAAGCCGCGGCGGATTCGGCCTACGGCAACGGCGTCGCCCAGAGCATCGGCACCGGCCATGGCGAGCGCGAATGGTCGCCGGTCGGCCGCACCGACTTCGTCCGCGCCTCGCGCACGCCGGCGCAGGTCGCCCAGCTCCGCTACGACGACGTGCCGAATCTGGTCGCGATGGGCGTGATGCCGCGCCATCGCTACGACGATCGTCGCTATCGCGGCCAGCCGCAGGCGTTCCCGAACGGCTTCGCGGCCGATCCCCCCGGCCGCTGGTGACACGACGGCGACGTACACGACGGGCCGGCATCGCCGGCCCGTTTTCGTTGCGGCGGTCGCCCTGGGGCGCGAACGAAGTGTGCGATCATCCGGCCGCGCCGCGCAGCGACCGTCCCCGGGACGGCGCCGCGGCCCTCGTCGTCGCAGTCGCCGTGCAGGAGCAGGCCCCATGGACCCCAGAGAAGCGCTGAGTCGCCTCACGCCGGAGCAATTGCGCGCGCTGCGCCGGCAGGCGCAGGCGATTCCGCGGCAGCCGCGCGATGGCCGCGTCTTTCCGGTTTCGCCGCCGCAGCGGCGGCTGTGGTTCCTCGATCGGGTCGGCGGGAATTCCGCCGTCTACAACGTGCCGCAGTCGGTCGATCTGCTCGGTCCGCTGGATCGGGATGCGCTGGCGTGGGCGCTGGCGCGCATCGCCGCGCGCCACGAGAGCCTGCGCACGACCTTCGAATCCGTCGATGCCGACGTGTGCCAGCGCGTCCACGAGGCGTTGCCGTTCGCGTTCGCCGAGGACGATCTGTCCGCGCAGGCCGACGATGCCGGGGCGCAGGCGGCGCGGCTCGACGCCCTGCTGGCGGCCGACTTGGCGGCGCCGTTCGATCTCGCCCGCGGTCCGCTGTGGCGCGTGCGGCTGGTGCGTCTCGCCGCAGACCATCACGTGCTGTCGATCGTGATGCACCACATCGTCTGCGACGGCTGGTCGCTGGCGGTGTTCGCCCGCGAACTGGAGGCGCTGTATTCGGCACGCCGTCGTGGCGAGGCCGATCCGCTGCCGCCGCTGCAGGTGCAGTATCCGGACTACGCGGCCTGGCTGCAGCAGCGGCTGGCCGGCGAGCGCCTGGCGCGCGAAACGGCGTACTGGCGCGAGGCCCTTGCCGGCGCGCCGCCGCTGCTGGAATTGCCGACCGACCGCCGGCGTCCCGCCGAGCAGTCCTTCGCCGGCGCGTGGGTGCCGGTGTCGATCGATGCGGCACTCGCCGCGGGGCTGAGGGCGCTGGGGGCGCGCCACGGCGCCACCCTGTACATGACCCTGCTGGCCGCCTGGGCGCTGGTGCTGTCGCGCCTGTCCGGCCAGCACGACGTGGTGATCGGCTCGCCGATCGCCAACCGCGGCCGGCGCGAGGTGCAGGACCAGATCGGGTTCTTCGTGAACATGCTGGCCCTGCGCCTGGACCTCGACGGCGATCCCGACATCGCGGCGCTGCTGGCGCGGACGAAGACGGCGGTGCTGGCGGCGCAGGAGCACGGCGAACTGCCGTTCGAGCAGGTGGTGGAGCAGATCAATCCCGCGCGCAGCCTCGCCTGGACGCCGGTGTTCCAGGTGGCGTTCGCCTGGCACAACGACACGGCCTGGGACCTGCGGTTCGAGGGATTGACCGCGCGGATGCGCGATCCCGCGCTGTCGATGGCGAAGTTCGACCTCAACCTCAGCATGATCGAACAGGGCGACGCCATCGCCGGCGTGATCGAATACGCCACCGCGCTGTTCGACGAGGCGACGGCTGCGCGCTACGCCCGCTATTTCGTCGAAGCGCTGCGCGGGATGGTCGCCGACGAACACGTGTCGGCGAGCCGGCTGTCGCTGCTCGACGAGGACGAATACCGCCGGCTGGTGGTCGACTGGAATGCGACCGAACGCGACTTCGGGCCATGGCGGCCGCTGCATGCCTACGTCGAGGACCATGCCGTAGCCGCGCCTTCGGCGATCGCGGTGACCTGCGGCGACGACGCGCTGGACTACGCGACGCTCGACGCCGAGGCCAACCGCCTCGCGCACTGGCTGCGCGCGCAGGGCGTGGGCCGCGGCACGCTGGTCGCGATCTGCCTGCAGCGCTCGGTGCGGGCGATCGCGACGGTGCTGGGCATCATGAAGGCCGGTGGTGTCTACGTGCCGATGGACCCGGCGTATCCCGAGCAGCGCATCGCCGCGATGCTGACCGACGCACGACCGGCGCTGGTGCTGACGGATGCGCCGAGCCGTGCCGTGCTCGACGCCGTGCGGGCGCAGGTCGACGCGCCGCCGCCGGTGCATGCGATCGACGCGATGCCGTCGCCGTGGGCCGACGCGCCGGCGATGCCGCCGGATCCGGCGGAGGTCGGACTCGGCCCCGACGATCTGCCGTACATCATCTACACCTCCGGCTCCACCGGCGTGCCCAAGGGCGTGATGGCGCGCCACGGCGGCGTTACCGGACTCATGCATGCGCTGCGCAAACCGTTCGGCCTCGGCCCGGACACGCGGGTGCTGCAGTTCGCCTCGTTCGGGTTCGACGCGTTCGTGCTGGAGTGGGTGATGGCCTTCGGCGGTGGCGGATCGCTGCACCTCGCCGAACCCGGCGAGACGCTGCTCGGCGATACGCTCGAAGCGCTGGTCGCGAAGCGCGGCATCACCCATGCGCTGATCCCGCCGGTGGTGCTGGCCTCGATGCCGCCCGGCGCGACGCTGGCGTCGATGCACACGCTGACCTGCGGCGGCGAGACCGTGCCGCCCGCGCTGCTCAGGCGCTGGAACCACGGTCGCCGCTTCATCAACATCTACGGTCCGACCGAGACCACGGCGATCAGCACGTACCACGTCTGCCCGCCGTCGCTGCAGGACGCCGACACCGTGCCGATCGGTCGTCCGTTCGCGAACGAGCGCGTGTACGTGCTCGACCGCTGGCTGCGGCCAGCCCCCACCGGCGTAGCCGGCGAACTGTGCATCGGCGGCGTCGGTGTGGCGGCCGGTTATCTCCATCGTCCCGAACTCACCGCCGACCGGTTCGTCGACAGCCCGTTCGTGCCGGGCGACCGGCTGTACCGCAGCGGCGATCTCGCGCGCTGGCGCGCGGACGGCACGATCGAGCATCTCGGCCGCAACGATTTCCAGGTGAAGGTGCGCGGCTACCGCATCGAGCTGGGCGACATCGAGGCCAAGCTCGCCGCGCAGCCGGGCGTGAAGGAAGCCGTCGTGCTGGCGCGCGAGGACGTGCCGGGCGAAAAGCAGCTCGTCGCCTACTATCTCGATACCGGCGACGCCCCGGTGGCGCCCGAAACGCTGCGGGCGGCGCTGCAGGCGCTGCTGCCGGATTACATGGTGCCGACGGCCTACGTGCGCATGGACGCTTGGCCGCTCACGTCCAACGCCAAGCTCGACCGTCGCGCGCTGCCGGCGCCGCAGGGCGCGACCGCCGCGCTCGCCCGCGCCTACGTCGCGCCGCGCACGCCGATCGAGGAAGTGCTGGCCGACATCTGGGCCGAGATCATCGGCGTCGAGCGGGTCGGCGTGCACGACAACTTCTTCGACCTCGGCGGCCACTCGCTGATGGCGATGCGGCTGATGTCGGCGATCCGCGACGGCCTCGGCCTCGAACTGCCGCTCAAGACCTTCTTCGAGGCGCCGACCGTCGCCCAGATGGGGCGCGCGCTGCTGCCGGACGAGGACTGAGGTGCACCGCGGGTTCCACGTTCGCCTGCTTGCGCCCCTGTCACGCCCCCCTGCGACGCGATGACGCATTGGGAAAAGTACATGTCCACGGACAAGCAGAGACTGGGGGCATGGGGCGAGGAGCGTGTCGCGAAGGCCTGCGCTTGTCCCCGTTGCAAGCGACGGAAGACGCTCAAGCGGTTGCCGACCAACTTCAAGTGCGCGGATCTGATCTGCGACTTCTGCGGCTTCCTCGCGCAGGTCAAGACTTCGACGGTGATCGATGTTTCCGCGCTACCCAAGACCGTGCCCGGAGCCGCATGGGCACCGCAACGGGAGCGGATGGCTGCGGCCATCTACTTCCCGTTGTACCTGGTGTTGAAGTCCGGCAACGACGTCGCGATCTACTACCTGCCCACTGACTTCCAGGGCGAGACCCTGTTTGTGCCGAGAACTCCACTCAGCGCCGGCGCGAGACGTGTCGGCTGGCAAGGGTTCACGTACCGACTCGACACATTGCCCGACGGCGCACTCGTGCGTCTTGTCTGAAACCTTGTCTGAAACAGAGCAAGCCGAACAGGCTTTGCCAGAAGGTCACTCCGCTTCGCGGAAATAAGGTTCCACCGAGCCCTTGAGCTTCATCGTCATCGGCTGGCCGCGGCGGTCCAGCGCCTTGCCGGCGATCACCCGCACCCAGCCCTCGCTGACGCAGTATTCCTCGACGTTGTTGCGCTCCACGCCGTTGAAGCGGATGCCGATGCCGCGTTCGAGCAGGGCGGCGTCGTAATGGGGGCTGCGCGGGTCGTTCGAGAGGCGGTCGGGCAGGGAATCGGTCATGGTGGTGCACTGCGGCTTGCGTGGAGCCGACTAGGATACGCCATCGCGCCGATGGCTCAGTCCGCGGGGCGGTCTTCGCCGCGGGCCAGCGGATCCGGCAGCGGCGCGCCGGCATCGACGAAGCCCAGCGACACCGAATTCAGGCAGTGGCGCTCGCCGGTGGGTGGCGGGCCGTCCGGAAAGACGTGGCCGAGGTGGCTGTCGCAGCGGGCGCAGACGATCTCGGTCCGCACCATGCCGTGGCTGGTGTCGCGGATGCGCCGCAGGTGGCGTTCGTCGTACGGCGCGAAGAAGCTGGGCCAGCCGGTGCCCGAGTCGAACTTGGCGCTGGAGCGGAACAGTGGCAGTCCGCACAGACGGCAGACGTAGACCCCTTCGCGCTTGTTGTCGAGGAAGACGCCGCAGAACGGCGCCTCGGTGCCGTGCGAGAGCAGCACGCGGCGCTCCTCGGGCGAGAGCGTCGCCGCCAGGGCGTCGCGCTGGGCGGAGGTGGGCGGGGACAGGTCGAAATCGGTCATGGCGGGGTCCTGGCGATCGGGAGGCGTCGTGGACAGGGAGGCGGCCTGCGCGGCGACGGTTGCGTGGCCGCTCCACTGGCGGCGGGCATTGGCGATGATCGCCCGCATCCGGGCGCGATCGCGGGTGCGCGAGACGGCGATCGCGCCCAGCGCGAGTGCGCGCTCGCGCGTCTCGGTGTCGACATCGTAATGCGCGCCGCTGCGCAGGTCCTGGAAGGCCTCGCGCGGCAGCCCGAGGCGGGCGGCGAAGGCATGCAGGTCGTCGAGGTCGTCCGCCAGCAGGTGCGCCCAGCGCCGGCCGCGCCAGGGAAACACCGCATCGTCGACGTAGACGGCCATCGGCACAGTGAAGCACGCATGGCGCGGATCGGCAAAAACCGGCGTGCTTTCCGCCGTGTCGCCTTGACTCCGCCCCGGACGCCCGCATGATGCGTCGATGACCAGCCCCCCCATGCCTCCTGCCGGCGATACGGCGGGCGCCGGCGCGCAGGCCGACGCCGCGGACACGCCATCGCTGACCGCGCAGCGCCCGCCGGCCGCCCGCAGCGAAGCGCGCATCCTCCGCGACCTGCTGCCCTACCTGCGGCCGTACCTCGGCCGGATCCTGTTCGCGCTGGCCCTCGTCGTCGCCGGGAAGCTCGCCGGGCTGGCCGTGCCGACCGTGCTCAAGCGGCTGGTGGATGCGCTCGACGTGAAGCCGGGCCAGATGGTGCTGGTGCTGCCCGTGGCGCTGCTGCTGGCCTACGGCGCCTCGCGCGTGGGCACGATCCTGTTCACCGAAGTGCGCCAGATCGTGTTCGCGCGGGTGATGGCGCGGGTGACCCGCGCACTCACGCTGGAGGCCTTCCGGCACCTGCACGCGCTGTCGCTGCGCTTCCACCTGGCCCGCCGCACCGGCGGCGTGGCCCGCGACATCGAACGTGGCGGCACCGCGGTCTCCGACCTGCTCGACTGGATGGTCTACACCATCCTGCCGACCCTGTTCGAGATCGCGCTGGTCACCGGCGTGCTGGTCTACCTCTACGACGGCGGGTTCGCGGTGATCGTGCTGATCACGCTCGTCGCCTACGCCGCCTTTACCTTTTCGGTCACCGAGTGGCGGACACGCTACTACCGCGCCGCGGTGGAGGCCGACACCCGCGCCAACGAACGCGCGGTGGATTCGCTGCTCAACTACGAGACCGTCAAGTACTTCAACAACGAGGAACACGAGGCCCGGCGCTACGACGCCAGCCTGCGCCATCGCGAGGAGACGCAGATCCTCAGCCGCAAGACCCTCGGCGTGCTCAACCTCGGCCAGGCCGCGATCGTCGCGCTGGGCGTGACCGCGATGATGTGGCGCGCCGCCGCGGGCGTGGTCGCCGGGGAGATGACGGTCGGCGACCTCGTGTTCGTCAACACCGTGCTGCTGCAGCTGTCGGCGCCGCTGAACCTGCTCGGCATGATGTACCGCGAGGTGAAGCAGGCGTTCACCGACCTGGAGCGGCTGTTCGGCCTGCTCGACGAGCACCTCGACGTGCGCGATCGCGACGATGCGGTGGTACTGCACGCCTCGCGCCCGCGGCTGCGCTTCGAGCACGTGCGCTTCGGCTACGATCCGCGCCGCGTGATCCTGCACGACGTCGATTTCGAGGTGGCGCCGGGCGGCACGGTCGCGGTGGTCGGCCACTCCGGCTCGGGGAAATCGACGCTGGCGCGCCTGTTGTACCGCTTCTACGATGTGGACGCCGGCCGGATCGCGATCGAGGACGGCGACGGCACGATGCGCGACCTGCGCGATTGCACGCAGGCCTCGGTGCGCGGCGCGATCGCGATCGTCCCGCAGGACACCGTGCTGTTCAACGACAGCATCTTCTACAACATCCTGTACGGCAGGCCCGATGCCACGCGCGAGGAAGTGGAAGCCGCAGCGAAGGCCGCGCACATCCACGACCGCATCCTCGGCTTCCCCGACGGCTACGAGACCGAGGTCGGGGAACGCGGGTTGAAGCTGTCCGGCGGCGAAAAGCAGCGCGTGGCGATCGCCCGCGCGCTGCTCAAGAACCCGGCGCTGCTGATCTTCGACGAGGCGACCTCGGCGCTGGATTCAAAATCGGAGAAAGCGATCCAGTCCGAGCTGGACCGCATCGCGCAGGGACGCACCACGATGGTCATCGCGCATCGTCTGTCGACGGTGATGAACGCGGACGAGATCCTGGTCATGGACCAGGGCCGCATCGTCGAGCGCGGCCGCCATGCCGACCTGCTCGCCCGCGGCGGGCAGTACGCGCAGATGTGGGCGCTGCAGCAGCAGGAACGGGAGGACTGAGAAGCGGTGTAGCGCGGCTGTATTGCCCCGGTTGTTTCGTCGATGAAGGTGCCCACCGCCGTCCATGGCGATGCGTCGCCGGCTTCGGGTCGCCCCGCCCGCACCTCCGGGTGCGGGCGTTCGGGATCGCTGCGCGGCAGCGCCGCGCGGGTATCGCTTCTTTTGAAATTGCCATGCCATCCATGGCGATAGGTTGCGGGCTTTGGTGCGCCCGGCCCGCACATCCCTGCGCGGGCGTTCGCGATCACTGCGCGGCAGTGCCGCGCAAGCATGCGATCGCTCACCCCTTCACGCACAGCACCTGCCGCAGCGTGTGCACGACTTCGACCAGGTCCGCCTGCGCCGCCATCACCGCGTCGATGTCCTTGTAGGCGGCCGGCGATTCGTCGATCACGCCGGCATCCTTGCGGCATTCGACATGCGCCGTCGCCTCGCGGTGCTGCTTCAGCGTGATGGTCTGCTTCGCCTCGGAGCGGCTCATCGTCCGTCCGGCGCCATGGCTGCAGCTGCAGAAGCTGTCGGGATTGCCCTTGCCGCGCACGATGTAGCTCTTCGCGCCCATGCTGCCCGGGATGATGCCGAGCTCGCCCGCCTGCGCGCTCACCGCGCCCTTGCGGGTGACCAGCAGCGATTCGCCGTGATGGGTCTCGCGCTGCACGTAGTTGTGGTGGCAGTTGACCGCCAGCTTCTCCAGCTGGAAGCGCGGCAGCTTGCGCCGCAGCTCGTCCAGCACGCGGGCCATCATCGCCTCGCGGTTCGCGCGGGCGTAGTCCTGCGCCCACGACACCGCTTCCACGTAGTCGTCGAACAGCGGCTCGCCTTCCAGGAAGAACGCGAGATCCCGGTCGGGCAGGTGGAAGCCGAGCGTGCGCGTCGCCAGCCGCTCGCGGGCCTGTTCGATGAAGTAACTGCCGATCAGGTTGCCGGTGCCGCGCGAGCCCGAGTGCAGCATCACCCACACCGCGCCGGCTTCGTCGAGGCAGAGTTCGATGAAGTGGTTGCCGCCGCCGAGCGTGCCGAGCTGCCGGTCGAACTTGTCGACGCGGATCCGCCGATGTTTCGCCTTGATCGCCTCCAGCCGCGGCCACAGGCCCGATTGCCCGATCCGGGTCTCGGTGCTGTCCGGCAGGCGCCGGTGCTCGCCGCCGTTGCCGTTGCCGACCGGCACGCTGCGCTCGATCGAGGCGCGCAGGTGCGCCAGCGACTCGGGCAGGTCCTCCGCGCGCAGCGTGGTGCGGACAGCGGCCATGCCGCAGCCGATGTCCACGCCGACCGCAGCCGGGATGATCGCGCCGCGGGTCGGGATCACCGAGCCGACGGTCGCGCCCTTGCCCAGGTGCACGTCGGGCATCACCGCCACCCACGGCCCGACGTAGGGCACGCGCGCGATGTTCTGCAGCTGGCGATGCGCGCCGTCGTCCAGCGGCACGCCGCGCACCCAGCCCTTGATCGGCACGGGCGAGCCCTCGGCATGCAGGAATTCGAAAGATTGCGTGGCCCTTGATTGCGTGTCCATGTCCCTGTGTCTCGTCGAAACCACGGCGCGACGGATCCTTCCGCCGCGCCATGGGCTACTGCTTGATGTTCACCAGTTGCTTCAGCACGCCATCCAGGCCGCCGAACACGGTGAGCTTGTCGATCTTCTCCGTGATCTTCTCCAGCGCCTCCAGCTCCTTGAGGCGCATCAGCACCGGGCTCTCGTCGATCAGCTTCGCGGTGTTGAGCAGGGAACGCGTGGCGTTCGCCTCCTCGCGACGGCGGATGACGTTGGCCTGGGCCGCCTTCTCCGCCTGCACGACGCCGTTGAGGATCTCGCGCATCTCGCCCGGAAGGATCACGTCCTTGACGCCGACGCCGACCAGTTCGATGCCGAACGCGGCGACCTTGTCGCGGACGCTGTCGAAGATGTCGCCGTCCAGCGACGCCTTGTCGCCGAGCAGTTCGTCCAGCGTCTTGGCGGAGACCGCCTTGCGCAGGCCGTACTGCAGCTCGCGATAGACCTGGTCGCTGAACTTCGCCACGCGCGTGCGCGAGGCGACCGGGTCGGTCACGCGCACGCTGGCCGCGAGGTTCACGCGCAGCGACACCTTGTCGCGGGTGAGCAATTCCTGGCCCGACACCTCCACCGCCTGCAAGCGCAGGTCGACGACCTCGATGACCACGTTCTTCTGGAAGTTCCAGAAGGCGTAGCTGCCTGGCGGGAGCATGCGCACGTAGCGGCCGTCGATGAAGACCAGGCCGACGAACTCCGTCGGCACGTCGGCGACCGCCGCGACGCGCGCCAGCACGCCGAGCTGGCGCAGGCGGCGGGCGACATCGGCGCGGACTTCCAGTCCTTCCTCCAGCGCGATGCGTTCGATCTCCACGCGCATCGGGCCGCGCCAGTACAGCTTGCGGGTACCCGGCAACAGCACGTCTTCCAGCTTGCCGCTCTTCGACACCAGGCCGACTTCGTCGGTGCCGATGTCGCCGAGCACGAAGCGCTCGCCGAGCCTGTCGCCCAGCGCGTCGATCAGGGTGTCGACGTCCTTGCCGGCGTATTCCGGCTTGGCGACGTCGTGCACCGCGATCGACTGGCGGCCGAGCGGGTCGTAGACGTTGTACACGCCGGGATCGAGCACGCGCTCGAGCCGACGGTCGCGAAACACCAGGCCGCGCTCGCCGTCGCCGATCACGACCCTCTTCTTCCAGAACATCGGGGTTTCTCCTTTCGTTGGCTCTGGTGGTACCGGTTCTCGGGAAGGGCGCCGCGCGTGAACCGGTGGCCGCGCGAGCTGTGCCGACCGGCGAGGCCGGTGCGGCGAAAGGGAAGGGAAGCGCCCCCGACGGCGGTGCCGCGGGTCCTGCGCGCTGTCCGCGCGGTGACCGGCGTCGCCTGCGATCTTCGCGATGCCTTGCGGAGATCGTGTCGGACGCCGGCCCGCACGCCTCGAGGGCGGAGGTCCGGCGGCATCGCCGCTGCGGTCTCCGCGGCGCACGCGATGGACTGCGCGCGTCGCGGAACGCCGCAAGGGGCGTTTCCCGGTGGGGCTTTCGCCCCGGTGTGGCAACTGACCTGAGGGGTCATGGTTTGGAGCGGGAGTCGAACCCGCGACCGACAGATTAGGAGTCTGTTGCTCTATCCGACTGAGCTATCCATCGACGTGCCGGAATCGAACCGGCGACCTGCGGCGGAACCGCTGCTCTCCCTGACTGAGCTAACGCCGTCTTGTCGAAACACCGTCTTGCGATCGCCGGCATACGCCACGGCAGCGCCGCGCGCACCGGACGGGCGGGAAACCCGTGCCGCTGGCGATCGTTCGATCGATGCTTCGCATTGCCGGCCGTCGCCGACCGGCAATCCGTGTGCCCATGCGTTCCCCGCCGCCGCCCGCATCGAGCATCGCGATGCAGCGCTTGCGCGCCTCGTGGCGGAGTCCCGCGCAGCGACGACCCGCGCGCGGACCTCGCTGTCCGGGCGTTCGCGCTGGATGCTGCGGAATGTCGGTGAAGAACGCGTGAGCGAAACCGTTCGCGCCGCGAAGATTCGCGCGCGCGTGCATGGAACTCCCTTGCGAACGCGAAAAACAAAACGCCCCCGGAAGCGGCTTCCGAGGGCGTTCGCGTTCCTCGGAGATCGGGGCGACCGATCTCCTGGACGAAGATCAGCGCGGGTGGTGGATGCCGTCGTACTGCGGCTGCGGGCCGTCTTTCGCCCACCCGCAGGCGTTCGCATCGCGCAGGAAGCGCGAAGGTGCGAAGCGGCGATGGTTGCGAAGGGCGGACGTCATCGGAATGGCTCGGAAATAACGGGTTTCGAAGGGGTTTTCGACGCAGTCGTGCGGCGATGGGCGCGCACGTTACACCCGTCGTTTTCGCTTTGCAAACATTTTTTTCACATCCGTTCGACGTGCCGACGAGCGGTCGCTACGCGCAGACGCGTGCGATGCAGACGAGAAGGGCGGCCGAAGCCGCCCTTCCGGAGTGCAGTGGACATGATGCGCTTACGGCATCAGCACCTTGTCGACGACGTGGATGACGCCGTTCGTCTGGCGCACGTCGGCGGCCGTCACCTTGGCGACGTTGCCCTTCGCGTCGGTGACGGTGACGCCGCCGCCGGCGGCGCGCACGGTCAGCGTTTCGCCCTGCACGGTGGTGAGCGACGCGCTGCCCTTGCCGGCCTTCACTTTCGCGGCCAGCGCCTTCGCGTCGAGGTTGCCCGGCACGACGTGGTAGGTCAGCACGGCGGTGAGCGTGCCCGGGCCCTTCAACGTCTCGACGAGGCCCGCGGCCTTCACCGCAGCGACCAGCGTGGTGTGGTCCTTCGAGTTCACGGCGTTGTCGACGATGTCGCGCGACACGAGCATCGGCGCGCCGCCGACCATCGGGTTGTCGTTGTGCATGCCGTCGTTGTGCATGTTGCCGGCGTGCGCGGCGTGCGTGGCGAGCGTGGCGGCGATGAGCGTGGCGGCGAACGCGGCGGCGAGGGACGAGGTCTTCATGGCGTTGTCTCCGTAGGTTGGGGGCGACCGATGCCCGCGGTGCGCAGGAGGCGCCCGCGGTCGATCGGTACGGAGGCAGTTGCGCGGCGTCGCGCCGCGCGGCGCGCGGGATTCAGTTCAGCAGCGGTTCGAGCGCGGGCCAGACGTGGT
>JAEWNA010000030.1 GCA_023392975.1 Pseudomonadota bacterium | reverse complement strand
CATCACGAGGCAGGACACGATGTCGGACAAGATCGAAACCGTCGCAGGCGACGCGGCGCCGCCCGCTGACGGCGCGGTGGACCGTGCCGTCGCCGAAGGCGGCGCCTACGAAGTGCTGCGCCGCCGCCTCGACGCGCAGGGCGAGGCGCTGCGCACGCGCGTCGACGCGCTGAACGCGGCGCGCATCGAGGCCTTCGGCGCGAGCCGGATGGAGATGATCGGTCGCGTCCGCATCCGCACCGAGCACAATTGCGTCGCGCGCGACATCGTCCAGGTCGGCGACTGCCTGCTGTTCGGCTACAACGTGTTCATGGGGCTGAAGAAGACCACCCGGATCGAGGACGTGTTCTCGCTGTACCGGCTGGTCGAGGGCGAGGCCGGCTACGACGTGGTCCCGGTGGAGGCCACCGGAAGCTTCCTCGCCGAACCTGCATTCGTGAAGGACTTCAACGAGCTGTTCGCCTACTACCAGCATGCGCGGCTGCTGCAGACTATCGTGCGTGACGGCCTGTTCCTCGCGGCGTTCCAGATCGGCGAGCGCATCGACGACATGCGCGTCTTCCGCTGGAGCGTCGGCACCGACGGCAGCGTGCGCTACGTCGACAATCGCGGCGAACGCGACATCGCATTGCCGGCGTCGTACGACTTCGAGTGGACCCGTGCCGGCCGCGAGCAGGCGGTGAACGGCCGTCACCCGCATCTGAACATCCTCGACACCCTGTTCGTGGAGACGGTCGGCGGCGATCTCACGATCAAGGTCGAGAACAACACCGAGTCGGGGCTCGGCCTGTACAGCGAACCGGTGGAGGACAAGACCCAGTCGCTGGACGACGCGCAGATCGAGTACGCCCGCGTCGGCACGCTGGTGCTGCTGCGCGTGCTGCCGTACCGCGAGAAGACGTGGCGGCATCTCGCCTACAGCACCGTGGCGCGCAAGGTGTACCGGATCGACGCCATCGGCCAGGCCTGCGTGCAGCTGCCCGAAGACCACGGCATCGTGTTCCCGGGCGGCTACCTGCTGCAGAGCGGCGAGCTGCGCACGTTCGACCAGGACGTGCAGGGAATGCGCTTCCGCCGCACGCTGCGCGCGCCCAACGGCGAGGACGTGCTGTACCTGTTCTACGAGCCGGAAGACGGCCGCATCGCGCTGTGCGTCTACAACACCATCGAGCGCGGCATGCAGCCGCCGGTGATCGGCCACGGCTACGCGCGGCTGGGCGACGGGCGCATGGTGATCTTCAGCGCCGACTCCGCGGAACCGACGCGGGTCCATCCGATGCAGGTCTGGCGCACGCCGTTCGCGGCCGAGGAACATGCGCAGGCGCAGCCGCCCGGCACCGGCTTCTTCGCGCGCGTCGGCAATCCCGACCTGGTGCGTGGGCTGTCCGACCTGCGCGACCTCTCGCGCGAGATCGCGACCGAAGCGCTGTCGGCCGCGCACTACCAGCGCCTGAGCCAGAATGCGCGGCGGCTGTTCGATCGCCACCACTGGATCGAGGATCCGCAGTGCGAGGGCCTGGCGCCGCTGCTGCGCGAGATCGTCGCCGGCAGCGAGGCGGTGCTCGACGAGTACGAGAAGGTCGAGAGCCTGCGTCGTCGCGTTGCCGAGGCGATGCACGAAGCCGAAGCGCGGCAACGCGAGCTGCTCGACGGCCTGCACCCGGATCGCTGGGAGCGCGTGCAGGACTGCGTCGATGCGCTGAATGCCCTGTCGGCGCAGCGCGGGCGCTGGATGACGCTGCGCGAGCAGCGCTACGCCGATCTGCCGGCGATCGATGCGATGGATGCCGCGTTGCAGGAAGCGCAGGCGCGCACCGCGGCGGCGGCCGGCGACTTCCTCGCCGATGCGCGCGTGCTGCAGCCGTACGAGGTCCGCATCGGCGAACTCGACGCGCGGGCGCAGCAGGCGGAGGGCGCGGCCGCGCTGCGCGAGCCGCTCGATGCGATGCGCACGCTGTCCGCGGACCTCGACCTGCTGTCCGAACTGATGGCGACGCTGCCGGTGGACGATGCCGCGCAGCGCACCCGAGTGGTCGAAACGATCTCGGCGCTGTACGCGAAGCTCAATCAGGCCCGCGCACGCGCCGAGCAGCGCCGCAAGCAGCTCGGTGCCGGCGAGGCGGTGGCGCAGTTCGGCGCCCAGTTCGCGCTGTTCGGACAGGGCATCGCCGGCGCGTTGTCGGCCGCGCGCGTCCCCGACGCCTGCGATCAGGCGCTGTCTCGCCTGCTGCTGCAACTGGAGGAAATCGAAGGCCGCTTCGGCGAACACGAGCAGTTCCTCGCCGACATCGCGGCCAAGCGCGAGGAGCTGATCGAGACCTTCGAGGCGCACAAGCAGGCGCTGCTCGACGAGCGCCAGCGCCGCGCGCAGTCGCTGGCCGACGCCGCGACGCGGATCCTCGACGGTTTGCCGCGCCGCACCGAGCGCCTGGGCGACCCCGACGCGCTCAACGCCTTCTTCGCCGGCGATCCGTTGGTGCTGAAGCTGCGCGACCTCGCCGCGCGCCTGCGCGAACTGCAGGACAGTGTCCGCGCGGACGACCTGGAAGCGCGGCTGAAGCGCGTCCGCGACCAGTCGGTGCGCGCGCTGCGCGATCGCAGCGAGCTGTTCGAGGACGGCGGCAACGTCGTGCGCCTCGGTCCGCGCCACCGTTTCAGCGTCAACACCCAGCCGCTCGACCTCACCGTGCTGCCGCGCGGCGATGGGCTGGCGCTGCATCTCACCGGCACCGGCTATTTCGCGCCGGTGCAGGACGCCGAACTCGACGCGTTGCGCGACGTGTGGGACAGCCCGCTGGAGTCGGAATCGCCATGGCTATGCCGTGCGGAATACCTCGTCGGTGCGGTGCTGGCCGCGGCCGAGGCGGGCGAGGGCGGGTTCGACGCCAATGTGCTGCTGGCGCAGGCCAAGCAGCCGGAGCGGCTGGCGAAGACCGTCCACGATTTCGCCGCGCAGCGGTACCGCGAAGGCTACGAGAAGGGCATCCACGACCACGATGCGGTACGGCTGCTGCTCGCGCTGCTGCCCCTGCGCGAGGCCGCGGGCACGCTCGCGCATGCACCCGATGCGCGCGCATGGGCCAGCGTCGCATGGGCGCAGCTGCGTGCGCGGCCCGAGGCCGCGCAGTGGCCGGCGCACGCGCGCAACGCGCAGGGCATCGATCGCG
>JAEWNA010000290.1 GCA_023392975.1 Pseudomonadota bacterium | reverse complement strand
CGGTTCGCCGGGATCGACGCCCCCGTGCCGGCTATCGTTATGGCCATACAACGCTCCTTGACATAAACAAGTTAAATGTCATGCGAATAATGGCGCACCAGACAAAAGCTGTCAATATGTAAAGGCGGAGGCGATGGAAAGGCCGGGATAGCGGCGGGGGCGTCCGCGCGTCAGCCGAGCGGCGCGCCCGCGGGTAGTATGCGCCTGAGGAACTGTCGCGTGCGTTCCTCGGCCGGGGCGTGCAGGACGCGGTCCGGCGGGCCGCTCTCGACGACGAGGCCCTCGTCCATGAACACGATCCGGTTCGCCACGTCGGAGGCGAAGGCCAGCTCGTGGGTGACGACGACCATGGTCGTGCCCTCGCGGGCAAGCTGCCGCATGATGCCGAGCACCTCGCCGATCAGCTCGGGGTCGAGGGCGCTCGTCGGCTCGTCGAACAGTATCACGTCGGGGTCGACCGCTATCGCCCGCGCTATGCCGACGCGCTGCTGCTGGCCTCCCGACAGCTTGGACGGGTAGTAGTCGAGCCGGTTCGACAGGCCGACCTTGTCGAGGGCCCGCCTGGCAACGTCCTCGGCGTCGCGCGCCGGCATGCCTCGGCCTATGATCAGCCCCTCGGTGACGTTCTCGAGCGCCGTCTTGTTATTGAACAGGTTGTAGTTCTGGAAGACGAAGGCGGTCCGCTTGCGTATCGCGAGCACGTCCTTGCCGCTCGCCTTGTGCATGTCGAGGTGGAGGCCGTCGAAGTGCATCTCGCCGCGGTCGGCGCGCTCGAGGAAGTTGACGCAGCGGAGCAGCGTCGTCTTGCCGGCGCCCGAGGGGCCGATGATCGCGACGACGTCGCCCTTCGCGACGTCCAGGTCGACGCCGCGGAGCACCTCGGCGCGGTGGAAGCTCTTGTGCAGGTCTCGTATGCTCAGCATGTGGGCTCTCCGCTGCGTTAGAATGCCACGACCGGCGCCCGGTAGATGCCGAGGCGCCGCTCGACGCGGGTGAACAGGGCCTGCGTGGCGCCGCAGACGAGCAAATATATCATGAAGACCGCCAGGTACGACTCGACGTAGTCGTAGCCGCGCGCGGCCTCTATCTTGGCTATCGCGGTCACGTCGCGCACCGCCATCAGGAAGGCCAGCGAGGTGCCCTTGATCAGGTTGATCGTCGCGTTGGCCAGGTTCGGCAAGGCGACGAGCAGGGCCTGCGGCAGGATGATCCGGCGGTAGGCCTGGCGGCCGGTCATGCCGCTCGACAGCGCCGCCTCGTACTGGCCCCGGTCGACGGTCAGGATGGCCGAGCGTATGATCTCGGACAGCACCGCCGTCGTGTTGAAGCTGAAGACGACCACGGCGTACCAGAGCGGGTTCATCGCGAACACGTCGACGTCCCAGCCCGCCCGTATCGCCAGCGCGTTGGCCAGGCTCGGGAGGACGCTGTAGACCACGAGTATCTGGAGGACGACGGGCGTGCCGCGGGCGAAGGATATGTAGACCGAGGCGAGCTTGCGCAGCACGCGCACCCTGTAGATCCCGATGATCGCGAGCGCGAACCCGAGCGGCAGCGAGACGAGCAGGGTCGAGGCGCAGATGCCGAGCGTGACCGGCAGGCCGCGCAGCGACAGGAGGAAGGTGCGCGCCAGGTAGTCGAGGTCGAGTCCCATACGCGGCCCCTAGGCGAGGCCCCTCCTTCCGACCGACAGTCGCCGTTCCAGGGCGCCGGCGGCCTTCTCTATGGCCACGGTGAGCGCCCAGTATATCAGGGCCGCCGCTAGATAGGTCTCGAGCGACCACGCTCCGAAGCCGCGCGCTATGATCAGCGTGCCCTGGCCCATCAGGTCGACCAGGCCGACGGTGTAGGCGAGCGAGCCTTCCTTGAGCAGGGCGACCAGCGAGGTGGCGACGTTCGGCAGGGCCGACACGGCCGCCTGCGGCAGCACGATGCGGCGGAAGGCCTGGAACTCGCTCAGGCCGTGGCTCAGGGCCGCCTCGCGCTGGCCCCGGTCGACCGCGAGGTAGGCCGAGCGCATCAGCTCCGACATCGTCGCGGCGAAGAACAGCGTGAAGGTGAGCACGACGTAGAAGGCGCGGTGCCGCAGGCTGACGTCGACGCCGAAGGCCGCCTTCGCGACGGCCGGGAGGCCGTAGTACACGAGGAACAGCAGTACGATCGACGGCGTGCAGCGCAGGACCCAGGTGTACGCGTCGGCCAGGCCCCGCGCGACGGCCGAGCGGCCGAGCTTGGCTTTGGCTAGGACGAAGCCGAGCAGCGTCCCGAGCAGGGCCGTGGCCGCCGCCACTCCCAGAGTCACCGGCAGGAACGCCAGGAGCCGCGGCAGTACCTCGAGTATGTATCCGGGATTGAACGGGCGGTCCACCGCGCGCCTACTCCGCGAAGCGGAAGACGTCCTCGCCGAAGTAGCGCGTCGACAGCTCTGCGAGCGTGCCGTCGGCCTTGAGCCTCTCTATCGCCCCGTCGTAGGCGTCGGCCAGGGCCTGCTCGCCCTTCGCGAACAGCGGCCAGGTCGGGATGCCCTTGTACGGCGCGTAGGCCAGCCTCGAGGCCAGGCTGTGGAACGGCCCGTCCTCGGCCAGCACGTTCTTCTGGAACGACAGCTTGATATCGAAGAACGCGTCGTAGCGGCCCTCGAGCACCCAGAGGTAGGCGTCGTTGATGATGAACACGTCCGACGGCGTCAGCTTGATCGGATGCTCCGGATGGGCCGCGTTGTAGTCGGATACCACGGCGTACTGGGCGCTCTGCGGCGAGATCGGCACGAGCTTGCCGGAGAAGGCTGCGAAGCTGTCCAGGTCCCGTATCCTATCGGCGTCCTCGCTCCTGAATGCTATGCCGATGACGCTCGCGGCGATTGGGTTCTTGGGGAAGACGAATTTCTCGCGGCGCTCCGCGGTCGCCCAGGCGCCCTTGGTGGCCAGCTGGTAGCGCCCGGTCTCGAGCCCGATGAACAGGTCCTCGTCCGAGGTCGGCACGAAACGGAATTCGTAGTCGGGCAGCAGTTCGTTGACGGCCCTGAGCACGGCGATCTCGAAGCCGTCCGAGCCGCCCTTCTCGTCGACGTAGCCGTAGGGCACGTAATTCTGGGTGTGGGCAGAGTAGACGACGCGCGGGGCGCCGGACGCGGCCTCATCGCCTCGAGTACGATCGCAGGACGAGGCGAGCGCGACGATCATGGCCGCCGCGACGAATGCCGCGATGCGTCGCGGCCCGCTATTATTGTTCGATTCCATGGCTATCCTCCAGTGGGCGGCCCGACGGACTACCGCCGGGCACGACTCTACACTGAAGTGTATTGCAAACTGTATCGTTTGTCTAGGCGTTCGGTCCTTAGGAGCTAGCCAGCCTCTCCTCGCTCGCCGCGGGCGGCGCGACGATGGCCTTGAAGGCCGCCTCGTCGATCGACTCCTTCTCGAGCAGCTCGCCGGCCAGCTCGTCCAGGAGGGCGCGGCGCTCCTCGAGCCGGCGCCTCGCTATATCGTAGCGCGCGGCGACCGTCGCGGCGACCGTCTCGTCTATGTAGCGCTGCGTCTCCTCGCCGTACTCGCGGGCCATCACCGGCTCGGCCGACGGTCCCATCATGCCGGCGCCGCGCTTGGTCAGCGCCACGTTGCGGTAGCGCTCGGACATGCCGTAGTCGGTTATCATGCGGCGCGCTATGTCTGTCGCCCTGGTGATGTCGTTCGCCGCCCCGGTCGATACCTTGCCGAAGGTCAGCTCCTCGGCGGCGCGGCCGCCCATCAGCACGTCGATCTCGCCGAGCAGCTTGTCCTCGGTGACGATGTAGCGATCCTCGATCGGCACCTGCAGCGTGAAGCCGAGGGCGCCGAAGCCGCGCGGGACGATAGACACCTTCTGCACCGGGTCGGCCTCCGGCGTGAACGCCGCGACTATGGCGTGGCCGGCCTCGTGGTAGGCTATGACGCGGCGCTCGTCGGGGTTCATCACGCGGCTCTTCTTCTCGAGGCCGGTCATGATCTTCTCGACGGCCTTCTCGAAGTCGGCCTGGTGCACCTTCTTGCGGCCGGCGCGCACGGCGAGTAGGGCCGCCTCGTTGACCACGTTGGCCAGGTCGGCGCCGACGAAGCCCGGCGTGGCCCTCGCGACCTTCTTGAGGTCGGCGGCGGGGTCGAGCTTGACCGCCTTGGAGTGGATGTCGAGGATGGCCTCGCGGCCGACGATGTCGGGCCGGTCGACGCCGACCTGCCGGTCGAAGCGCCCGGGGCGCAGCAGGGCCGGGTCGAGCACGTCCGGCCGATTGGTCGCCGCCAGGATGATCAGGCCGCTCGTCGCGTCGAAGCCGTCCATCTCGACGAGGAGCTGGTTCAGGGTCTGCTCGCGCTCGTCGTTGCCGCCCATCACGCCGTTGACGCGGCTCTTGCCGATGGCGTCCAGCTCGTCGATGAACACGATGCACGGGGCCTTCTCGCGGGCCTGCTTGAACAGGTCGCGCACGCGGGCCGCGCCGACGCCGACGAACATCTCGACGAACTCGGCGCCGCTCATGCGGAAGAACGGCACGCCGGCCTCCCCGGCGACCGCCCGGGCGAGCAGCGTCTTGCCGGTGCCCGGCGGGCCGACCATCAGCACGCCGCGCGGGATCTTGCCGCCGAGCTTCTGGAACTTGCCGGGGTCGCGCAGGAACTCGACCAGTTCGGCGACTTCCTCCTTGGCCTCGTCGCAGCCGGCGACGTCGGCGAAGGTGGCCTTGGTCTGGTCCTCGTTCAGCAGCTTGGCGCGGGAACGGCCGAAGGACATCGCGCCCTTGGTGCCGCCCTGCTGCATCTGGCGCAGGAAATAGAAGAACAGGCCGACCAGCAGCGCGATCGGCAGCAGGTTGAAGAGCAGTCCGAGGAGGATGTTGCGGCCGGACGAGGGCGGGGACTGGATGATCTGCACGCGATGCGCGAGCAGGTCGTTGATCATGTCCTGGTCGTCCGGCTTGTAGGTGTAGAACTCGGTCTTGTCCTTGTTGACGCCGTGGATGGTCATCCCGTCGTCCTGGATCTCGACCGTGGCGACGCGGTCGTTGCGGACCTGGTCGATGAACTGGTCATAGGTCAGCGGCTTGTCGGCCCCGCCGATCCCGCCCTTGGGGCCGAGCGCATTGAACACCGCCATCAGCACGATGGCGACGATCACCCACAGCATGAGGTTTCTGGCCAAGTTGTTCATCCCGTCGTACGTCCCGGAGGACCCATGTTGTCAGCGTTCGGTGGTGAGGCGTCGAGACGGCGGTCTCAGGCGACGGCTCCGGGGCGCTTGCCCTGGGCCAGGGCGTACACCTCGGGGGAGCGCCTGCGCGAGGCCGCCGGCTTGCGGATCACGACACGGTCGTAGCGTGCGCGCAAGGCCCGGACGTACTCGTCGAACCCCACCCCCTGGAACAGCTTGATCAGGAAGGCGCCGCCGGGCCGCAGGTGACGGTCGGCGAAGTCCATCGCCAGTTCCGCCAGGTGCATGGCCCGCGGCAGGTCCACCGCATCCACTCCGCTCATATTGGGCGCCATGTCCGAGAGCACAAGGTCCACGGCCTGCCCGTTCAGCAGGGCTTCCAGCCGGGCCAGGACCGCGTCCTCGCGGAAGTCGCCGTGGATGAACTCGACCCCGGCCAGCGTCGGCATCTCGAGGATGTCCAGCGCCACCACCCGGCCGGTGTCGCCCAGCGCCTGCCGGACCCACTGCGACCAGCCGCCCGGGGCGGCACCGAGGTCGACCACCGCCATCCCCGGCTTGAGCAGGCGGTCGCGCTCGACCAGCTCCTCCAGCTTGTAGGCCGCCCGCGAGCGCAACCCCTCCGCCTGCGCCTTCTTGACGTAGGGATCGGAGAAGTGCTCCTTGAGCCAGCGGTGGCTGCTCTTGCTGCGCGTCATGCGGGGGATACGGGAACGGACGAAGAAAGGAGGCGGCCGCGGGGCCCGGGCGGGCCGGGAGGGACCGGCGGCCATGATACCCTGCCCGCCGTTCTCCTCCCGCGCCGGAAGCGCCCGCCCCTGCATGTCGACCTCGCTGACCAACTCCCAGATCCGCTTCCTCCGCGGCCAGGCCCACGGCCTGAAGGCCATGCTGCAGATGGGGGCCAAGGGGCTGACGGACGCGGTCGTGGCCGAGGTCGAGCTGGCGCTGGAGCACCACGAGCTGATCAAGGTGAAGGTCGCCGCCGAGGACCGCGAGGCCCGCGACGCGATGATCGCCGCCCTCGCCGAACGCAGCAGCGCCGCGCTGGTCCAGCGCATCGGCAACGTCGCCGTGCTGTATCGGCAGAGCAAGGACCACCGGCAAATCGTGCTGCCGCGGGCGTGACTCCGGCGGCCCACGCGACATCGCCATGCTCCTCCACCTCGAACGTCCCGATCACGCCTATTTCCTGCGCGGTGCCGACGGCGCTTCCGCGCTGATCAACGATCGCCGGTTGACCGCCAGCTTCGTGCTGGCGCCGGACACG
Source organism: Pseudomonadota bacterium (assembly GCA_023392975.1). Lineage (GTDB taxonomy): Bacteria > Pseudomonadota > Gammaproteobacteria > Xanthomonadales > Xanthomonadaceae > Lysobacter_I. The sequence continues at coordinate 4,462 of JAEWNA010000290.1, read as the reverse complement.
CTGGTCGAGGACTGGGTGGCCCGCGACGCCGCGATGCTGTCGCCGGGCGACCTCGAACCGCTGTTCGCGCTGCAGCCGGAGGTCATCCTGCTCGGCAGCGGCGCCCGCCAGGTGTTCCCGCCGCCGGCCACCCTCGCCGCCTGCCTGTCACGGGGCATCGGCCTGGAAACCATGACGAACGCCGCCGCCGCGCGCACCTTCAACGTGCTCGCCGGCGAAGGCCGGCGCGTGGTCGCCGGTTTCGTGCTGGCAGGCTGATCGATGCGCCGCTCGCGCGCCGCGGTGACTCCGAAGGACGTCGCGACGGCGCCGGCCGCCTCCGCATCGATCGCCACCGTGCTGGTCCTCGCGACCCTGATCGTCGCCATCGCCGGCTGCGCCCTGCTGCCGCGCTCGCCCGAAAAACGCTATGCGCGCTGGCTCGACACCGGTCATCGCGGCGAGACCGAGGCCTACGCCGCCGTGCTGCGCGGCGAAGGCGTGGACGGCGTCGTGCCCGCGCTCGCGCTGGCGCGGACGGCGCGCCGCTGGCGCATGTGCGGGCGCGAGGAATTCGACGTGCCACCGGCCGAACTGCAGGCCAACATGCCGCCGACGCTGCGGCTGGTCGCGCGGCTGCGCGATCTCGGCATCCTCGACCCCGCACTGGCGCGTTCGTCGTACCGCGACCCCGACCTCAATGCCTGTGCCGGCGGCAGCGCCGGCAGCAAGCACCTGCAGAACCGGGCGATCGACTTCGAGCTGCCGGACCGGCCGGACAACGTGGCGAAGCTGTGCGCGTTCTGGCGCGAACACGGCGAAGCCGCGAACATGGGCCTGGGCTTCTACACGCCCACTGCCATCCACGTCGACACCGCCGGCTACCGCACCTGGGGCGAGGACCACCATCGCGGCACCTCGCTGTGCGTCACGCGCTGACCGCGCGAGCGAGGGACACGGCCGGAGTTCCGCATCCCCCGCCCGCGCGGGGCGAACACAACTGATAATCCCGAATCAGAACTTCACGTTGACCGCGGCATACACCGACCGCCCCGGACCGGGCACGGCCGTGCCCCACTGCGGATAGTTCGGCACGGGCGGATTCATCGACATCGTCGTGCCCTGGCCGAGGTAGGCACCGCCGGTCGGCAGGTCGTAATAGCGGTCGAACAGGTTGTCCACGCCCATGTCGAGCCGCACGCGCGTCCAGGCATGGGCCACGCGCAGGTTGACCAGGCCGTAGCCGGCGGTCTCGATCTCGTTGCGCACGCGCGAGACGCTGTCCTTCTTCCCGACGCCGACGACTTCCAGCGCGTTGTCCCAGCCGCCGATGCGATGGGTCAGCGACAGCCGCGCATTCGGCGGCATCCGATTGTAGAGGCCGTCGCCGGTGCGGGTGTTCTCGCCGTCCGACCAGGCCAGCGTGCCTGCGAGGCCGAACGTGCCGATCCCGGTCTCGCCCAGGCGTACCTTGCCGGACACGTCCACGCCGTACATCCGCGCGCTCTGGTTCTGGTACTTCAGCACGGTGAAGGCGTTGCGCACCGGCACCGTCCGCGGCGCGTTGGCGGCCGAATCCCATTGCACCGCGTCGATGTAGTCGGCGATGCGGGTGCTGTACGGCGTGAACTGCAGTTCCCAGCGGCGATCGGCGGCATGCAGGTCGAAGGTGGCCGAGACCGTGACCGCGCGCTCGGGCTTGAGATCGAGGTTGCCGATGTAGCCGTTGCCGTCGCCGACGAAGTTGTTCATCACCGCGGCCATCGACCACGTCGACCACGGGTACACCTCGTACAGGCCGGGCGAGCGGACCTTGCGGCCGATGCCGAAGGCGATGTCGCTGCGCTCGCTCGCGGCGAAGCGGAAGATCGCGCTGGCGTCCCAGTTGCCGTCGCTGCGCGCGCGGTCGGCGGCGTTGAACAGCGCGGCGTCGCGCATCTGGTACGAGCCCATCATGTTGCTGGCCGGGTTGTAGCCCTGCACCGTGCCCGCGTCCATCCGCACGCGCTCGTAGCGGGCGCCGAGTTCCGCGGTCCAGCGGGCGTCGAAGTGGTGTTCCCATTCGGCATAGAGCGCACTGCGATCGCGCTCGCCGTCACGGACGTTCCAGAACGTGCCCGGCGCCATCATGCCGCCGGATGGCGGCCACCAATCGTCGAGCCGGTAGGCACGATGCTCCACGCCCAGGCGCAGGCGATCATCGCCATGGAGGGCGATGTCGGCGTCCATCGACAATGCGGTAGTGTCGCTCTCGGTGTCCATCGGCATGCCGATGGCGCAGGTCGAACCGATCGGCGCGCACGGCACGCCGGCGCCGTCGGGCGGGTTGTTGCCGCCGGAAGCGGCGCCGTACCAGTAGCGCTTGTCCGCACCGAAATCCATCTCGTGGTCGAGCGTTTCGCGGTAGGCGCGCGCTTCCAGCCGGCCCCAGCCGAACTGGCCGAGGTAGCGCAGATTGGCGCTGCGCTGCCGGTTGTCGGTGAGATCCATGCGCTGGTTCGGGAAGCCCTGCATCGGGATCTGCTGCCAGCCGAATTTCGCTTCGACCAGCTGGTCGCCCCAGGCGTAGGCGACACCGAGACTCTGGTTGTGCGAGACGTAGGCCGAGGAACCGACCACGTCGCGACCCAGCGTGTGCCCGGCGCGGCCGGTGAAATCGTAGGTCTTGAAGTCGTCGCCGGCGCGGTAGTCGTCGGCACGGGCCGTCGAACCGGCATAGCGCGCGCTGAAGTGCTCGGTGGCGAGGCTCGCCGCCACGTTCGCGCCGCGGACATCGCCGTTGCTGCGGTAATAGGCGCCGATCTCGCCGGACATGACCACCCCCTCGCCCGCGGCGGCGAAGGTCGGCTGGGTTCGCTCGACGACGATGCTGCCGCCGATCGAATCGCCGCCCTGCGACACCGGCGTGATGCCGGGATACACGGTGATGCTGGCGACATCGCCCGGCGGCACGTACGACAGCGCCGGATTCATGTGGTTCGGACAGGACGCGGTGATGTCGGCGCCGTCGACGCGGATGCGCAGCCGGTCGTCGGCGAGGCCGCGGATCGACGGCAGGCCGGACACGCCGCCGGCGGCGTTGACGTCGACGCCGGGCTGGCCATCGAGCAGCGCGGTGCTGTCGCTGGCGGCGGCGCGACGCGCGTCGAGATCGGCGGCGTCGACGCGCCGGGCCGGCGCGATGTCGGCGCGGTCGGTTTCGACGATCACCTTCGGCAGCACGACGACGCCATCGCCGGCATCGGGAGCGCCGGCATCGGCGGCGGACGCGCAGAAAGGAAGCGCGCAGAACGGGAGCGCGGCGAAGATCGCCGCGGCGAGCGGTGCAACGGAAACACGCATGGGAAACTCCGGAAACGGGAAGATCGCCCGCGCACGGCAGGCGACGCGCGGCGCGCATCATGCGCGCGGGCGCGAGGACGGGATGAGGCTCGGGAAAGGCGTCAGGCGCGGTGCATCGGCGGCCCACGCGGGGCCCAGCCGAGCAGATGGCGATCGCGCAGCGCAGGCTGCGGACGCGAAGCGAACGTCGTCGCCAGCGGCGGCAACCGCGGCGGCAGGGACACGACCACCGCGGGCAGGCCGGTCGTCGCGAGCAGCGGACAGTAGGCGCAATCGTCGCCGTCCGGCGCGGGATCGCCACGCCGCGGCTGCGGCTTCGGGTCCGCGATCCCGGCGAAGGCATCGCGCACGGCGTCGATCGGCCGGTAGGCGAGCCCTTGCGTAGTGCAGAACGCACCCGCGTCGAGGACGGCATCCGCATCCAGCGCGCGATGCAGCCGGCCGATCGTCGGCACCAGCGACAGCAGCAGGCTCGCCGTGAAGGCAAGCGCAAGCAGGACGCGGTGCGGGCGACGGAGGGGCATCATCGGGACGGCATTCTAGCCCGGAAGCCTCGCGCGGACTTGCGCACGGTCAATCGCCCATGCGATCCGCGAAGGCGATCCGCGAAGGCAATCGACGCCATGGCACTGCTGCGGATCCTGCGGCTTGCCGTTGTCGCGGGCGAGACGCCGCAGCTCGCCATCCACCGGATCGCGCGGCGACGAGCGCACGGCGCGCTGCGCCGGGCCGGGGATCCGCCCGACCGGAGCATGAAGACTCAACGCTTCGGCAGCGCTTGCAGCGGGTCCTGCGGCTTGCCGTTGTAGCGAATCTCGAAGTGGAGCATGTCCCGCGACGCGCCGCTGTGGCCCATCTCGGCGATCTGCTCGCCCGCCTTCACGCGCTGGCCTTCGTTGACCAGCCGCGCGCGGTTGTGGCCGTAGGCGGAGAGCCACTGGTCGTCGTGCTTGACGATGATCAGCTCGCCGTAGCCGATCAGGCCGGTGCCGGAATACACGACCACGCCGTCGGCGGCGGCGCGCACCGGATCGCCGACGCGCCCGCCGATGTCGATGCCCTGCCGGGTCGGATCGCCCGACGCGAAGCTGCCGACCAGCGCGCCGTCGGCGGGCCAGCGCCAGGCGAACGGCGCCGCGAC
>JAEWNA010000242.1 GCA_023392975.1 Pseudomonadota bacterium | reverse complement strand
GGCCCTGCTCGCCGACGGCGATGTCGAGGCGCTGCTGCGGGACGTGATCGCCGACCTGGTCGAGCACGGCGAATCGCGTCGGGTGGCGTCCGCGCGCGACGAACTGCTCGCGACGATGGCCTGCCACGGCGCGGTGCGCGCGAATCGCCGGCTCACGCTGCCGGAAATGAACGCCCTGTTGCGCGAGATGGAAGCGACGGAGCGCTCCGGACAATGCAATCATGGTCGCCCGACCTGGGCGAAATTCACGCTGGGCGAGATCGATCGCTGGTTCCTGAGGGGGCGCTGATGGACGCAAGACACTTGCCGCGGCTGATGCTGCTCGGCCTGATCCTGGCGGCGGGTTGCGATCGGGCGGCGCCGTCCGCGGACGCAGCCACGACGCCTGCGGCGGCCGCGGCGCCGGCACCCGAGGGCTACGTCGCCGGCGAAGAGGCCTGGCGCAAGCAGCAGGACGCGGACCTGCGCGACCCGAAGGGCAGTTGGCTGACCGTGGTCGGCCTGCACTGGGTCACGCCGCAGACTCGCACCGTCGGCAGCGCCGAAGGCCAGGACCTGCGCCTCGCGCTGGGGCCGGCGCGGCTGGGCATCGTGAACCTGGACGGCACGCAGCTGCATTTCACGCCCGGTCCGGCGGTCGACGTGACCGTGGACGGCAAGCCGGTCGTCGGCCGCATCGCGCTGCAGGACGATCACACCGGTGCGCCGACGCGGCTGTCGTACGACGGCGGCAAGGGCCAGCTGTGGGTGATCGAACGCTCCGGCCGCTACGGGTTGCGCGAGCGGCACCAGGATGCGCCGGCGCTGAAGGCTGTCGTGCCGCAGGTGTACTGGCCGATCGACCCGTCGTGGCGTGTCGAGGCGACGCTCGACCCGCATCCCGCAGGCACCACGATCGAGATCGTCAACGTGCTGGGCGACCGCATCCAGGAGCCGAACCCGGGCGCGCTGGTGTTCGAGCACGGCGGCAAGCGTTACCGCATGGAGGTCACCGGCGAGTCCTTGTCCGAACTCTCCGGCGTGTTCGCCGACCGCACCAACGGCCGCGAGAGCTACGGCGCCGGTCGTTTCATCGACCCGCAGGGCCCAGACGCGCACGGTCGCTACGTGCTCGACTTCAACCGCGCCTACAACCCGCCGTGCGCGTTCACCGCGTTCGCGACCTGTCCGCTGCCGCCGCCGGAGAACCGGCTCGATCTCGCGGTCACCGCCGGCGAAAAGAAATACCCCGGCAGCCCGCACTGATCTCGTCCGCCATCGCCTGCGCCCCGGAGAGCGCCGCATGAATCCCGTCCATCGTCCGCGTCCGTCGTTCCTCCCGCGCCTGTCGGCCGGCGCACTGCTGCCGCCGTTGCTCGCAGTGCTCCTCGTGCTGGCCGGCTGCGGCGACAAGGCGTCGCAGACGCAGGCCGCGCCGACCGCCGAGGCGCAGCGCTACATCGACGGCGAAACGCTCTGGCGGGCGCAGCGTCGCGAAGCGCTGGTCACGCCCGACGGCTGGACCACGCTGGTCGGCCTGCATCGCCTGACCCTCAAGTCGCACTACGTCGGCAGCAGCGAACGCAGCGGCATGCGGATCGCCGTCGGGCCGCCGTCGCTGGGCATGTTCACCCGCAACGGCGCGGGCGTGATCTTCACCCCGGAGCACGGGCTGGTGCTGACGCTCGATGGCCAACCGCTGACCGAGTCCCGGGTCGCGCTGCGTTCCGACCTGGACGGGCCGCCCAGCGTCGTCGGATTCGACGACGGCCGCGGGCAGCTGACGGTCATCGACCGTGGCGGCGATCTGTTCCTGCGCGTCAAGCACGCCGATGCGCTGACCCGCACGCAGTTCAAGGAGCTCGATTACTGGCCGCCGCAGCTCGACTGGCGCATCGAGGCGACGTTCGTGCCGCATCCGCCCGGGACCACGCTGCAGGCCGTGAACCTCCTCGGCCAGACCGAGACGCTGAAGAATCCCGGCGCGCTCGCGTTCCAGCGCGATGGGCGTGCGCTGCAGCTGGAACTGATCGACGAGGGCAACGAGACCCTGACCGTGCTGTTCGCCGACAGCACCAGCGGCCGCGAGAGCTACAGCCAGGGGCGCCGCATCGACGTGCTGCGTCCGGACACCGGCGGCAAGGTCGTGCTCGACTTCAACCGCGCCTACAACCCGCCGGCCGCGTTCACCCTGTTCACCACCTGCACCACGCCGCCGGTGCAGAATCGCCTCGACTTGCCGATCCGCGCCGGCGAGAAACTCTACGGCGGTCCGCGCTGACCCGCCGCCCCCACGCCAGGAGTCCCATGCCTCGTTTCTTCCGATCTTCCGTCCTCGCATCGGCATTGCTCGCTGCCGTGTTCGCCGTCGCCTCGTCGAGCGGCGCCGCGCCGAAAGCGCCTGCACCCGCCGCCAAGCCGTCGTCGCCGGTGCCGCTGCTGTGGAAGGTGTCCGATGCCGACAATGCGATCTACCTGCTCGGTTCGTTCCACCTGCTGAAGGCCGACGACTATCCGCTGTCGAAAGACGTCGACGCGGCGTTCGACGACGCCGAATCGGTGGCGTTCGAAGTCGCGCCGTCGGAAATGGCTTCGCCGCAGCTGGCGATGTCGATGGTCCGCGCGGGACTACGCACCGACGGCAAGACGCTGTCGGACACGCTGCCGCCCGAGACGGCGGCGAAATTCGACGCCTGGCTGAAGGCCAACGACGCCGCTCTCGGCAGGATGGGGCTGCCGCCCACCGCGCTGCAGTCGTTCGAGCCGTGGTACGTCGGCATCGTGGTGTCGCTGACCGAGATGGGCAAGCTCGGCCTCGACCCCGCCAACGGGCTCGACAACCGGATCGGCCAGCGCGCCGAAGCGAGCGGCAAGCCGACGCTCGGCCTGGAGCGCGGCGAGGACCAGATCGCGGTGCTCGACGGCATGACGCCGGAGGAACAGCTGCAATTCCTGCGCGAAGCGCTGGGCGACGCCGAGAACGCGAGCAGCGAGGTCGGGACCATGCATGCCGCCTGGCGCCGCGGCGACGCCGACGCGCTGCTGAAGGAGATGGGCGCCGAGATGCGCACCGACTATCCGGCGCTCTACCAGCGCATCAACGTCGCCCGCAACGACGCCTGGGTGCCGAAGCTGCAGGCCATGCTCGACGACGCGCACGGCAGCGACACGCTGGTCGTGGTCGGCAGCCTGCACCTGCTGGGCGAGGACGGCGTCGTCGAGAAGCTGCGCGCCAAGGGCTACAAGGTCGAGCGCATCTGCTCGCTCTGCGATCCGGCGGCCGCCCGGTCGAGGTAACGCGGTCGTGTCTTCGTTGCAGGGGCTCTACGACAGCGCCCTGGCCGCCTTCGACCACGGGCAGTGGCCGCAGGCGCACGCCCTGGGCGAGCGCCTGCTCGACAGTGGGCGGGATGATGCGGAATTGCGATTCGTCGTCGGCGCCAGCGCCCTGCAGCTCGGGAACGTGCCGGCGGCGATCCTGCATCTGAGGCGAGGCACCGAACTGGCGCCGCAGCGGGCCGATCTCGCGTCCCAGCTCGCCCGCGCGCTGGTCATGGCGGGCCTCTGGCGCGATGCGGTCGCCGTCGCCGACGCCGGCATGGCGCTGCAGCGGCTGGATCCGTCGTCCTGCGCGACGTTCGGCGTCGTCTACGTGCAGGCCAACCTCCACGACCGGGCGACCGATGCGTTCTCGCGCGCCGTGGCGATGGCGCCGGACAATCCCGGCTATCGTTTCAATCTGGCGACGTCGTTGATGTTCGACGGACAGTTCGACGCGGCCGAGCGTGAGTGCGCGCAGTGCATCGCGCTGAATCCGCGCAGCTGGCGCGCGTTCCTGCTGCGCTCGCAGCTGCGTCGCCAGAAGCCGGACAACAACCACATCGACGAGCTGGGGCACGTGCTCGCGCGCTCGGCCGGGAATCCCGAGGCGGAACTGCACCTGCGGCTCGCCTTGTCGAAGGAGTTCGAGGACGTGGGCCGTTACGACGAGGCGTTCGATCAGCTTGTTCGCGGCAAGGCGGTCTATCGCCGCCATGTCGCCTACGACAGCGCGAGGGACGCGAAGGACATCCGTGCCCTCATGCGCGGATTCGAAGGATGCGTCGGGCAGGAAGCCGGCTGCCGGAGCGGCGAACCGATCTTCGTCCTCGGCATGCCGCGCAGCGGGACGACGCTGATCGACCGGGTGCTGTCCGCCCATCCCGAGGTCCAGTCCGCCGGCGAGCTCGAGAACTTCGAGGTGGCCCTGCGCCGGGAGGTCGGCCTGGGCGCCGGTTCCCACGAGGCGCTCGCCGATGTCCTGATGGGCGCGCAGCTGGATTGGTCGCGGCTCGGACAGCGCTATCTCGACAGCACCCGCCCGACGACGGGGGCGTCGCCGCGGTTCGTCGACAAGATGCCGCACAATTTCCTGTTCCTCGGATTCATCGCCCGCGCGCTGCCGAACGCCACGATCGTGCTGGTGAAGCGCGACCCGATGGATGCGTGCCTGAGCAATTTCCGCCAGCTGTTCGCGCCCGGGATGCCGCGGTTCGATTACTCCTACGACCTGCTGGACGTGGGCCGCTACTACCTGTTGTTCGAGGAGATGATCGACTTCTGGCGCGCGCGTTTGCCGGGGCGGATCCACGAAGTGCAGTACGAGGACCTGGTGCGGGAGCAGGTGCCGTTCACCCGCGGGCTGCTGGCGGCCTGCGGACTGGAATGGGACGACGCCTGCCTCTCGCCGGAAAAGAGTCGCGCCAGCATCTCGACCGCCAGCGCCGTCCAGTTGCGCGCGCCGATCAACGACGCCTCGATCGGGCGCTGGCGACGCTACGGTGCGCGGATGGATCCGTTGCGACGCCTGCTGGTCGATGGCGGGATCGCCGTCCCTGCCGACGCCGCGCCGTGACCTGACGGCGCCGGCCGCGGCTCCTGCGGATGTCCGCGATCTGTGCTTTCGCGCCCCGTGCTCAGCCGCGGGCGCGCAGGTTGTCGAGGATGACCAGCTTCTGCCAGATCTTCGACGACAGGCCCGCGGTGAGCGTCTGGATGTCGTTGACCGCGGCCAGCACTTCGCGGTCGTCGAGGTCCTGCGCGTAGAGGGCGGCGACCTTGCTCAGGATCGACAGCAGTTCGCTGCAGTAGTCGAGATAGCGCGACAGTCCGAAGCGGTCCAGTTCGCGCCGCGGCGACGAGGCCGTGGCGGTGTCGGGCGAGAGCAGGTGGTCCGGGTCCTTGGTCAACTGGTGCATGTCGATGACGTGGGCCAGGCTGCGCAACTGGTGCAGGGCGCGCAGGGCGTCGCGCCGCTGCTTGCGCGCCTCCAGCGACAGCAGGAACACCACCGCGATGCCGAGGAAGACCACGTCGTTGATGCCGGATTCGACGATCTGCAGCAGCGGGAACAGCTCGATCTCGCCGGAGGTGGTCGGCAGCGAGGCGACCATCGCGACGATCAACGCCGCACCCAGCACGATGGTCGCCCACACCCACAGCCGGTTCGATGCCCGCGGGCGCCGGATCGTGGCGATGCGATCGTCGGTTTCGCGGGTCACCGCCAGGACTTCGCGGGCGACCTTCGACAGGCCGGAGTCGGGGAAGCGTTCGCCGATGCGCGCGCTCAGGCGCTCTGCGGTCGCGACGATGGCCGCGGCGTCCAGTGCGCGATAGCTCATGCCGCGGCGTCCATCGGCGGCGCCAGCACGATGCAGTCGACCGGGCAGGCCGGCACGCACAGCGCGCAGCCGGTGCACAGCGGTTCGATGACGACGTGCATGTGCTTCGCCGCGCCGATGATGGCGTCCACAGGGCAGGCCTGGATGCACTTGGTGCAGCCGATGCAGTCGGCTTCGACCACCACCGCGACCGGCGGCGTCGCCTCGTGCGTGCCGCGCGCGCGATCGTACGGGCGCGCGGGCACGCCGAGCACACGTGCGAGCGCGCGAGCGCCCTCGTCCCCACCCGGCGGACAGCGGTCCACGTCGGCCTCGCCGGCCGCCATCGCCTCCGCATACGGCCGGCAGCCGGCGTAGCCGCACTGGCCGCATTGGGTCTGCGGCAGCAGGCGATCGAGACGTTCGGCGAGCGCGTCGTTCACGGCGCGGGAGGCGTGCCTTCGATGCGGCAATGGGCGGCGAAGCCGGTAGCGGTGTTCTCGAAGCCGCGCTCTTTCGCGTACTCCCACGGACGGACGCAGACGCCATCGCGTGCGCACCAGGTGTAGCCCGCCGGCGTCAGGCAGCCATGCGCATCGCGGTCGCCGCCGATCGGGCGCGGTTCGGGCTGCGGCGCCGGTGCGGGTGCGTGCTTGCAGCCGGCGACAGCGGCCGCCAGCAACGAGACTGCGGCGAGGCGGGCGACGAACGATGCGACGGGGTGTCTCATGGCAGGCTCCTGGCAGCAGTGGATGGATCGTTGGAAGGTCAACGCACCGGCATGCCCGGCTGCGCGCCGGCATCGGCATCCAGCAGCGCGAGCGAGCCGCCGTCGAAGCCGGCGGAGAGGATCATCCCTTCGCTCAGGCCGAAGCGCATCTTGCGCGGCGCGAGGTTGGCGATGAACACCACGTTGCGGCCGATCAGCTTCTCCGGTTCGCCGTAGCTGCCGCGGATGCCCGAGAAGATCTGGCGCTTGCCCAGTTCGCCGGCATCCAGCTCGAAGCGCAGCAGCTTGTCCGAACCCTCCACGAATTCGCAGACGAGCACCTTCCCGATGCGCAGGTCGAGCTTCGCGAAATCGTCGATGCCGATATGGGCGCTCGCCGAGGCGTCGGTCTTCGCCGGTTCCGCGGTTTGGGGCGTGGCGGTTTCGGGCTTCTTGGCAGGCGTGGCGGGGGCGGCGGGCTGCAGCGATTCCTTCGAGGCTTCGGTCATGGCGTCGATCTGTTTCGGGTCGATTCGGGTGAAGAGGTGCTCATACTGCGCAATGTGATCGGGGTAGTGAGGAAAAGTCACATCACGGAATTCAAGTGGACGTGATCTGCCGAAAAGTTTCTCCACCTTTTTGGCGAGTTCAGGCAGGATAGGCTTGAGATAAATGCTTGTAATGAAAAAAGCCCAGAGAGCGTCCGTGCAAACAAAATGCAATTCTTCTCGCTTTTCGGGCGAGTCTATCTCTTTCGCAAGATGCCAAGGCTTTTTCTGGTCCCAGCGCTGGTTTGCGTAGTCGATAACGGTCATAACTTCGCGAAGTACGGCCGCAAAATTCCCGGATTTGAAATGAGCAATCACCAAGTCATCAATGTGCCACGCATAGTAGGCCGATGAAGGCGAAGTGCCATTCTCTCCGTCAAATTTCTTTTCGTCGTAGGCGGCTAGCCTTCCCCCAAAGTGTTTGGAGATAAATCCTGCTGCGCGACTGGCAAGGTTTACGTACTTTCCGACAAGGTCGCTATTGACCCGGGCAACGAAGTCGCCAAGGTTGAGGTCGAGGTCGTCCACGCCACCCGAAGACTTCGCCGCAAAGTAATACCGCAGCGCCTCCGGCGGCAGACCGGCGTCGATGTAGGTCTTCGCCATCACGAACGTGCCGCGCGACTTCGACATCTTCGCGCCGTCGACGGTCAGATAACCGTTGACGTGCAGCTTCGTCGGCGTGCGGAAGCCGCTGCCTTTCAACACCGCCGGCCAGAACAGGCCGTGGAAATTGACGATGTCCTTGCCGATGAAGTGGTGCATCTCGGCATGGCTGCCGGCCTGCGTGAAGGCATCGAAGTCGTACCCCTTCGCTTCGCACAGCGCCTTGAAGCTGCTGAGGTAGCCGATCGGTGCGTCCAGCCAGACGTAGAAATACTTGCCGGGCTGGCCGGGAATCTCGAAGCCGAAATACGGCGCGTCGCGCGAGATGTCCCACGGGCGCAGGCCGCCTTCGGCGTCGAGCCATTCCTGCAGCTTGGCCTTGACGCCGGAGACCGCGACGTCGCCCGACAGCCACTCGCGCAGGAAATCCTGGAACTGGCCGAGTTCGAAGAAGAAGTGTTCCGATGCGCGCAGCTCCGGCGTGGCGCCGCTGATCACCGAACGCGGGTCCTTGAGGTCGGTCGGCGCGTAGGTCGCGCCGCAGACTTCGCAGTTGTCGCCGTACTGGTCGGCGCTGTGGCAGTTCGGGCAGATGCCCTTCACGTAGCGATCGGGCAGGAACATGCCCTTGGCCGGATCGTAGAACTGCTGCACCGACTTGCGGCCGATGTGGCCGGCGGCTTCGAGCTTCCGGTAGATCGCCTCGGTCAGTGCGCGGTTGCCGGCCGAATTGGTGGAGTCGTAATGGTCGAAGGCGACGCCGAACGCGGCGAAGTCGCGCTCGTGCGCGGCCTGCACGTCGGCGATGAAGGCCTCGGGCGTGACCCCGGCCTTCTCGGCCGCGAGCATGATCGGCGTGCCGTGGGTGTCGTCGGCGCAGACGAAGTGCACCGTATCCCCGGACATTCGACGCGCGCGCACCCAGATGTCGGCCTGGATATAGCCCACCAGATGGCCGAGGTGGATCTGGCCGTTGGCGTAGGGCAGGGCGTTGGTGACGAGCACCTGCGGTCGGTCGGACGCGGGAGACATGGGCGGGTCGCACTCCGGGGGAACGGTCGGCGATTATCGCACGCCCCCCGCAGCCGCCCGCCGCCGGTGCCGGCTATTCCCGCTGCCAGACCTGGGTGCGGCCCAGCAGCGCGATGCCGAGGAAACCGCGGACCTCCAGCCGGCGGCCGCCGTCGACCGGCGTCATCTTCACCGCGTACTCCTTGCCGTTCTCGGGATCGATGATCCGCCCCCCTTCCCAGACGCCGTCCCCCGCCTTCAGGCCCCAGGCGATGACCATGCCGACCATGGGCTGGTCGTGGCGCTGGCCCTTGCAGTGGTCGCACAGCGGATTCGGGCCGTCCTTGAGGTCGAGGATCCTGACGATCCGTGCCGACAGCGTGCCGTTGCCGGCGTCGGCGATCTCGATCACCGCCTTGGGCTTGCCGGTGGCGTCGTCGATGCTGCGCCAGCGGCCGAGCGGAGTGTCCTGCGCGAGGGCCAGCGCCGGCAGCAGCGACAGTGCGATCAGGGCGAGTCGGACGGAGACGTGCGGCATGGAAGCGTTCCGGGCGGGACAGAGAGAAACGGCCCGGACGCTCGCGCGCCGGGCCGTGGATCGGAGCGATGCGCGGCGGCGATCAGGGCACGCGGACCCAGGTCCCCGTCTTGCAGAACACCATCACGCAGCCGGTGACTTCCAGCTTGTTGCCGTCGGCGCTGAGCTTGACCGACTTGACCTTGAACTTGCGGTCTTCGGACGGCTTGTAGCCGTTGCCGCCGCCCCAGCCGCCGTCCATCGGCTTCAGGTTCCACAGCGTGACGATGCCGACGAACGGCTTGCCCTTGTACTGGCCGCTGCA
>JAEWNA010000198.1 GCA_023392975.1 Pseudomonadota bacterium | reverse complement strand
GTCCGGGGGCGGCCTTCGTCGACATCTGCCTGCTGTGGATGGCCGCGCTGGCCAGTGCGCTGGCGTTCGGCAAGGTACGCCCGCTCGCCGGCTACATGCTGCTGCCGTACGTGCTGTGGGTGTCGTTCGCGCTCGTGCTGAACGGTACCATCTGGCTGATGAACCTCTGAAGCGCCGTGCCGGCGGACCCGGCGCACCCACACTCGTTCGCCGCAAATGACGCACTCACGCGCCAGCCAGTTCCGCACCCGCGCCAACATCGGCCTGCTCGCGCTGGCCTTCGTGGTGATCCTGATCACCTCGTTCGTGTCGGTGCGTTCGATCAACGAGCTGCGCGATTCGCTGGGCTGGATCAGCCATACGGTCACCGTCAAGGACCGGCTGGCCGACCTGCAGCGCGAGATGGGGATGATGGAAGGCGAAGGTCTGCGTTACATGATCGCGGGCGACCGGCAGCATCTCGACAGCCTGCGCCGCCACCTCGACACGATCGGCAAGAGCATCGACGGTCTCCGGACGCTGACAGCCGACAACCCGGCACACCAGTCGTCGCTGGAAGCGCTGTCGGACGACTACCAAGTGCTGATGGAACGGGCCGAAGGGTCGATCCGGATCCGCGAAGCCGACCGCGCGCGCGGCGACGACGCTTCCGCGATCCGGCGCTTGCGCGACGGCAAGGGCGAGGATCTGGTCGACCGCATGCGCGCACGCATCGACGAAATGGCGGCGCAGGAAGAGCGCCTGCTCGACACCCGGCAAGGGGAGCGCGACACGCTGGTCAAGCAGACCAACGCCACGCTGTTGATCGCCAACGGCCTGGCCCTGTTCGCCGGCCTGATCGGCTTCTTCGCGCTGCGTCGCGCCCAGCGGGAGGCCGAGCACACGCTGCGGATCGAACTGCGCGCGGCCCAGGCCCGCCGCGACAGCGAGGAGAAGAGCGCCTTCCTCGCCAGCATGAGCCACGAGAGCCGCACGCCGATGAACGCGATCTTCGGCTTCGCCCAGCTGCTGTCGGACCAGGTCCGCGAGCCGCTGCAGCGCGAATGGGTGGCCTCGATCCGCAAGAGCGGTCAGATGTTGCTGACCCTGATCAACGACGTGCTCGACCTGTCCAAGATCGAGGCCGGCAAGCTGCAGCTGAACCCGCAGGGCACCGACATCGCCGAACTCGCCGACGAGATCGTCACCCTGTTCGAGCCGATGGCGGAGGCCAAGCGGCTGGTGCTGCGCAGCGAGATCGACGAGGCCGGGCTGGAGCCGGTGGCGATCGACGCCCAGCGCCTGCGCCAGATCCTGATGAACCTCATCAGCAACGCGGTGAAGTACACCGAACGCGGCGAGATCGTGGTATCGGTGTCGATGCGGCCCTCGCCGCTGGGCGAAGGCCACGACCTCGCCCTGTCGGTGCGCGACACCGGTACCGGCATCGATCCGGAGGCGCAGGCGCAGATCTTCGAGCCGTTCTTCCAGGCGGAGAGCCCGGACGGCCGCATCCGCCAGGGCACCGGCCTCGGCCTGAGCATCACCAAGCGACTGGTCGACCTGATGCACGGCACGATCTGCGTCGCCAGCCGCGTCGGCGGCGGTTCGACGTTCCACGTCGCGATCCCTGCGCTGCTGCCCGCCGTTCCGGTCGTGCCGGCGAGTGCCGCGGACGGCCAGGAGATGGCGGATTTCAACCGCCTGCCGCCGTTGCGCATCCTCATCGTCGACGACGTCGAGTGGAACATCGAGGTCGCCAAGGGCTATCTGCGCGGCAGCCACCATAGCCTCGCCTTCGCCCGCGACGGCGAGGAAGCGCTGGCGGTGGCGAAGCGCTTCCACCCGGATGCGGTGATGATGGACCTGCGCATGCCACGCATGAACGGCTACCGGGCCTTCGAGGCGATCCGGGGGGACGGCGCGCTGCGCCCCGCGCGTGTGATCGCCGTCACCGCGTCCAGCCTGGTCGAGGACCACGGTCTGCGGTCGATTGCCTTCGACGGCTACATCCGCAAACCGTATGCGCCGATCGAACTGCTCAACACGCTGCTCTCGCTGTTCGGCGAAGCCGAACCGGCGGCGGCGCCGCAGCCCCTCGCGGAAGCCGGGGCGGCATCGGTCGCGGCCGATGCCCCGTCCCGCGAGGCTGCGCTGGCCGAGTGGGCGGTCATCCGCGGCGCGGCGCTCGACGCCCTGCGCAGGCGCATGCGCATCCGCGAGATCGGCGAGTTTTCGCGGCACCTGGACGTGCTGGCCGCGAGCATCGGCGACCCCGCGCTGACCGAGGATGCGCGCCGGCTGCAGCTGGCGGTGCAGCGCTTCGACGCGCACCAGATGAAGCGTGTGCTCGACCAGCTCGCCGGCAACGCCGGCGACCCCGTACAGGAGACGTCAGACGATGCCCAATAGGTTCCAGTCGCCCGTGGCGCTGCCGGTGGTGATGGTGGTGGACGACCAGAGCGCGAACGTCCAGGTGGTCGGCCAGCTGCTGACCCAGGCCGACTACGACGTGGTCCCGGTGCTCGACGGTCGCGAGGCGCTCGCGCTGGCGGAACGCTGCCCGCCGGACCTGGTGCTGCTCGACATGCGCATGCCGGGACTGGACGGCTTCGCGGTGCTCGAGGGCCTGCAGGCGCTGCCGCAGGCGCGCGACGTCCCGGTCGTGTTCCTCACCGCCGACCACGAACGCGACAACCTCGTGCGCGCCTTCGCGTGCGGTGCCGTGGACTACATCACCAAGCCCTTCATCGCCGAGGAGCTGCTGGCGCGCGTGCGAACGCACCTCGACCTCAAGCGTTCGCGCGAACGCCTGGCGCGCGTCGCCGAGGAGCGGCAGCGCATGGCCGAGATCGTCAGCCACGACCTGCGCAACCACTTCGGCAACATCCTGTTCTCCGCGGACATGCTGCGCGACGACGACCTGCCCGAGGACGTACGCAAGTCGCTCGCGGCCTCGATCCGCGAATCTGCCGACGCCGGCGTACTGTTCCTGCAGGCGTTCCTCGACCAGCAGCACGACGAGTCGCATGGCGTGCCGGTCAACCCGATGCATGCGGTGGACCTGGCCGAACACGCGTTGCGCCTGCTCGCGCCGCAGGCCGAGCGCAAGGGCATCACGTTGCACCTGACGCACGAAGAACCGGAACTGCTGGTGATGGCCGAGGCCGCCGGCGCCGGCCACGTGCTCCAGAACATGATCTCCAACGCCATCAAGTACGCGCCGTACGACAGCGAGGTGGTGATCACGACAGGACGTCGCGGCAAGTTCGGCGCGATCGGCGTGCACGACCGCGGTCCGGGCATCGGCGCGCAGGACCGCGAGAAGCTGTTCAAGCGCTACGTGCGCCTGTCTTCCCAGCCCACCGGCGGCGAGACCGCCACCGGCCTCGGCCTGGCCCTCGCCAAGCAGCGCGCACGCACGATGGGCGGCGACCTCTGGTACGAGGACCGCCCCGGCGGCGGCGCGTCGTTCGTGTTCGAGCTGACGTTGGCCTGAGAAGCACGGCCGCTTTCGGCGGCGCCCGCCACGATCAAACAACGACCAAACAACGACACCCCGCACGACTCGCATCGCGCGGGGCGTTCGCGTCCGGAAGAACGGGGATCGTCGATCAGACCGCGGGTCGACGGCGACCGAAGATCAGCGACAGCACGAACAGCACCAGGAACACGAAGAACAGGATCTTGGCGATGCCGGCGGCGGCGCCTGCGATCCCGCCGAAACCGAGCACGGCGGCGATCAGGGCGACGACCAGGAAGATGATGGCGTAGTGCAGCATGGCGATTCTCCTCGGGGGATGGATGCGGGTCCGCGATCGCGGGCTCACGAGGAAACAATCAAGTCCCGTGCCAATCGCGCGTCGGCGGTGAACGGGCGGCAACGCGCCTGTTTTCAGACGTTTGCGGCGCGGCGGACGTCGCCGCGGGCAGACACAGGCGCGCGCGGGGAACGCCGGCGGGCGCGCGTTCTGCACATGGTCGTGCAACGCGCATGGCCTCGCGCCTGACGCGCCGTCCGTTTTCCCATGCAATCCGCGTGGTTACGAGTGGCACGCAATTTGATGGGTCGTGAAGGCATCCCTCCGTCCGCCACCTGCACAGGAGTCCGCCATGTCCGTCGCACTCGTCCGCATGTCGCCCGGCCGCCCTTCGCGTCGTCGCCGTCGCCTGCGCGTGCTGGTCGTCACCACCGTCGTGTGGACCGTGCTGTTCGGCTGGGCGCTGGTGCTGATGCGTCAGGCCGCGCCGGATCCGTCGACCCCCGCCGCGGCCACGCTGCTGCCGGCGACCGGCGGCACGCCCTGGTTCGCCGACGACGTGTCGGCCTACGACTCCGGCGAAGCCGCCACGGTGCCGGACTTTTCGATCGACACCGAAGGCGCCCTTTCCATCGACGGGGCCCTCGTCGACGAGCAGCAGGCATCCGACGCCAGCGCCTACGTCGCCGGCCGCTGAGACGGCGCATCACGGCCCGGCCGGGCCGGGCCGCCCCGCGGCGATGTTAAGCTGCCGCGCATGAGCCGATTGTCCGACCCCGCCGAGCAGGCCCGCATCGTCCAGCGCCTGGCGGAACTGCGGCTGGAGCATCGCGACCTCGATGTCGCCATCGATCGGCTGCACGAGACCATCGCCGCGGACGAACTGGCGATCAAGCGCTTCAAGAAACGCAAGCTGCAGCTCAAGGACGCCATCGCCCGACTCGAATCGGCGCTGATCCCGGACGAGCCGGCCTGATCGTCTCTGCGTCGCGCGGACGCCTCAGCCGTCGCGCGAGACGTCCGCCAGCGTGATCGAATACAGCTCGACCTTGCCGCAGCCGGGCCCGGTGCAGGCGTAGGCATCCAGCGACGCGCGATCGACCAGCCGCTCGCCGATCAGGCCATGGGCCAGCGATGCCTCGAGCGCACCCTCGTGCAGGCGCAGGCGGCCGAGCGCCTGCATCGGCGTACCGCAGCGCGAGCAGCGCAGGACACGCGCTTCCGACGTGTCCTCCTCGACCAGGAGGTCGTCGACCAGCAGATCGTCGACCAGCAGGCCCTCGTCCTGGACGAACGCAGGCCCGGTGTCGCCGTCGAACTGCACGCCGCAGTTCCAGCACATGCCGAAGTCCGAATCGTTGTCTTCGCCGCAACTCGTGCAGTTCCAGATGGCCATGGGCTCGCCCTCCTGCGTCGCCGCGAGCATACCGGCGCACGCCGGAGCGACGGCCCGCGACGGCGGATTCATCCGCCGGATGGCGACGTGGCGGTGACGAGCGGCCATGCTGCGGCGCAGCAGCAACCGTATTCAATCCCGCCGCCGGAACGTCACGCTATCCTGCCGCGTCACTTGGGGAGAACCGTCCATGCTGCGGATGCAACAACGGCTGTCGGTGCCGTTCCTGATGTTGCTGAGCCTGCCGTCGACGGCGATGGGCTTCGCGCTGGCCGTGCAGATCTCGGCGCTGAGCTGGCTGATGTCGACGAAGTACGGGCTCAAGCTCGACGAGATCGGCATCGTCTGGGCGGCCGGCCCGCTGGCGGGCATCCTCGGCCAGGTCCTCATCGGCATCATCAGCGACAACGTCTGGGTCTGGGGCGGGCGCCGCCGACCCTTCATCCTGGTTGGCGGCGTGCTGACCGCGCTGATGCTGCTGGCGTTGCCGTCGATCGGCGCGATCGGCAGCGCGCTGGGGCTGGAGACCATCCTCGGCGTCGCGGTGACGGTGGCGATGGCGCTCGACCTGTCGATCAACCTCGGCTTCAACCCGACCCGTTCGATCATCACCGACGTCACGCCGGAGGGCCCGAAGCGCACCGCCGGCTACACCTGGATGCAGACCGTGTCCGGCACGTTCGGCGTGCTGGCGTACGCGGTCGGCGCGGTGTGGGGTAACATCGCGCTGATCTACTTCGGCGCCGGGCTGGTGCTGGCGTTCTCGCTGGTGCCGACGCTGCTGGTGGAGGAACCGCGGACGCTGGCGCACACCGAGACCGGCACGCCGGCCGAGAAGCTCAGCCTCGGCCGCCTGCTGATGCTGATGCGTCCGCTGTGGGCGTTCGCGGTCTACGCGCCGATCGCGATGGGCCTGAAGCTGGCCGGCGTGTCGCATCACGGCCTCTGGCTGGAGGTCGCGTTCGGGGTGGCGGCGCTGGCGCTGATCGCGCACGCGCTGACCGAACGCCAGGTCCTGGACGGTCGCGAGGACATCGCCGGTTTCCGCAAGGTGCTGGCCGCGCACGCGATCAGCTGGTTCGGTATGCAGAGCCTGTTCGTCTACATGATCGGTTTCGTGCAGCAGCGCTTCCCGCAGCTCGATGCCGACGCCACCGGCCGGGTGATGTCGATGAGCTTCCTCGCGCTCAACGCGGTCGCCGCGCTGGTGCCGGCGCTGGTGCTCAACCCGCTGGCGCGACGCTTCCGCGAAGTGCGGGTGCATGCGGCCAGCCTGGCGCTGATGGCGCTGGGCTTCGTCTTCGTCTACCTGTTCGGCCATACGCCGGCGATGCTCTACGTCGGCATGGCGACGATGGGCCTGGGCTGGGGCGCGATCGTCAGCCTGCCGTTCGCGATCTTCTCGCAGAGCGTCTCGCCTGCGCGGATCGGCCTGTACATGGGCGTGTTCAACCTCAGCGTGGTGCTGCCGCAGCTGGCGGTGAGCCTGGGCGTGGGCGCGCTGCTCGCCGGTGTCGAGAACAAGGCGCTGGTGTTCGCGCTCGGCGGCGCCTGCATGCTGGCCTCGGCGCTGGCCTGGCTGGCGGTGAAGCAGGGCGCGCCGCATGCAGCGGCACCGGGCGCGGAGGGCGGCAGGCGCTGAGCCGGTCGCGTCCGCGCCCCGCGCCGACTACACTCCGGACAGTTTCCGACGCACGGCTCCCCCATGGCCCTCCGCAAGACCAAGGCCACTTCGGTCGACATCGCCCACCGCGCCGGCGTTTCGCAGGCCACGGTCTCGCGCGTGCTGCGCGGCAGCCCGCTGGTCAACGCGGAGACGCGCAAGCGCGTGCTCGACGCGGTGCAGGAACTCAACTACAAGGTCGACCGCCGCGCTTCCAGCCTGCGCACCCAGCGTGCCGGCACGCTCGCATTGCTGCTGTTCGAGGACCCGACCGAGGACGAATCGAACATCAACCCGTTCTTCCTGTCGATGCTGGGCTCGATCACCCGCGCCTGCACCCGCCATCACCACGACCTGCTGGTGTCGTTCCAGCAACTGTCGGACGACTGGCACGCCGACTACGAGGACAGCATGAAGGCCGACGGCCTGATCCTGCTGGGCTACGGCGACTACGTCGACTACCGGCCCAAGCTCGAACGCCTGGTCGAGCAGGGCACGCATTTCGTGCGCTGGGGCGCGGTGCTGCCGGACCAGCCGGGCATCTCGATCGGCTGCGACAACGCCCAGGGCGGGCGACTGGTCGGCGAACACCTGCTCGGCCTCGGCCGGCGCAGCATCGCCTTCCTCGGCGACGCGTCCTCGCACTACCCCGAGTTCCACGCCCGCTACCGCGGCTGCGAACAGGTGCTGCGTGCCGCCGGCATCGCCGAGGATGCGGCGCTGCAGGTCGACGCGCTCAGCTCCGAGGAAGAAGGCTACGAGGCGGCGAAGGCGCTGCTCGGCCGCGGTGTGCTGTTCGACGCCATCTTCGCCGCCAGCGACCTGATCGCCATCGGCGCCATCCGCGCCCTCAACGAGCACGGCCTGCGGGTGCCCGAGGACGTCGCCGTGGTCGGCTTCGACGACATCGCCATGGCGCGCTTCTGCAATCCGCCGCTGACCACCGTCTACCAGGACACCGCCCGCGCCGGCGAACTGCTGGTCGACACCTTGCTCAAGCGCATCCACGAACAGCCGGCCGAAAGCGCGATGCTGCCGGCGACGCTGGTGGTGCGGCGGTCGAGCGGGGCGTAGCGGAAGCAGTAGGACAAGGAAGCCTGTTCATGGCAAACACTTTTCTACACGGGCTGGCTCTTTCCAACTATCGTGGAATTGGTAGTGAGCTCCAGAAAATCGGGCCATTCAGGGACGTCAATTTTTTTATTGGACCAAATAATTCTGGAAAATCAACGGTCCTTAAATTTATTGCGGAGCACTTAAACACCAGAAATTCAAAAAGATCATTAATTAACAATCCTTGGGAAAGAGTCTTTGAAAATATAGATATCCATCAAGGAAAGAATGTTTCTGAAATAAAATTCGGCTTCGCTTCCATATCAAAAGATCATCCCCTGCGACAGGATGAAAGCAGGCGAACTGCCGAGCTAGCCAGAAGAGTCTTAGATACGCTTACAGAAAATGGGCTTCTTTGGGTGTTTCCAGACCCTACGCTAAAGAAGCTGATCATCGCATCCGATGATTATGAAGTAATAAAGAAGGCCCTATCCAGACAAGAATGGCAGTCTTTATGGTCAGCCATAACCCGTCAATCTGGTGGGGGCTTGGATGAGCATTGGATTCCACAAAGCCTCTCCAATATTGCCAATTCTGCTCGCCTCGACTTTCCCGAGGTAAAAATAGTACCCGCAATAAGAGAGATTGGTGAAAAAGATCAGAGTTTTGAAGATTTTTCCGGAAAAGGATTGATAGATAAGCTTGCCGAGTTGCAAAATCCTCCGCATGACCAGCGATTTCTCTTGCAAAAATTTTCAGGAATAAATAATTTTCTCGCAAAATGCACCGGCGTCGAAGACGCCAAGATTGAGATTCCTTACGACAGGAGGTACGTGCTCGTTCATATGGAAGGAAAGATACTTCCATTGTCGTCGCTGGGTACTGGAATACATGAAGCAGTAATGCTAGCAGCATTCTGCACTTTATCTGACAATGCGATAATCTGCGTTGAGGAACCAGAAATTCATTTGCACCCATTAATGCAAAGAAAGTTGATTCGATATTTAGTAGGGAGCACGAGCAATCAGTATTTTATTGCAACTCATTCTGCAAGCATGATTGATGCTGCTCCGGCCGCCATATTCAGTGTCAAAAGTAGCAATGGAGAAACTCGCGTCAAGCTTGTAGAAGACCCCGACGACAGGCATGAAATTTGCCAAGAGCTCGGCTATCGTGCGTCTGACCTTCTTCAATCAAACGCCATCGTTTGGGTCGAAGGTCCATCAGACAGAATCTACATCAATCATTGGATCCGACATGCAGATCCTGATCTGATTGAAGGAATCCATTATTCAGTTATGTTCTATGGCGGCCGACTTCTTAGTCACTTATCTGCCTTGGATCCTGAAGTACATGACTTCATCTCGTTGAGGAAGCTCAATCGGAACCTGGCGATCCTGATTGATAGCGACAAGAGAAATGCAGCTGACTCGATAAATCCGACGAAAGAGCGCGTCGTTGACGAGTTCGGAAGAAGCCTTGCGTGGGTGACCGCCGGGAAAGAGATCGAAAACTATATTCCCGTCGAAATGATCGAAAGTGCGATTTCCGATATGAATCGTTCAAGCTTCGATGGCCTCGTTGGGAGTGGGCAATACGAGAACGTCCTCGAGTTCAGGAAAAAAGAAAACCCATCCAAATCTTGGATAGCAGACAAGATCAAGGTCGCTAAGAAGATATGCGAGTCCGCACCGGATCTTTCAGTGCTTGACCTTCAAGAGAAGGTAGAAGCGCTGGTGAAGTTCATTCGGAAGGCGAACGACCCAAAGTAAGCAAAAAAGTTACTGCTCAATGCCCGCCGGCTCGGGCACCCGCAGCACCAGCAGGCCGGAGAGGATCATCGAGGCGCCGCCGAGGATCAGCAGGTTCGCGGGGTGGTTGCCGAACACGGCGTGCAGCAGGTAGCCCAGCGTCGCCACCGCGACCAGCTGCGGGATGACGATGAAGAAGTTGAAGATGCCCATGTATACGCCCATCTTCTGCGCCGGCACGCTGTCGGACAGCAGCGCGTAGGGCATCGACAGGATCGAGGCCCAGGCGAAGCCGACGCCGACCATCGACAGCAGCAGCCACTGCGCGTCGGGCATGAACGGGATCGAGATCAGGCCGAGGCCGCCGAGGGCGACGTTGATGAGGTGGCTCACGCGCAGGCCGAAGCGGCGCACGAGGAACGGGATGACCGCCGCGGCCAGCGCGGCGAAGCCGTTGTAGGCGGCGAACAGCACGCCGACCCAGTTCGCGCCTTCGTTGAAGGCGGCGGATTTCGGGTCGGCGGTGCCGTAGTAGGTGCCGGTGACGGTCGCGGTGGTGTAGATCCACATCGCGAATAGCGCGAACCACGAGAAGAACTGCACCAGCGCCAGCCGTCGCATGGTCACGGGCATGGCGTAGATGTCGGTCATCACCGTCGCGAAGGGGCTGCCGGGCGAGACCACGTTGAGCAGCAGCAGCGCCAGGCCGTACGCGCCGAGTAGTCCGCCGAGCAGCAGCAACTCCTTCGGCAGGCCCTGCACCAGCACCAGCGCGATGGCGACCACGCCGAAGACGAACCAGAACGTGCCGAAACGGGTGATGCGGGTGCGGTCCAGCGGCGGGCGATCCAGCGGCGGCGCCTCGTCGAAGGCGTGCAGCGTTTCCGGCGGGTACTCGCGGGTGCGCAGCACGGTCCACACGATCGCGCCGAGCAGTACGCCGGCGCCGGCGTAGAAGGCGTAGCGCACGGTGTCGGGCACCTGGCCGGCGGCGGCTTCGTTGGCCACGCCGAGTTTCTCCAGCATCCACGGCAGCATGCTCGCCACCACCGAGCCGATGCCGATGAAGAAGCTCTGCATCGCGTAGCCCTTGGCGCGCTGCGACACCGGCAGCTGGTCGCCGACGAAGGCGCGGAACGGCTCCATCGACACGTTGATCGACGCGTCCAGCACCCACAGCAGGCCCGCGGCGATCCACAGCGTCGGCGAGTTGGGCATCGCCAGCAGCGCCAGCGACGCGAGGATCGCGCCGATCATGAAATACGGACGGCGGCGACCCAGCCGCGTCCAGGTGCGATCGGACAGGTAGCCGATGATCGGCTGCACGACCAGGCCGGTCAGCGGCGCGGCGATCCACAGCCCCGGCAGCGCGTCCATCTCCGCGCCGAGGGTCTGGAAGATGCGGCTGACGTTGGCGTTCTGCAGCGCGAAGCCGAACTGGATGCCGAGGAAGCCGAAGCACATGTTCCAGATCTGCCAGAACGACAGCGTCGGCTTCTGGGTCTGCGGGCCGGAAGTCATCGAAAAGTCCTTGTGGGGGCGCGGCGAGCGCGCATGATCGCGCGGCTACGATGCCCGCGGGCGACCGCAGCGGCACGTTGCGGCGCAGCAATCCGCGCATGCAAACGTATTCACCGACCTTCGCCCGCGACGACGGCGCCCGGACCCGTGCCTCACATCGGCTTCGCGGCGTAGTGCTTCGCGATGAACGCCTCGTGGGTCGGCATCACCCGCACGCAGTTGGTGATCACGCCGCGGATGTTGGCCATGTACTCGAGGATCTTCTCCTCCGGATACACGTCGACCAGCGCGTGGTAGCCGCGCGGCTCGACGCGCTGGCCGTACAGCACCTGCATCCAGCTGACCTCGGCGAACAGCTCGTTGCATTCGCGGAAGATGCGGCCGTTGCTGCGGAACAGGTCCAGCTTCAGCCGCAGCGACTCGGGGATGTCCATCGTCCGGCAATAGTCCCAGAACGGCGTGTCGTCGCGCTCGGTGGCGCAGTAGTGGGCGATCAGGAAGTCGCGGATCTTCTCGAACTCGAAATCCGAGTGCCGGTTGAATTCGTCGATGTCGGTCTGGTCGAAACCGGCGTGCGGGAAGAACGCGGTCAATCGCGCGATGCTGGACTGGATCAGGTGGATGCTGGTGGATTCCAGCGGCTCCATGAAGCCGCTGGCCAGGCCGATGGCGACCACGTTCTTGTTCCAGAACTTCTTCCGGCGGCCGGTGACGAAGCGGATCGTGCGCGGCTCCGCGAGCGCCGGCCCCTCGAGGTTCGCCAGCAGCGTGGCGGTGGCCTCGTCTTCGCTCATGTAGCGGCTGCAGAACACGTGGCCGTTGCCGATCCGGTGCTGCAGCGGGATGCGCCACTGCCAGCCGGCGGCGCGCGCGGTGGAGCGCGTGTACGGCGTGAGTGCGGTCGTGCGCTCGCACGGCACGGCGACCGCGCGGTCGCAGGGCAGCCAGTGGGTCCAGTCCTCGTAGCCGGTCTTCAGCGTCTGCTCGATCAGCAGCCCGCGGAAGCCGGAGCAGTCGACGAACAGCTGCCCCGGGATGCGTTCGCCGCTGTCCAGGGTGATGGCGTTGACGAAACCGGTTTCCGGGTTCTGTTCGACGCCGACCACCTTGCCTTCCGTGCGCACCACCCCGCGCGCTTCGGCGAAGCGGCGCAGGAAGCGGGCGTAGAGCCCGGCGTCGAAATGGTAGGCATAGGCGATGTCGGCCAGCGGCGAGTTGGGCCGGTCGTTCACCGCCGGCATGAACTTGTCGTGGCGGCAGGCGAGGGTGTTGATCGAGTAGTCGTCCAGCGGCGCGGCCTTGCCGGCCTGGCGCATCTTCAGCCAGTACTGGTAGAACGGCACCAGGCCGAGGTCCTGGCCGATCTTGCCGAAGCCGTGGATGTAGCTGTCGCCGAGCCGCCCCCAGTTCACGAACTCGATGCCGAGCTTGAACGAGCCCTTGGTCTCGCGGATGAACTCGGCCTCGTCCAGGTCCAGCGCGGTGTTGTAGAGCTTGATCATCGGGATCGTGGCCTCGCCGACGCCGACGATGCCGATCTCGTCGGATTCCACGAGCCGGATGGAATACGATGGGTCGAGGACCTTCGACAGCGCCGCGGCGGTCATCCAGCCGGCGGTGCCGCCGCCGACGATGACGATCTGGTGGACGCGGTTCGGCGGGGGCGAGGGCGTGTCGTTCATGCGAAAGAGGCTCTTGGGAATGCGCGATCAGTATGCGATGCGCGAGAGGGCGGGTCATTCCGCGACGCAGCGACCGCGGCCTCCCCGCGCTGCATACGTATTCACCGCGGCGCTGTCGATGCTCGGTTGCGTTTTCCCGGCCGCGGCCGCGCGGAAAGCCGACGAATCGCTCGCCGTCGCCTGCGACGCCCCGGCGTCCGCGACCGTGCTGCGGGCGCAGGCCGGCGCCGCGGTCGAGGCCCGCGCCTACTGGCTCGATCGCGGACTGATCCAGTGGCCGGACGCCATCGTGTCGGGCCGGTTCCGGCTGTATCGCTCGGCGACCGCCGCCTTGCGCGCGGTCCCGGGCGCGCCGGTCGCCGGGGCCGACGGCCACGTCGAGCTGGCGCCGGCCAAGGCCGACCTCCCTGCCGAGTTGGCCGAGCGCTTCCGCTTCATCGGCGACGGCCCGAAGCTGGCGTTCACCGGCGCGGTCGATGTCGGCGCACTGCTGCGCGACCAGCTGCTGCTGGTGCGCGAGGACGATGCCGGTCGCGTGCTCGACGCGACCGCGGTGCAGACGCCCGGCGCGCTCGACGATCTCTACGCCGCTGCCGAAGGCGCCGCGCTCGGCGCCTTCCGCACGACGCCACCG
>JAEWNA010000193.1 GCA_023392975.1 Pseudomonadota bacterium | reverse complement strand
GCGGCGGTGCTGGTCGGCCTGGCCGACACCGGCGTCGCGCTGGCGCATCCGGAACTGCGCGAACGCCTGCGCGCCGGGTTCGACAGCGTCGACCTGGATCCGGCCGCGGTCGGCGGCGTCACCCTGGTCGGCGATTTCCGCCACGCCGGCGAACGCCCGCAGGACGAAGTCGGCCACGGCAGCGGCTGCGCCGGCATCCTCGTCGCCCGCGGCGACGGCATGCCACCCGGTGCGGCCGGCGCCTGCGGCCTGACCCCGGTGCGCGTGCTCGGCGCCGCGCTCGGCCCCAACGACAAGCGCGTCGGCATCGGCGCGCTGGACAACATCGACGCCGGCATGAAGCGGCTGATCGACCTCGGCGTGAAGGTCATCAACATGAGCTTCGGCACGCCCGAGTCGATGCTGGTCGGCGATGCGCCGCGGCCGCACGAGGAAGTGGTGCGCTACGCGCTGGCGCGCGGCACGCTGCTGGTCGCCGCCAGCGGCAATTCCGGACTGACCGAGAAGTACTACCCCGCGGCGCATGCCGGGGTGATCGCGGTCGGCGCGATCGGCGCGGACCTGCGCCCGGCCTCGTTCAGCACCCGCGGCGACCACGTCGCGCTGTGCGCGCCGGGCCGCGACATCCTCACCTGCGGACTCGACGGCTACCAGCAGGCCAGCGGCACCAGTTTCGCCGCGCCGCACGCGGCCGCGATCTGCGCGCTGCTCGCCTCGCGCGCGCAGCGCCGGGCATGGCCGCTCGACGCCGAGGACGCCCGCGACCTGCTGGTGCGCACCGCGCGTCCGTTCGCCGAGGCCGGCGTCACCGGCTGCGGCGCCGGCGTGCTCGACGCGCTGGGCGCGCTGCAGGCGCTGGATGCGGCGATCGACCGCCACATCCGCGAAGAAGAAGACGGCAACGACGACGACGAAAAAGACGTTCCATCCGCGCTCGCCGCCTGACCGGCGACGGACGCAGCCCACCGCAAGAAAGGAGGCCTCCCATGGCGACCCGAAGCAGTACCCACAAGCCCCGCAGAGCGTCGGGCGCCGCGGCCTCCAAGCCTCGCGCTGCGCGCGCCGCGGCGAACGACACCGGCAACACGACCGGCACCCGCCGGTCCGCCGCCGCACCTTCCGGCCTCAACGCCAACCACAGAGCAGAGAACACCATGAACCGCATCCTCCTGGTCGACCTCGGCGAGCGCGAACTGAAAGAACGTCAGACTCTGCGCGCGCGCCGGCAGGTCCTGAAGACCATCATCGAGAACGCCCCGACCAGCGGCGGCGCCAGCGTCGACCAACTGGCCGAACTGGCCGACATCGAAGAGAAGCTCGGCAGCGACGTCACCGCCGATCCGTTCTATCGCCGGGTCGTCGAGACCTACACCCAGCGCAGCTGGGACGACCTCTCCGGCGCCGCCGTCGCCGGCAGCGCCGCCGCGAAGGCCGCGGCCCGCAACTCCGACTACGTGCACAAGTACGGCCTGATCGGCAGCCAGCGCACTCCGGACAACTTCCTCGACCACCTGCAGCGCGCCGAGCGCGAGATCGCCGGCATCTGCGGCCTGCTGCAGCTGGACGGCACCACCGACGCCGCGCGCCGCGGTTTCGTGCAGAAGGTCAGCGGGGCGCAGGGCGAATACCGCGAATGCCGCGAACTGTTCGACGCCGCGTTCGACCAGCTCAGCCGCCAGTACCGGGTAACCTTGCGGTCGCAGGTCGACGCCAGGCTGATCGACGCCGGCGTCTACGGCTGCGTCGCTCCGGGCGGCGATCCGCGCAAGCGCAGCGCGACCGACGACGACAACGTGCCGTCGATGCTGGACAAGGTCTGCGTGCTCAGCGGCCGCAACATCGCCGCGGTGGTGCGCAAGCTCGCCGCCGACGGCGTCAGCGCCAACGACCCGTGGCTGGCCAGCCGCATCGACAACGCCTACGAGATGCAGAGCGGCGCGGTCAACGGCGCGCCGCCGTCCTCGCTGACGATCGCGCTGCCCGACCTGGAGGAAGCGACTGACGTCGAGATCGTGCGCGAAAACCTCGACGCCGCCCAGGCCATCTACTTCGCCTACCAGCTGGAGGAGGCGCGCCTGCCGCAGGTGGTCGAGAAGATCGTCGACCTGTTCCGCGGCGGCCTGCTGCCGTTGAGCTACGGCAAGACCGGCGACTACCTCTACGGCTACTACAAGAAGGCGTCCGAGCGCATCACCGAGGGCGAGCGACGCGACCTGTACATGCGCGCCTTCGGTGCCCCCGGCGGCGATCCGTCGATGAACCAGCCCAACCGCGAGTTCAACGAACTCTGGCTGCGCTTCGTCTCCGGCGTGTCCTCGTTCGGGCGACAGCTCAACGTCGACCGCATGTTCCGCAGCCAGATCCCGCTGTCGGTCTCGCAGGAGCAGGTGCGCAAGGCCGCGCGCGACCTCGCCGCCAGCCTGTCGCGCAACTGCTACGGCATCGCCTACCAGTTCTCCAAGGAACTGAAGACGCTGATCATCGAATACCGCGACCTGCTCAGCGACCAGGAGATCCGCGGCGCGTTCGGCGCCCGCGACATGTGGCAGGTGATCGACCAGGTCAACGCCAACTACCTCGGCGGCGCGCGCAACAGCCACCGGTACCGCACCCAGGCCCGCGCAGGGGCGGTGATCATCGCCTGGCTGAGCATCAACAACCAGCGCCTGACCAACCGCTTCGACGAGGTGATCTCGATCAACGCGCTGACCAACCCGCAGCTGCGCGGCAGCGACAAGCCGATGGAAACGCCGACCGACTGGGACCTGCTGCAGGCCTGCGAGCAGTGGCTGGCGGTGGGTGGCGTGCAGGACCAGCGGGTCGAGGAATATGCCCAGCCGGTCGAGTCGCCGACGATCACCAGCAAGCCGATCGAGATGCCGCAGATCGCGCGCGACGTGCTGGATTCGGCCGGCATCAGCCTGCCCAGCTTCTGACCGGGCGGCATCCGCCCACGGAGAACGACCATGGCCACTCCTTCCCAACGCGCGCAGCCGATGCAGCGGCTCGTGGAACGCTCGCTGCACTCCGCCGCGCAGGCGCTGGGCACGCGCGACCCGATGCCCTACGTCGGCGACCTGATCGAACGCACGTTCTACCTGCCCGACGACGACGTGTCGTACGCCCGCAACGCGCTCACCCCGGGCGCGGTGCCGTACGAACCGTCGTTCTCGGAGGCCGAGCCGAACACGCTGCGCTTCACCATCGAACCGCTCGGCCCCGGCGCCTCGCCGGTGTCGCGGCGCGACGAGGCCACCCGCGAGATGCGGCGGCTGATCCAGCCGGTGTTCGGCCGCGACGCGCTGCGCTGGTTCGACAGCCGCAGCGAGGAGTGGCGCGGCTTCGGCGGCCTGAGCTGGATGAACTTCGGCGCCTGGTTCGGCAGCGCCTTCGACGAGGACGGGCTTTACGCGGCGAAGATCTACTACGAACTGCTGCCGACCCAGATCGATGCGCTGCCGCCGTCGTTGTCGCAGCTCACGCGGCGGGTGATGGCCGAGATGCCGACGCTGATGCCGATCTTCACCTCGATCGGCTGCAAGCGCGAGACCGGCACCCAGCGCGTCACCTTCCTGCACCGCGGGCCGCTGGCGATCGCCGCGCTCGGGCCGCTGATGAACCGGCTCGGGATCGGCCACCAGTTGCCCAGCCTGATGCGGATCGTCGGCGTCGCCCTCGGCGGGCGCTTCGAGCTGCCGTCGGGCGGCGTGCTGATCGGCCTGCGCGAGGCGCCGGACGGGATCGAACTCAAGCTCGAGATCCTGCTGGCCGCCATTCCCGACCTGCCGGCGCGCTTCCTCGACCTGATCAAGCTCGGCCTGGCGGAGCGTCCGCGCCAGCTGATCGCGCTCAGCCGCTGGCTGGAAGCGTTCGGCGTGGACGACGCGTCCGAGCAGGGGCACTTCTCGGTGCTCAGCATCCGGGTGACGCCGTCGAACCAGGCGCGGATCAGCCTGTACGTGCGGCCGATCGAGTTCGAGATGCGCGACGCGATCGAGGACGCGCAGGCCCTGCAGTGACGCCGGCGGCGGGTTCGCCCGCCGCGATGCCGCTGCCCTTCCCGCCGCGCGCCGCGCGGCTCTTCCTCCGGAGCGACCGGACATGTCCGCCATTTTCCCCTCGAGATCCCAGCCTGCCGCGCGCGCCGCCGCACCGGTCGCCAGTCGCGAAACCCTGGACGTCGCCCGGCGCAAGGTGCGCACGCTGCTGGAAAGCAACGACGCGTTCGGGCAGATGCCGTCGGACAAGCGCGAGGCGCTGGCCCGCGGCATGGTCCAGATCGCGACCTACCTCGCCGAGCCCGACGGCATGCGCCTGCGTCGCGACCAGCAGAGCCCGCAGGTGCGTGCGCTCGCCGGCGAGGACGGCACGCTGCCGGTGGAGCCGCAGCCGGAATTCGGGCAGGCGCTGCGCACCGGCGTGGAGCAGGCAGGCGCACTGATGCAGGCGGTGAACTTCCCGTCGTTCGTCAGCGGCCTGATCGACGGCGTGTTCCATTCGATCGTGACCTCGTCGATCGAGCAGATGGAGGCCTACGCCAAGCTCGTCGCCGACGTGTCCAAGAGCCTCAACCAGTTCCGCGACGACAACACCACCCAGAACCAGGGCCGCGACCATCTCGTCGAGCAGTTCCCGGACCTGTTCCAGCTGCAGATGGGCGGGGGTGGCGGCTGGGACGACTTCGGCGGCTTCGGCGACGACGGGACCGGCGCGCAGAAGCCCGCGGAACCGCGCGTGGTGCTGCGCGACGACGTCGACGAACGCAAGGCGGTGGACCGGCTGAACCAGTCGCTGCCGCTGGACAAGCCGCTGACCCGGATCGACGACGACCTGGTCGAGGCGCTGCTGGTCCCGGCGGCGCGCACCCAGCTCGCCACCAGCCGCCAGCAACTGCTGGCGACGATCGTGATGCTCGGCATCAACCGCATCGTGGTCACCGACGGCAAGATCTCGGCCAAGGTCATGTACGACTTCCAGGCCCGCGACAACAGCCGCTACCGCCACAGCGCGACCGCGATGGACTACGCCACCGACGCCTACGGCAACGTGCAGAAGACCTACGGTCGCGAAGGCGAGTACGAGCGCAACCGCCAGGTCGGCGGCTACACCAACTCCGGCGGCAACGTCGAGCAGCGCGACAGCAGCTTCTATTCCAAGGGCAACTACAAGTACACCGAGCAGCCGATCATCAAGATGATGAGCACCTCGCAGCTGCAGAACGACAGCTCGCTGCAGGCCAAGGCCAGCCTCGCCGGCCAGGTCGAGGTGAACTTCAAGAGCGACTTCATGCCGCTGGAGAAGCTGGCGAATCCCGAATCGATCGCCGCGATCCAGATGAACGCGCAGCCGGGCATGGTGAAGACGCTCGCCACCAACCGGCCGCCGGCCGCACAGGCGCCGGCCGCCGCGCCGGGTACCCCGGCCGCACCCGCGCCGGCCCCGACCGCCTGACGCCGGAGGGAGTCCGCCATGTCCGCGAACGCCGTCATGCCCGCCCGTCCCCCGTCCGCGACCCGCGAACCCGCGTGGCTGGACGACGAGACCCTGCGCGCGGTCCGGCCGCAGGTGCGCCAGCTGCTCGAATCCTCGCCCGGGTTCCGCGCGCTGTCGCCGGAACAGCAGCAGGACATCGCACGCACGATGGTGCGCGTGGCCTCGTACATGGCCAATCCCGACGGCCTCGCGAAACAGGAGCTCACGCCCGGCCGCGGCGTGCTCGCCAAGGCGCAGGGCGCCGACGGCGCGCCGGCGCAGGCGCTGGCCGACAAGGCCGTCGACCAGGCCAAGGGCAAGGCCTCCGACAAGATCGGCACCTTCGCCGGCAGCGATTTCGAAGCCGGGTCGGTGAAGCAGGGCGCGGACAACTTCAAGGCCTTCGTCGGCGCCGTGGACTTCCCCAAGTTCGTCGGCGGCCTGGTGCAGAACGTCTTCCAGGCGATCGTCGACGCCTCGATCCAGCAGATGGAGGCCTACGCCGACCTGCTGAAGGCGGTGGCGCAGACGGTGGACCAGTTCGCCGCCGACAACATCACCATGAACAACGCCCGCGACTGGCTGTCCGAACGCTTCGCCGGCGACCTCACCCTCGGCAACGACGGCGAGAACGGCGCGCCGCAGCTGGCGATCAAGAACGAGGACGACGCCGACGGTGCGCTCGCCCGCATCAACCAGGAACTGCAGCTGGCCGATCCGGTCAGCGACCTCTCCGACCAGGCGCAGGAAGCGCGGCTGGTGATGGCCGCGCGCATGCAGATGGCGCGCAGCCGCCAGCAGATGCTGTCGTCGATGGTGATGCTCGGGATCAACCGCATCGTCGTGACCGATGGGCTGATCAACGCCAAGGTCGTGTTCAACTTCCGCGCCAGCGACGAGGCCACGCGCAACGCCCGCGCCTCGCTGTACGACCGCGACACCAGCTACAACAAGAACACCACCGTCGCCGGCGCGCATTTCGGCTGGGGCGGCGCGGCCAGCGCCAACACCAACGTCCAGACCCACATGACCACGGTCTCCTCGTCGGTCGACGAGAATTCCACCTCCAGCCAAGAGATGAAGGCCAAGCTCACCGGCGAGGTGCGGGTGAACTTCAAGTCCGACTACTTCCCGATGGAGAAACTGGCCTCGCCGGCGATGATCGCCAGCATCCAGGGCAACGCGACGCCGCTGGACACGAACCTCACCGTCGCCCGCGGCGGTGCGGGCGCGCCGGCGCCCGCCACCTCCGGCTGAGCCGCGGACATGCTGCGCCTGGCGCCGCCACCGCCGCCGGTCTGCGTCGAGCCCCGGCATCGCTACGCCGACTTGCTCGGCGCGGTCTCGCTGGCGCTGTCGGTCTGCGCCGGCGGCGAAGCGCGGGCGCAGGCGCTGGCCGGCATCGACTTCGACCTGCCCGAGGGCGCGCCGACCGCCGACGATCGCGTCCAGCTCGAAGCCGCGGCGCCGCTGTACTTCGCCTGCGAACT
>JAEWNA010000164.1 GCA_023392975.1 Pseudomonadota bacterium | reverse complement strand
GCCGTCCGCCGCACGCAGGGTGCCGCCGCCGCTGCGTCGGTTCGCGGCGACATCGGACGAGCCCAGCCGCGCGATCAGCCGCGCATGCGGGTAGCCGAGCGCCGCGAGCCGCGCGTGCACGCGATCGCCGCCGAGCAGTTCGTACCAGCGGTTGAACGGCCGGTTCTCGCTGACCGCGAAGGTGCGGTCGAGCCCGCGCGAGAATGACTCCGCCAGCGGCTCGTCGCCCCATTCGCCGCTGGCCGGCGGCGCGTCCAGCGCCAGCTCCGTGTCCGCGTCGCCGCCGGCGGCCTGCACCGCTTCCGCCACCAGCAGCGCCATCGGCAGCTTGGCGACGCTGGCCGCCGGGAACCAGCGTCGCGGCGCGAGGCCGAAGTCGTGGGTGGTGAACCGCGGCGTGCCGTCCGCATCGCGGTCGATGCGCACCCAGCGCAGCTGCACCTCGTGCGCGGGATCGCGCGCGACCGCGGCCAGCGCCGGTGGCATGCGCGCGAACACCGCGTCCCACGGCAATGACGGCGTCGCGGCGAACGCCTGCGGCAGGGCCGCGGCGGCGACACCGAGGGCGCTGCCGCCGAGGAAGGTCCTGCGTCGCATGCCGGTCTCCGGAGGGGCGCCGTGATCCGGCGGGAT
Organism: Pseudomonadota bacterium; assembly: GCA_023392975.1. GTDB lineage: Bacteria > Pseudomonadota > Gammaproteobacteria > Xanthomonadales > Xanthomonadaceae > Lysobacter_I. Next base: position 3,373 of record JAEWNA010000164.1, on the reverse strand, counting down.
GGTTCGACGGGATCGTTGCGCGGACTCGCCGAGCGGGCTCGCGCAACATCGGTGCTGCAATGCAAAACCCGGCACCGCTGCCGCCGCACATGAATACGTATGCAGCCCGACACGGTGCCCGAGTTTCCGGGCCCGCCGGTTGAATACGATTGTACGGGCTCGCCGTGGATGAGAACGGCTCCTAAGCTTCGGCGGTTTGAACGGCGGCGTCGGCGACGACCCGTCATCCGGGCCATCGGGCCCCGAGCGGGAGATTCCTTGATGCATCCAGTCCAGCAACGCGCCCCGCGCCACACCGCCGCCGACCTGCTGCCGGCCTTCCGTACCGCGCTCGCGCAGGCGCAGGCCGGTGCGGGCGACACGCCCGCCGCGCGCACCGCGCTGCGCGTCGCCGCAGAGGTCTGCCGCGAGGCGCTGGCCGCACGCTGGAGCGCGACCCAGGCGGAGGACGCCCGCCGCGATCCGTCGCAGCGCCGCGTGCATTACCTGTCGATGGAGTTCCTGATGGGCCGCGCCCTGCGCAATGCGCTGGCCGCGCTGGGGCTGGAGGGCGAGATCGTCGCGGCGCTGGCCGAACGCGGCCTGTCGCTGGGCGACGTGCTGGAAGCCGAGCCCGATGCCGCACTCGGCAACGGCGGCCTCGGCCGGCTCGCCGCCTGCTTCCTCGACTCCTTCGCCGAGACCGGGTTGGCTTCGTTCGGTTACGGCCTGCGCTACCGCTACGGCATGTTCGCGCAGGGCACCGAGGACGGCCGCCAGGTCGAACGTCCCGACGACTGGCTGCGCCACGGCGCGCTGTGGGACATCGAGCGCCCGGACATCGAGTACGTGGTCGGCTTCGGCGGCAGCGTCGAGTCCGACGGCATCGGCGGGCGTCGCTGGCAGCCGGCCGAGCGCGTGGTCGCGCGCGCGTTCGACTTCATCGTGCCCGCGCACCACGGCGATCGCGTGTCGACGCTGCGCCAGTGGCAGGCCAGCGCCGAGGCGCCGATCGACTTCGCGGCGTTCTGCCGCGGCGACCACGCCGGCGCCGCGCGCCACCAGCTCGCCGCCGACGCATTGAACTGGGTGCTGTATCCCGACGACAGCACCGACGCCGGCCGCGCACTGCGCCTGAAGCAGGAAGCGCTGCTGGTCAGCGCGTCGCTGCAGGACCTGATCGCCCGCCACCTCGCCGAAGGCCGTCCGCTGGACACGCTGGGCCGCGGCAACGCGATCCACCTCAACGACACGCACCCGGCGCTGGCCCCGGCCGAACTGATGCGGCTGCTGGTCGACGAACACCGGCTGGGCTGGGACGAGGCCTGGGCGATCACCCGCCAGGCGGTGTCGTACACCAACCACACGCTGATGCCCGAGGCGCTGGAAACCTGGCCGCTGGCGCTGTTCGAAGCGCTGCTGCCGCGGCATCTGGAGATCGTCTACCGGCTCAACCACGCGTTCCTGAGCGAGGTGCGCGCGCGCCATCCCGGCGACGAGGCGCTGGTGCGCAGCGTGTCGCTGATCGACGAGACCCAGGGCCGCCGGGTGAAGATGGCCGCGCTCGCGGTGCTGGCCTCGCACAAGGTCAACGGCGTGGCGAAGCTGCATTCGGACCTGATGGTCGACACCATCTTCGCCGACTTCGCGAAGCTCTTTCCCGGGCGCTTCCACAACGTCACCAACGGCGTCACCCCGCGGCGCTGGCTGCAGCAGGCCAACCCGGCGCTGTCGTCGCTGCTGGACGACGCCATCGGCGACGGCTGGCGCCGCGACCTCGGCGAACTGGCGAAGCTGCGCCCGCTCGCCGGCGATCCCGAACTCGGCATTCGCCTCGCCACGGTCAAGCGCGCGAACAAGCAGCGACTGGTCGAGCGCGTGCGCCGCGAGGTCGGCATCGAGATCGACCCGGCGTCGCTGTTCGACGTGCAGATCAAGCGCATCCACGAATACAAGCGGCAGTTGCTCAACCTGCTGCACGTGGTCGCGCGCTGGCAGGCGATGCTGGCGCAGCCGGACGGCCCCGACGGCCGCGGCTGGGTGCCGCGCACCGTCGTCATCGCCGGCAAGGCCGCCTCGGCCTACCAGACCGCGAAGCAGATCATCCGCCTCGCCCACGACGTCGGCCGCGTGGTCAACGCCGATCCGCGCATCGCCGGCAAGCTCAAGGTCGCGTTCCTGCCGAACTACGGCGTGAGTCTGGCGGAGACGATCATCCCCGCCGCCGACCTGTCCGAGCAGATCTCCACCGCCGGCACCGAGGCCTCGGGCACCGGCAACATGAAGTTCGCGATGAACGGCGCGCTGACCATCGGCACCTGGGACGGCGCGAACATCGAGATGGCGCAGGCCATCGGCGAGGACGACCTGTTCGTGTTCGGCCTGCGCGCCGAGCGCGTGGCGGAACTGCGCGCACTGGGTTACGACCCGCGCGCGATCGCCGGCGCCAACGCGCAGCTGCGCGCGGTGCTCGACGCGATCGGCGGCGGCGCGTTCAGCCCCGGCGAGCCAGGCCGCTACCGCGCGCTGGTCGACGGCCTGCTCAACGCCGACCCGTACCTGCTGCTGGCCGACTTCGCGGACTACCTCGCCGCGCAGGCGCGCGTCGACGCGCTGTACCGCGATCCCGCCGCGTGGAACGCCTGCGCGCTGCGCAACATCGCCGGCATGGGCTTCTTCTCCACCGACCGCACCGTGCGCGAATACGCCGCGCAGGTCTGGGCCGCACCGGCGCACACGCCCGGGTGAGCATGCTCGGACAGGGGGACATCGCGGCGCTGCTGGAGGCGCGACACCCGGACCCCTTCGCGGTGCTGGGCCTGCACGCCGACGCGGCGGGCAAGCTGTGGCTTCGCGCCATGCTGCCGGGCGCGGCTTCGATCGAAGTGCTGGACGCCGCCAGCGGCCGCACGCTGACCGACGTCCCGCCGCTGCACGACGACGGCCTGTTCGAGGCCCGCGTGCCGCTGCGGCGCAAGCGCTTCGACTATCGCCTGCATGTGCGCTGGGCCAACGGCGAGGAAGGCGTCTACGCCGATGCCTTCGCCTTCGGCCCGCAGCTCGATGAAGCACAGTTGGGGGATTTCCGCGACGGTCGCGAACTCCGGCCGCAGCAGTTCCTGGGCGCGCATCCGGTCCGCGTCGGCGGCGTCGACGGCGTGCGCTTCGCGGTGTGGGCGCCGAACGCGCGTCGCGTCAGCGTCGTCGGCGGCTTCAATGCATGGGACGGCCGTCGCCATCCGATGCGCCTGCGTCACACCGCCGGCGTCTGGGAAACCTTCATCCCGCATGCGGCGGCAGGCGATCTCTACAAGTTCGAACTCATCGGCGCCGACGGCGCGCTGCACGTACGCGCCGATCCGTTCGCGCGCGCCGCCGAGCTGCGCCCCGGCAC
>JAEWNA010000149.1 GCA_023392975.1 Pseudomonadota bacterium | reverse complement strand
CGTCCTCGCGGACTGGATCCAGTTCTACAACCACCGGCGCCCGCATCAGGCGTTGGGCATGAAGACACCCGCCGAGGCCTATGCCTTAGTGGCCTGACCTGTGCAGGATGTGCTGGGTCATTACAGTCACGTTGCCGGCCGCATCCAGCGTGAACTCCTGACGGTTGCCGTCATGGTCGATCATCGCCGTCAACCGCTGCAGGGCGTCGTACTCGAACCGGCTCTCGCGCCCATCGGGCAGCACCACGCGCTGGACGCTGCCCATCGGGTCGTAGTCGATCCGCGAAACCTGGTCGTCGGTCTCGCTGGAGGCATCGGCGCCGCGCACCTTCTGCGCGATCACCCGGCCGCGGCTGTCGTAGACGAGGTCGGTCACGATGCCGTTCACGTCCTTCATCGACAGCACCCGGCCCGCGCCGTCGCTGGACAGGATTTCAAACGTCTGGCCTTGTCGGCTGGATTCGCTTTTGGAGAGAACGCGTCCGACTTTCATCGGTCGAATCCACGCAGCCCATTGCAACTTTCGCTCGCATGCGGCGCGCCCTATGTGCTGGTTATGGCCTTCGCTTGGGTCCCCGCCCGGAAATGACGAAAATATCGCCACTCCCGAGGCGGTTCGGCGGCCGCTTGACGGCCAGCAGCTTGTCAAAGAGCGAATTCGCGAGAGTGAAACCGTCAATTTTTGGCCTTTCGCGAAGCAGCTGAACATCGTTACGGACGAAGACAGCACAGCGGACAACGTAACTGGCAGGTCCGTCTAATTATTTTCAACAACGACACGGCATTTAATCAACATTGAAATTGATTGGTCCGTGTAATCAAGAGACAGCTTATCTCCAATCGGAAAACTGAAAATTATCTCCATGTTTTCGATGCTATTGAACCCATCGACTTTAATCGAGGTCAATTTGTTTATTGGGTCGTCGAGAGAAGAAACTCGAACACTACTTGGATGGCTGCGGCGTCTTTCGGTGTAGCGGAGATTTTTGTCAAATCGAGTGCCAATAGCATATTCGACCTCTCGGAAACTGGATCCACTACCAAAGCGGATTTTCCCGGGGGTAAAATCACCGCCGCCATCCTGGTAGCTGACTACCCCCGGCAATTGATTGCTGACGCATACGCCGTAGTTTGCGCTCAGAACCATCGGCGATATGTCTCCAGCTGGCGGAGAGAGATGTTCGGACAATGCAAATTCAGTCTTGGCATTGCCTCCCTCTGGCTTTCGCTCGATTTCTTCTGCGCTTGTTCCCGGTCTCTCTTTGCATCCGCAGAGAGTTAAAGCAAATCCGAGAATGTAAAAAATTTTGCATTTCATGCCGACCTCCTTAGCATTCACAAAAATCACTATCCACCCATTTGTTGTGAAAAGCCAGATCAAGCAAATTCATGATATCTATGTCAGTGACATTCCGTCTGTTTTGCGAATCGATATATCCCATAATTGATATTCCAGCAAATCTTTCCAAATAATTGTCTTTGAGTCCAAGCCAGTGTCCTGCTTCATGAGCATATGAGTTGGTTGAGCTCGTCGTCGTGCCAAGCGCGGTGCTTGTGTGATGAATTTCCATAGGGAAAACCCGAACCATGTTTACATCAGGGTCAGATCGTGTTGTTTGAATGACATTGATTTTGACGGTGTATTTCCCTTTTCTTCCGCTCCACTCTCGCTCGATTTCACTTTCTATCCGGTCCAGATCAGCCTGCGTTACTCCTTTGAGAGGCTTGAAATTTACGAGGATGGCAATACCCACCGCGTCGCCATGCCTGCAAATGAAGCCTCTAAGGCCGAAAGGATCACCATTGTTCAACGGGTTCCCCGAGACGTACCCATACGTGCTGACACCGCCTGCAAGCCCAATCGGATCGCTCTGAGCGTAGCGCCCCGTTGCTGGGTCATAGTCCCTGAAGTAGTTGTACACGAGCTCGCTCGCCGCATCGTACCGCTGCCCCGGGAAGCGCATGTCCAGCGTCAGTTTGATGCCGTCGCCATCCGGATCCTCGTTCGGCGCGCTGTTGCCGAACGCCTCGCCCGTCAGGTCCCAGCGCCACACCGCCACGTCGCGGTCCGGGTCGATCGCCACGCGCGGGCTGCCCAGCGCATCGGGTTCCAGGTAGTACAGCTTCTGGCTCGCGCCCGCGCCCACCAGCAGGCCCACCGGCAGGTCGTCCAGCCAGAGTGCCTGCTGGATGGCGGTGCCCGCGGCGTCGTAGTCGCCCAGCCAGTGGCCGGACTCGTCGTAGATGGTGTGCACCGTCTCGCCGCTGCCGCTGCGGTACACCCGTTCGCCGCGGGCGTTGTAGAGGTAGTTCATCGCGACCACGCCGTCGCGCTTGACCTGCTTCAGCCGTCCGGCGTCGTCATAGGCGAACTCGCGAACGCTCGCGGGCGCGAACGCCTGCGCCTCGCCTGCCTGCGTGACGCTCGCGCGTGCGCCTTGCGTGCGTGTGCCGCGCGCGTCGCGCTTGGCCGCCCGCGTCGCCTGCGCACGCGCCTGCACCTGTGCGCGCCAGCTGCGCCCCTGCGTGCGCGATGCCTGCGCCGGGCTGCTCGCCGTCGGCGGGATCGAGGCTGCCGCCGCGCCGCCGATCCGGATCGTGTTCCCCGCCGCGTCATAGGCCCGGTTCACGCCGCCCACGCTGCCCAGCTTGTGCGAACCGGCCGTGTACACGTAGCTGCGCGTCGTGCCGTTGGTGTCGCTCGTGCGGTCCCCGGTCGCGTTGTAGGCGTAGCCCTGCAGCAGCGCATCGCTCGCGCCGTCGCGCACCTCGGTCAGCCGATCCAGCCCGTCGTACGCGTACTTGCGCTTCGGCGGGTCGGCCTGGCTGGCGTTGCGCAGGGAGTCGAGGTTCCCCGCCGCATCGAACCAGTATCCCTCGCTCAACCCGCCCGCGCGGTCGTCCTCCACGAACCCGGGCCGCCCGCTCAGCGTCTGCGACCGGGACAGCTTTCGGCCGTTGCCGTACGTCCACCACCACGCCGGGCCGTACGGGTAGTGCACCGTCTCCTGCACCAGCGTCTTCACCTGACCGTTGGCCAGCGTCACCGTCAGGGATGTCGCCTGGCCGCGGCCGTTGCGGCCGATCCGCACCTGCGCGCCGTCCGGATACGTGATCCCGTACACCTGCGCGCTCGGCGCCCGCGGGCGCATCGGCGCGTCGGTGCCGGTCCGCACCCGCGGCGCGTGGTCGTAGCGCACCGTGAAGGAACGACCCTGCGTCGTCTGCACCTTCCGCGTCAGGTTGCCGAAGCGGTCGTAGCAGAACGCCGTGTCGCCGCTGGCATCGGTCATCCGCGCGACGCGGCCGACGTGGAAGCGCTCGCCGGCCGGGCACTCGACCGGGGCCGCATCGTAGGCGAACCCGAGGTTGCGGCTGGTGTCCGGATACGTCACCGAGGTCACGCGATCGATCAGGTCGTAGCCGTAGGTGGCGGTGATGTTGCGAGCATCGGTGCGGGTGGCGAGGCGACCAGCCGCGTCGTACGTCGACGTGGTGGTGCCGGTGTCCGGGCTGGTCAGGCCCAGCACGTCGCCGAAGCCGTTGTAGCTGTAGGCGGTGTTCAGGCCGCTGGGATCGGTCACCTGCACCACCCGGTCCAGCGCGTCGTACTGCACCTGGGTCTGCGCGCCGATGCCGCCGACGTTGCGGATCGTCGTACGCAGCCTGCCCAGGGCGTCGTAGGTGCGGCTGCTGTCGCGCAGCAACGGATCGCGTTCGGAGGTCGCATTGCCGACGGCGTCGTAGCCGTACGTCGTGCTGTGCGATTCGCCATCGGTCACCCGCTGCAACCGGCCGAGCGTGTCGTACACCCGGTTCAGGGTCAGCAGCACCGCACCGGTGTAACTGCGCGACTGTTCGCCAGTCACGTTGCCCGCCGCATCCAGCGTGAACTCCTGACGGTTGCCGTCATGGTCGATGATCGCCGTCAGCCGCTGCAGGGCGTCGTACTCGAACCGGCTCTCGCGCCCATCGGGCAGCACCATGCGCTGGACGTTGCCCATCGGGTCGTAGTCGATCCGCGAAACCTGGTCGTCGGTCTCGCTGGAGGCATCGGCGCCGCGCACCTTCTGCGCGGTCACCCGGCCGCGGCTGTCGTAGACCAGATCGGTCACGATGCCGTTCACGTCCTGCATCGACAGCACCCGGCCCGCGCCGTCGCTGGACAGGATTTCCACCGTCTGGCCAAGCGCGTTGGTCGTCTTCCACAGGTCGCCCTTGCGGTACGGGCAGGTGGACGGCGATGCTGCGCAGGTCGAGGCATCGGCCATGCGGTAGGTGTACGTGGTCTTGTCGTCCGTGCCGCTGAGCGGGCCATCCACGGACTTGAGCAGGCCCACCGTCGGGCAGGTGCCGGCGGTCACGTCGGCCTGCTCGCAGTAGGCCAGCGTCGCGGTGCGGGTGGCGCTGGTGGCCGGGTCGGTGGCGGTGGTCGAAGCCAGCTGGCCTCGAGAGTTGTAGGTCCAGCTCGTCTTCGCCTTCAGCGTGCCGGCCGCATCACGTACCCGTGACTCGGTCAGCCGGTTGAGCACCGGATCGCGCACGAACTCGGTCCGCCGCTGCTCCGGCTTGCCGACCGCTTCCACCACGGCGGAGCGATAGGCGTGGGTGGCGTCGTATTCGTAGTCGGTGAGGGTGCCCAGGCGATCCTTGCCCTGTTGCAGCCGCCCTTGCGCATCGAAAGTCTGCTCCTCCTGCCCGCTGGCTCCGGTCGTCGTCATCGCGGTGATCCGGCGGTACAGCCCGGGCTGGATCGTGTAGCTGCGGGTGTCGTTGGTATCGCCGATCACCGTGCTCTGCGTGTCGCTCGGATAGGCGACGGTGGTGACGTTGTCCGGCGTCCCGAACGCGCGGCTCTCGATCACCTGGCCCTGTGCGTCGTACTTGAACGAGGCGTAGCGCTGCCCGTCCTCGGCGATGATGCCGGTCAGGTGGTGGCGCTGGCTCGCGTCGCCGATCAGGCCCGCCTCTGCATAGAGGTACTGGCGCATGCGGCCGTCCGGGTAGACGACGTCCGTGAGGTTGCGTTCGGCGTCGTAGCCGTAGCGTACGTCCGTGCCGTCGGGCAGCACGATGCGGGTCAGCATCTTGCCGCCGTCGTACTCGAAACGAAGGACGCGGCCCTGGCCGTCGGTGGCAGTGGACAGCAGGCCGTTGACGTAGCCCAGTGTCACGTCCAGGCGCGGGTCGGCCGGCTGGCCGATCTTCAGCAGCAGGCCGTTCGCGTCGAACTCCCGGTACTCACCGCCGGGCAATTTGAGCAGCCAATGCGTGGAAGCAGCGTCGAAACTCAACACCTTGTCCACGGAGTTCTCGCCGCGATAACGGCCAGTCGACAGGGGAACGTAGCTTTCGTAGGTGCCGCTCTCGTCGACCACACTGACGGTCGCGTCGGTACTGCTGACGAAGATGCGATCGTCGAACGTGTGGCTCCAGCCGATCCCCGAGCCGGGATCGTTCCGGAATTCGTGGTAGGCGTGGTAGTAGCGGGTGAAGGTGCGGCCGGCAAAGCCGAAGTCGGGCTCCTGCCTCGCCTTGTCGCCCGTGGCCGGATAGCACGGAAACTTGCTGGCCGGGCAACTTGCGACCTGCTTGACGGGGCCGGAGATCGTATAGGAGAGGATGTCGTACTTGCACAGCACCGGCAAGGTCAGGTCGCCGTTGCCGTCGTTGGGCGTCGTATTGCTGAGCCCGGTGTAGCGATACGGACAGCTAAACGGTGCCTGCTTGTAGATCCTGAACTTCCTGATGCCCGATGAACCCGATTGGCAGGTGTAGTTCGTCTGGTACAGGTGATCGCCATAGTCGACGGTCCCGCCACCGGTGCCCCCGGCGACGCTCTTGTAAGGCGTGGTCCGCGTGTCCTCGATCAGGGTCGGAGCGCCGTAGGTGCAACTCGGGTTGGCCGCGGCGTAGTAGTCCATCATCTTCGACACGAGGTCACCCTCGTCCGCACACCAGTTCGTCCATGGCGTTCCCGTGGCGGGCGTGCAGCCATGCCCGCCGGTCGTGGGTGGACTCGGCTCACCAGACGCCATGTAGGCAGCGGCATACAGGGGAGATGCCGGTTGATCCTTCACGGCGTAGAGATATGAAGCCGTCTGGTTCGTGGCCGTGTCCTTCAGGTCCGGCGCCTTCTGTTCCAGCTGCGCCCCGATGTCGATATTCGCGGATGCCGTGCGCATCGCCTGCTCGGCCTTGTCCAGGCTGTCGAAGCACTGCGTCGTCGCGCCGTTGTAGCAATACTGCGCCGCCGTCTTGGTCGCGACCTGCGCCAATTGCACCTGCGCCCGCGAGCATCGCCAGCAGGCCCAGCAGGGGCCATCCTCCGCGCATGCGCCGCAGTGAGCGGGCGGCCGAGTGCATCGGACGGGATTCGGGGCTTCCGGTCATGTCGTGTTCTCTGGGCAGACGGGGTCGACGCCGCGGTGATTCGCGTCGCGGCAGAGGGAAAGAGGCGGGAATTCAGGCATTCCTTGCGAGCGATGCATCGAGGCGGCCTCCTGCGTCGTCCTGGCGAGTGCGGGGAAGCCCCAATCGCCGGTTTCAGCCGATTGAATCAAAAAACAATGCGCATCACAAGATAATGGTGACGAATATCCTGCTTCATGCCCGTCTCACGGATCGGGATCGATGCGCCGGGGACAGCGGGTGTCACCCGCCCGTCCCCTCCGTCGGCTTCACCGCTTCCGGACTCACCTTCTCGATCGTGTGCCGCAGTTCGCGGCCGCAGGTGGCCGCTGGCAGACGCACCGTTGCTCAAGGCTCGATCAGCAACGCGTAGCGGAAGGCCGTGTTGACGCTGTCGCCACCCCGACGCGAGACGTAGCTGCCGTCGGGCAGGCCGACGATGGCGCGTTCGCCGGGGGTTTCGCCGACCAGCTCGGTCACCTTCACGAAGGCGCTGCGCTTGGTCGTCACGACCTCCAGCGGTTCCGGCAAGGCGCCGCCGGTCATGGCCTGTACCAGCGCGTGCGACTCGCCCAGCACCTGGTCCAGCGCGGTCCGCATGCCGGCGCAATCGGATTCCGACAGCAGCGACCCGCGGCGCATGGCTTCGCTCTGCGGCGTCCATTTGTCCCGGCGGGCTTCCTTGAGCGCGCGTTTGTGTTGCGCGAGAGAATCGACCACGAACCTGCGTTCGTCGCCATTGTCGCGGGTGAGGCCTTCCTTGTTGAGCCGACTGATCAACGGTCCCAGGTTCAGCGCCGCATGGCGCGCGTCTTCCTCGGCGACCATCCGGTCGATGTCCGCCTGGGTCTTCGGCGCCAGCACCAGGCGGTCGCTGACCGCGATCAGCGTGTTCTGCCACGTGGGTTTTCGCTCGGCGCGTGCGTTGTCGCCGTCGGGGACATAGGCGCTGGCGTCGACGCTCGCGATCAACGCCGAGAAGTCGGTCGCGAGGCTGACGCTGGCGAGGACCTCGTAGCGTGGCGTGCGCTTGCCGACGATGTCCGCGATGGTCTGGTCCGGCTTCAGCATGTGCACCTGGATCTGCGCCTGCGGCCATGCCGCTTGCAGGTCTTCGGTCAACTGCACGGCGAGCCGTTCGCCATACGGGAGGTCGCAGCCGGCGGCGGTGACGCCCGCGAAGGCCTGCCGCGCGAAATCCTTCGCTTCCGCGAGCAGGATCCCGTTGGCGATCGCGCTGCCGAGCGCGCCGCCGACGGCGTTGGCGCCGATGCTCTGGCCCACCGACATGCCGGGATAGGGGCCGCTGTAGGCCGGCGCGGCAACGCTGGTGTACTGGAACGCGATCTGGGGCCGGATGCGATCGGGCACGATGCCGACGTGGATCGGCAGCGCGATGACGTTGGCGGCGCGGGTGGGCGTGTAACCGGCCAGTGGCGGCGTGGCGGCGTAAGTGGTGGCACAGGACAGGGTGAGAGCGAAGGCGGAGACGGCAGCGGCGATTCGATGGGATGACATGCGGTGTTCGAAATGAAGGATCGGGATGGATGGAGTGGGGTGCACGAGCGCGCCCGATGTGGATCAATCCGCGCGTCGTTCCGGGCTGTCTTCGCGCTTCACCGCCTCCGGACTCACCTTCTCGATCGTGTGCCGCAGTTCGCGACCGAGGATGGTCTTGGCGTCGCGCGCCCAGTTGTCGAGGCGCTGGTCGAAGACGAGCTTGGCGTTCTCGTCGGTGCTGACGAGTTTCAGTTCGCGCAGTTTCTGGATGAAGGTGCGGAACAGGCTCTTGTCGAAGAACTCCGGCGCGGCCGGGGCATACAGCAAGCTCAGGCGCTGGGCAGCGAGGTGGCAGAGGCTTTCGAGTTCGCCGGCGGCGAGGGCGCCGGGGCCGTTCTTGGCGAGCACCGAGATCGCGATGTAGTAGCGCTCGAACGCCTGCTGCAACGGGTGGCCGAGCGCGCGCAGGCGGAACACCTCGTCGGACTGGCCGGCGTTGCGGGCGAGGATGCCGCCGTCGTCCTCGCTGACCTGCTGCAGCAGGCCTTCGCGGACGAACACGGCGATGGTGCGATCGACCTGCGCGGCGAAGCCGTCCTCGTCCCAGGGCAGGAACAGCTCCGCCTGCACGAACGGGTACAGCGAGCGGCCGATCCGCAGCAGCGTGTTGCGGCTCATCCGGCGGTTGTGCTGGAAGCAGCAGGCGATCCACGCGGTCGCGGTGAACAGGTGCAGCACGTTGTTGCGGAAATAGCTCAGCAGCACCGCGGTGTCGCCGTCGACGTGCAGCACGTCGCCCAGGGGGTGCGACGTGCGCTCCAGCACGCCGATCTCCTCGCCGTGCTTCACGATCTCCTGCGGCATGTGCGGGGTGACGGTGACGCGGTCGGAGTACGGCACCTCGGCCAACAGGGTCTTCGACAGCGCGATCTGCGCGAGCAGGTCGGCCTCGCCCATCGCGTGCTTGGGCGTGGACAGCACCGCCAGCGCGAGCAGGTTGATCGGATTGACGTCGGCGGCGCGGTTGATGTTGATCTGGATGCGGTCGGCGAGCGCGTCGATGGCGCCGGCCAGCCATTGCGGCTTCTCGTCCTCGCCGATCGGCCGTCCGTCCCATTCCGGCGCGCGTTCGGCCAGCACGTCGCCGAGCATGATCGGCTCGCCGAAGTTCACCACCACCTGGCCGTAGTTGCTGCGCAGCACCCGCGGGATGCCCATCAGCAGCTGCCAGATCGATTCCTTCGTCTTGGCCTTGCCGGACAGTTCGTCGAGGTAGCTGGTGCCTTCCATCAGCTTCTCGTAGCCGATGTACACCGGCTGGAACAGCACCGGCCGCGTCGGTTGGCGCAGGTGGGCGCGGAGCGTCATCGCCAGCATGCCGCCCTTGGGCTGCAGCAGGCGGCCGGTGCGCGAGCGGCCGCCCTCGATGAAGTACTCCATCGAATAGCCGCCGGACACCAGCTGCGCGACGTATTCGGAGAACACCGCCGAGTACAGCGCGTTGCCGCGGAAGCTGCGGCGCAGGAAGAACGCGCCGCCCTTGCGCAGCAGCGTGCCGATCACCGGCAGGTTGAGGTTGATGCCGGCGGCGATGTGCGGCGGCACGGTGCCCTTGGTGTAGAGCAGGTAGCTCAGCAGCAGGTAGTCCATGTGGCTGCGGTGGCTGGGCACGTAGATCACTTCGTAGCCCGGCGCGGCCTGCTTGAGCTTGTCGAGGTGGTGCACCAGCACGCCGCGGTAGATGCGGTTCCACACCGTCGTCAGCAGGAACGACGCCGACCGCACCACCGGCGGCGAATAGTCCGCGGCGATCTCGTAGGCGTAGGCTTGCGCTCGCTTCCACGCCTCCTCGGGCTTGCCGTTCTCGCGGCGCGCGGTGTCGGCGATCGCCTGCCGCACCGGGTCGGCGGCCAGCACCTTGTCGATCAGCAGGCGCCGGGTCGACAGGTCGGGCCCGATCACCGCCTCGCGGATGCGGTTGAAGTGGGTGCGCAGCACGCGCGAGAGCTTGCGCACGGTGCGCTCGGGCGGCAGGTCCTCGGCGAGGGTCTCGCGCACCGACACCGGCGCGGCGAACTGGACGTGGGTGTCGCGGCCGTTGAGCAGGATCGCGAGCAGCCGGCGCGAGCGGCCTACGATCGCCCAGTTCTCCGAGAACAGCACCGAGAACCAGCCGTTGTTCCGGTCCGGTGCGCGGCCGACGAAGATCGACACCGGCACCAGGCGCACGTCGAGCCCGGGGTCGGCGCGATGCGCTTCCAGCAGGCGCGCAAGCGCCTCCGAATGCCGGCGCGCCGGGCGATTGAGCTTGGGTGGCTTGCCGGCGGCGAGATCCACCGCCATGTCCGCGGCCAGCCCCAGCGCGGTGGGATGGCGTCGCGAAAGGGCGACGTAGGCGCGCTTGCGCTTGAGCGGGTCGCCCGGCAGCGGGCGCAGCGCCGACGGCAGGCCGGCCTCGCGGCAGGCGCGCTCGAGGATCAGCGCGTTCGACAGCCCGTAGTCCTCCAGCACGTAGCAGACCGGGCGCGGGTCGTCGGCCAGGTGTTCCGGCAGCGGGTCGATGTGCAGCTGGATCCACGGTTCGAGCACCCGTCCCAGCAGCCCCGCCCACCACGGCCGGCGGCCGCGGCCCTGCGGTGCGGGCGACGGCGGCATCGCGTCCGCGGCGGTGGGCGGCATGCCGAGCTCCGCCTGGGC
>JAEWNA010000136.1 GCA_023392975.1 Pseudomonadota bacterium | reverse complement strand
CGCGCAGGCTCGCGCGCCTGCTCCCCGGCGCGGGTGCGCCGCTGCCTGCGCGGGTGTGCGCCGACGCGCGCGCGCTGCCGCTGGCCGATCACTCGGTCGACCTGCTGTTCTCGAGCCTGTGCCTGCAGTGGGTCGAGGACCTGCCCGCCGTGTTCGCCGGCTTCCGCCGCGCGCTCAGGCCCGGCGGCATGCTCGTGGTCTCGACCTTCGGCCCCGACACCCTGTTCGAGCTGCGCAGCGCCTTCGCCGCGGCCGACGCGGTGCCGCACGTCAGTCCGTTCGCGTCGATCGCCCAGTTCGGCGACGCCCTGATCGCCGCTGGCTTCCGCAATCCCGTGCTCGATCGCGACGAACTGGTCACGCACTACGACGACCTGCCTGCGCTGATGCGCGAGCTGCGCGCGATCGGCGCCACCAACGCGCTGCGCGCGCGCCGGCACACGCTGACCGGCAAGGCCCGGTTCGCCGCCGCGTCCGCCGCCTACGATGCGTTCCGCGCCGATGCCCGGCTGCCCGCGACCTGGGAGGTCATCACCGCGCTGGCCTGGGCGCCGGAACACGGCGTCGCGATCCGCGAGGGCGGCGAGGACGTGGCGCGCTTCCCGGCAGCCGGCATCCCGGTCCGTCGGCGCGACGGTTGAGGCCGGCCGCGTCGGTCCCGGCACCCGTCACGGGGTCGGTGCTTCGCAACCCCCCGTGCTACTGTGTCGCCCCCGCGCCCGGGGGGCCGTCGCGATGGCCGCACCCATCACCACCCTCCGCCTGCCCGAGGAATCGAAGGCCCGGCAGGCGGAAGCCGGGGGCATGTCGATCCGCGGCCCGGCCCTCGGCGCGATATCGGGCGACCATGAGACGATAGCCTGCACGCGCTGGTGATCGGACGCGGGACGCGCGGTGACCCAGCGCTGTACCACAACGACGAACGGATGGACCTGGCGAGGATCCTCGCCATCCGCTCCCAGCAAGAATCCGGATACTCCCCGACATGACCGCACCCGCCCTCTCCGTCGTCGTCCCCGTGTTCAACGAGCGCGACAACGTCACGCCGCTGATCGACGAAATCACCGCCGCGCTGCGCGGCCGGGTCGCGTTCGAGATCGTCTACGTCGACGACCACTCGCGCGACGACACCCTGGCCGTGCTGCAGGGCCTGAAGGCCACGGTGCCGGAACTGCGGGTGCTGCACCACGTGACCCAGAGCGGGCAGAGCACCGCGGTGCGCAACGGCGTGAAGGCCGCACGCGGCGCGTGGATCGCCACCCTCGACGGCGACGGCCAGAACGACCCGGCCGACATCCCGAAGCTGCTGGCGAAACGCGACGAGTCGCCGGCCGAGGTGAAACTCTTCGCCGGCTGGCGCGTCGATCGCAAGGACACCGGCAGCAAGCGCTGGGCCTCGAAGTGGGCCAACGCGATCCGCAGCCGCATGCTGAAGGATTCGACGCCCGACACCGGCTGCGGGATCAAGCTGTTCGAACGCGAGGCCTTCCTCGACCTGCCGTACTTCGACCACATGCACCGCTACCTGCCGGCGCTGATGCAGCGTGCGGGCTGGAAGACGATCAGCGTGCCGGTGAACCATCGCCATCGCGCCAGCGGCGTCTCCAAGTACAACAACCTCAACCGCGCGCTGGTCGGCCTGCGCGACCTGCGCGGCGTGGCCTGGCTGATCGTGCGCAGCAAGCGCACCGCCGTCGAGGAGCGCTGAGCATGCTGGCCGAAACCGTCCAGGCCGCTGCCGCCACCGGCGACGTGATGAACACGCCGATCCCGTGGCTGGCGTGGACCGGCCTGCACGCCTCGCCGTGGAAGCTGATCGGCTGGGTCGGCGCGCTGATGTTCGGCGGCCGCTGGCTGGTGCAGTTCGTGGCCAGCAAACGGTACGGCAAGCCGGTGATCCCGCGGCTGTTCTGGTACATGAGCATCGTCGGCAGCGTGATGACGCTGTCGTACTTCATCTTCGGCAAGAACGACTCGGTCGGCATCCTGCAGAACCTCTTCCCGACCTTCACCGCCTGCTACAGCCTGTACCTCGACATCCGGCACCGCGGCTGGCACCGCGACCGCAACAGCCACTGAGCGACCCGGCTCGGCCGGACCCGTCCGGGGCCGGCGGCCGGCCATCGTTACACCGACGCTGCAGATCGGACCCTGTCCATCCGGCCGATACGATCGAGGCATTCGATTGGTGTAGTCTCGACCGGTCCCGGGGGGGACGATCGCAACGGGGAAACTGCATGGCTCGTATTGCACGATGGGGCGTCGCGGCCGCGGCCTGCGCGCCGGGGCTGGCCTGCGCGCAGGCGCCGGGGGACACCACGATCCACAGCGTCTGGATCGCCACCTGCGCCGGCCTGGTGCTGATGATGCAACCGGGCTTCGCGCTGCTGGAAAGCGGATTTTGCCGCGCCAAGAACGCGGTCAACGTGATCATGAAGAACTTCACCGACTGCGCAATCGCCTCGCTGGCGTACTGGGCGGTCGGGTTCGGCATGATGTTCGGCCTGAGCTGGAATGGGCTGGTCGGCACCACCGACTTCTTCCCGGACGGGCAGGGCGCGTCGCTGGTGAACGTGCTGTACCAGACCTTCTTCGCGGCCACCGCGGCCACGATCATCAGCGGCGCGGTGGCCGAGCGCATCCGCTTCATGCCCTACCTGGTCGGCTCCGGGATCATGGTCTGCGTGATCTACCCGCTGTACGGCGCCTGGGTCTGGGGCGGCACCGACGCCGCGCCGGGCTGGCTGCGCGGGATGGGCTTCCTCGACACCGCCGGCGGCGCCGCCGTCCACACCATCGGCGGCTTCACCGCGCTCGGCGCGCTGGTCGTGCTCGGCCCGCGGTTCGGCCGCTTCGCACGCACGGGCGAGGCGCGCACCATCCCCGGCCACAACCTGCCGCTGGCGGCGCTCGGCGCATTCCTGCTGTGGGTCGGCTGGCTGGGCTTCAACGGCGGCGCGGTGGACCCGGATTTCCACGACCTCGGCGTGATCGTCCTCAACACCCACCTGGGCGCCGCGGCCGGCGTGGTCGGCGCGATGCTGGCGCTGGGGCTCAACCGCAGGCCGCTGCTGATGTCGGCGGTAGTCAACGGCGCGCTGGGCGGGCTGGTCGCGATCACCGCGGGCGCCAAGTACATCGACCCCGCGTTCGCGATGGTCACCGGCCTGGTCGGCGGCATGATCGCCGTGGTCGGCCCGGCGGTGCTGCAGCGGATGAAGATCGACGACGTGGTCGACGCGGTGTCCGTGCACGGGTTCTGCGGCCTCTGGGGCACGATCGCCACCGGCCTGTTCCTGCGCGACCATCTGTTCGATCCCGCGCACATCCTGGTCCAGGCGCTCGGCGCCTGCGTCGCCGCCGGCTGGGCGTTCGCGATGGGCTGGGGCATGTACAAGGCCCTGGACGCGCTCATGGGCCTGCGCGCCAGCACCGAGCACGAGCAGCGCGGCCTCGACTACACCGAGCATTACGAGATCGGCTACGGCGAATTCATGGCGGCGCGCACCCATCGCGATCTGGGCGGCGAGGGCTGATCCCGTGTCCTCCGCCAGCGAGAGCATGGGGCTGAACTACCGGCGCCGGGTGATCTACCAGGCGCTGCGCGACACCTTTCCCGACCCGAACGAGGTCCGCCGCTATTTCGACCAGTGGCAGCGCGACCACAGCCACGAGACGCACTTCGTGGTGACCCGCTTCGCCGCCGCGGTGGCCAAGACAGCGAACTTCGACGTCGAACGCCGGTCGCTGTTCCAGCGCCGCCTGTTCCACGGCCTCACCCAGCCCTACGAGAGCCTGCCGCGGGTGCCCGACGGCTGGCTGACCGTCGCCACCGCACCGATGGCACCGACAGCGCCGGCCCCGCCTCCGGCGCCACGGCCCCCCGTCGCGGCCGCGACCGCGCCGCCGCTCATCCCGCCGACCGTCGCCCCGGTACCGGCAC
>JAEWNA010000124.1 GCA_023392975.1 Pseudomonadota bacterium | reverse complement strand
GGCGCGGACCGCGCGGCGCTGGCGCGCGAGGCCCGCGATGCGGTGGTCGCGCTGCTGGAACGCGCACCGTGAGCGAAACGGCCGGCTTCACCATCGACGCCGACCACCCTGCGCTGCCCGGGCATTTCCCGGGGCGGCCGGTGGTGCCGGGCGTGGTCGTGCTCGACCGCGTGCTGGCGGCGATCGAGGCCGCGCACGGGCCGCTCGGCGCGCTGCGCCTGCCGCAGGTGAAGTTCGTGCGGCCGCTGCTGCCGGGCGAAGCCGCGCGGATCGAGCTCGAAGCGCTGGCGACCGCGGCGGACGCCGGGCCGTGCTGGCGCTTCCGCGTGCTGCACGACGACGCCACCGTCGCCACCGGCGAGGTGCAGGGGTGAGCACCGGCTGGAAGGCGCGCCCCGAAGGCGGTGGACATTTCGCGCTGTGGCTGATCCGCAGCATCGGCTGCTACGGCGGGCGCACCGTGTCGCGGCTGCTGCTGTATCCGATCACCCTGTACTTCCTGCAGCGTCGCGCGCCCGAACGCACCGCGTCACGCGCCTGGCTCGCCCGCGCGCTCGGTCGGCCGGCCACGCTCCGGGATGTTGCCAAGCACATCCACACCTTCGCCGCGACCATCCTCGACCGCGTGTTCCTGCTCGGCGACGGCGCGCGCCTGGAGCGACGCTTCGATATCGATGTGCGTGGCCTGGACGAACTGCACGCGCACCTCGACCAGGGCCGCGGCATGCTGCTGTTCGGCTCGCACCTCGGCAGTTTCGAGGTGATGCGCGTGCTGTCGCTGCGGCGGCCGGAGTACACCATCCGCGTGGTGCTCGACAAGGGCCACAACCCGGCCCTGACCGAGCTGCTGGACGCGCTCAACCCCGGCGTGGCCTCGACCGTGATCGACGGCAACCAGGATGGCCCGGCGCTGATGCTGGCGATCCAGGAAGCGATCCAGTCGGGGGCACTGGTCGCGCTGCTGGTCGACCGCGCCCATCCCGGCGGGCAGACCGTGCAGGTGCCGTTCTTCGGCGAGGACGCGCAGTTCCCGGTCGCGCCGTGGCTGATCGCGTCGGTGCTGAAGGCGCCGGTGACGATCGCGTTCGGCCTCTACCGCGGCGGCAACCGCTACGACCTGTGGTTCGAGAATTTCAGCGACGCGGTCGACATCCCGCGCGCGCAGCGCACCGAGGCGTTGACCGCGTTGATCCGCCGTTACGCCGCGCGGCTGGAAGATGTCGCCCGCAAGGCGCCGTACAACTGGTTCAACTTCTACGATTTCTGGAGCCGCGACTGATGCCTGCCGCCCGCTCGATCCGACTCGCATCGGCGTTCGCCATCCTCACCGCCGCCTCGACCGCGTCCGCCGCGCAGGGCGTCGCCGCGGACTGGATCCTCTCCGCGCTGGCGCGGCCGGCGCCGGTGCGCACCGATTTCGTCGAACTGCGCGGTTCGCCGCTGCTGAAGGCGCCGCTGCGGCTCAGCGGCGAATATCGCCGCCCCGACGCCGACACCCTCGTGCGCGAAGTGCGGAGTCCGTATCGCGAGACCACGACCCTGCGCGCCGGCGAGGCGACCATCGCCCGCGATGGCAAGGCGCCGCGCACGTTCTCGCTGTCGCGCGTGCCGGAACTGGCCGGGCTGCAGTCGAGCTTCGGCGCGCTGCTCGCCGGCGATCGCGTCGGCATCGAGCGCAGCTACGCGGTGACCGCCGCGGGCAGCCGCGAGCGCTGGACGCTGACCCTCGCACCGAAGGACAAGGCGCTTGCGACCCGCGTCCGCGACATCGTGCTGTACGGCCAGGGTGCCGAGCTGCGCTGCATCGAGACGCGCCCGGCCAAGGGCGACCTGCAGCGCACCCTGCTCGCCAGCGCCGCGCTCGCCGCGAAACCCGGCAGCGATGCGAAGACGCTGGAAGCGCTGTGCCGGACGGGCGCGCCGTGAGGGGAATCGAATTCCCTTCCTTGTCATCCCGAGCGCAGCGAGGGACCTGCTGTTGCGTTTCCGGTAATGAGACGAAAAAGCAGGTCCCTCGCCTTCGACTCGGGATGACAAGACATGGGGAATCCCGCATGACCGCCACCCGCCGCACCGTTCTCGCGCTGGTCTGGCTGGCCGTCCTGACCATCGCCGGCTATGCGATCTCGCAGCGGCTGCACGTCAGCAGCGACCTGCGCAAGTTCATGCCCGGCCAGGCAGGCAAACGGGTTGCGGTGCGCGCTCGGGCCGCCCGTGCGGCCGGCAGGCGCTGGGCTGCAGCGCTTTTTGGCGATGGGATCCGAGGGGTTGAAGCATGAGACCCGCCTATCGAGTGGGACTCGCGTTGGTCTGGCTGGCCGTCCTGACCATCGCCGGCTACGCGATCTCGCAGCGGCTGCACGTCAGCGGCGACCTGCGCAAGTTCATGCCTTCCGCGGAAACCCCCGCACAGAAGCTCCTGCTCGACGAACTCGGCGAAGGTCCCGGCTCGCGCCTGCTGTTGCTGTCGATTTCGGGCGCCGATGCCGAAACGCTCGCCGCACAGTCGCAGGCCGTCGCGGACGCACTGTCGGCCGACGATCGCTTCACCTTCGTTGCCAACGGCGGCGGCGATCCGCTGGCGGCGATCCCGGACCGGCTGAAACCCTATCGCTATCTGCTGTCGCCGACGCTGGGCGCGCACCTTTTCGACGCGGCATTCCTGCGCGACGAACTCGACGCGCGCGTGCAAGACCTCGGCTCGCCCGCGGCCGGGCTGATCGAACCGCTGCTGCCGTCCGACCCGACGCTGGAGACGCTGCACGTCGCCGAAGCGCTGCAGGGCGCGGCTTCGCCGCAGCGGCTGCACGGGGTGTGGTTCGACGCCACCAGTCGCGAAGCGTTGCTCGCGGTCGAAACACGCGCCGCGGGCTTCGATCCCAGCGGCCAGCAGGCCGCGGTCGACGCGGTGCAGGCCGCGTTCGCCAAGGCGCGTGCCGGCAGCACGTCGCGGCTCGTGCTCACCGGCCCCGGCGCGTTCTCGGTGGAGATCGGCGGTCGCACCCAGCGCGAGGCGAACTGGATCGGCAGCGTCGACACGCTCGGCCTGATCGTCCTGCTGCTGCTGGCGTATCGCAGCTGGCGCACGCCGCTGTTCGGCGTGCTGCCGCTGGCCAGCGCCGGCCTCGCCGGCCTCGGTGCGGTCGCGCTGCTGTTCCCCGGCGTGCACGGCATCACCGTCGCGTTCGGGTTCACGCTGATCGGCGTGGTGCAGGACTACCCGATCCATCTCTTCAGCCACCAGCGCGCCGGCGTGTCGCCGTGGGACAACGCCCGCGCGATCTGGCCGACGCTCGCCACCGGCGTCGCGTCGACCTGCATCGCCTACGTCACCTTCCTCTTCTCCGGCGTCGAAGGCCTGCGCCAGCTCGCGGTGTTCACCATCGCCGGGCTGCTGGTCGCCGCGACGACCACGCGCCTGCTGCTCCCTGCCCTGATCGATCCCGCGCCGCGCGACCCGGCCACGTCGTCGCGGCTCGCGCGCCTGTGGACGCAGGTCGAACGCCTGCCGCGGCCGCCGCGCTGGCTGCTGGCGGTGCTGGTGGTCGCCGCGCTCGCCACGCTGCGGTTCGCGCCGGGGCCGTTCTGGCAGAACGACCTGTCCAAGCTCACGCCGGTGCGCCCGGAAGCGCTGGCGCAGGACGCGCACCTGCGCACCGCGCTGGGCGCGCCCGACGTGCGCTGGCTGCTGACGATCCGCGGTGCCGACGCCGAGACCGCGTTGCGCCGCACCGAGGCATTGCAGGCGACGCTCGACGACCTCGTCGCGAAGCGCGTCATCGCCGGTTACGACAGCGCCGCGAAGGTGCTGCCCAGCGCCGCCACGCAGCGCGCCCGCCAGGCGAAGCTGCCGGCACCGGACGTCCTGCGCGCATCGCTCGACGACGCGCTCGCGACGTCGCCGTTCCGCAGCGACGCGTTCGAAGCCTTCCTCGCCGACGTCGAGACCGCGCGCACCGCACCGCCGCTGACGGCGCACGCGCTCGACGGCACGCCGCTGGCGACGCGCGTCGGCGGGCTGCTGGTCGACCACGGCCACGGTGCGGTCGCGCTGGTGTCGATGACCGGCCTCGATGACCCGGCGAAGGTGTCCGCGGCGGTCGCCGGTCGCGAGGGCGTCGAACTGCTCGACCTCAAGACCGCGTCGGAATCACTGGTCGTCGCCTATCGCGAGCGCGTGCTGTTCGCGCTCGGCATCGCCGCGCTGCTGCTGATCGCGACCGTGTGGGCGGCGCTGCGCACGCCGCGCCGCGTGCTGCGCGTGCTGCTGCCGATGGCGCTGACGACGCTGATCATCCTCGCCGCGCTGCGCGCGTTCGGCGTGGAGCTGACGCTGTTCCACCTGGTGGCGCTGATCCTCGCTGCCGGCCTCGGCCTCGACTACGCGCTGTTCTTCGAGCATGCGGGCGACGGCCTCCAAGACCAGTTGCGTACCTTCCATGCGCTGATCGTCTGCAGCCTGATGACCTTCCTGGTGTTCTTCCTGCTCGCGCTGTCCAGCATCCCGGTGCTGCGCGCGATCGGCGTGACGGTGACGCTCGGCGTCGGCTTCAACTTCGTGCTGGCGCTGCTGATCGCGCGGCATCCCACCGCCGATGCGTCGACGACGCGGGAGAGCGCGCAGGCATGATCGACCGCGACGCGATCCTCGCGCTGATCCCGCACCAGGGCGCGATGTGCCTCTGGGATGCGGTGGCCGACTGGGACGACGCGCGCATCCGCCTGCGCAGCGCCGGCCATCGCGATCCCGCGCACCCGCTGCGCAGCGACGGGCAGCTGCGTGCGGTGCACCTGTGCGAGTACGGCGCGCAGGCGATGGCCGTGCACGGCGGCCTGCGCGGCGCCGTGGCCGGCGGCGCGCCGAAGGTCGGCTTCCTGGTCGCGCTGCGCGACGTGCGCCTGCACGTCGCCCGCATCGACGACCTGCCCGGCGACCTCGAAGGCGAGGCCGAGCTGCTCGCCGACAGCCCGGCGAGCCAGCAGTACGCCTTCCGCCTGTTCCATGTCGGCACGCTGCTCGCGGAAGGCCGGGCAGCGGTGATGCTGCAGGGATAAAAGGACAAAATGAACACATCGAATGAACTTATGTCAGTGCAAGAATGGATTCAACTTGAAGATCAGCGCTGCTTTGTAGACAGAAAAAAACGACTGCAGTGGCTTCTTGATAATTTCTCGGGCGAAGGAATTTCTGTTTTCCTAGGAGGAAGATTGGCCATTCAGCTTTTTGAGGAGGCTAAATACGCATTTGTCTATGGCCAATATTTGTCGGCCATAACGCTTTCAATCGCGTATGTAGAAAGAACATTGGCCGCAACCCACTATGCGTGCGGCAAAAGCGAAATGGGCCGCGCCAGTGGAGAGGCACTTTTCAAAGAAGCGTTGGATGAAAAAATAATTTCTCAAGATGAGTATGATCTGTTTGACCGTGCGAGAAAATTACGAAACCCAATTCTGCACTATCGCCACCCAGGTCATGAAAACAACCCGGAAATTAGAGCAGCAAGAAGCGATGAAGATTTTTATGCGCTCCTTGAGGAAGATGCTAAAACAGGCCTACTTGCGGCTATGCGAATGAATCAAAAGAATTTTATTCCTAGGGGCGACAATGACTGGGATTGATTTGGTCCGTCGCGCCCTCGTCACTGGCGGCAGCGGCGATCTCGGCGGCGCGATCTGCCGCGCGCTGGCGGCGCAGGGCGCGCACGTCATCGTGCATGCGAACGGCAACCCCGCCCGTGCCGAAGCGGTGCGCGACGACATCGTGTCCGCCGGCGGCAGCGCAGAGGCCGTGGCCTTCGACGTGGCCGACGGCGCGGCCACGCGCGCGGCGATCGCGACGCTGCTGGAGGCCGGCCCGATCCAGATCGTGGTCAACAACGCCGGCATCCACGACGACGCACCGATGGCCGGCCTGCGCGAAGAACAGTGGACCCGGGTGATCGACGTGTCGCTGCACGGCTTCTTCCACGTCACCCAGCCCCTGCTGCTGCCGATGGCGCGCAAGCGCTGGGGCCGCATCGTCAGCGTGTCGTCGGTGGCCGCCGTCACCGGCAATCGCGGCCAGACCAACTACGCCGCCGCCAAGGCGGCGCTGCATGGCGCGACCAAGTCGCTGGCGCGGGAGATGGCCAGCCGCGGCATCACCGCCAATGTGGTCGCGCCGGGCGTGATCGCGGGACGCATGGCCGAGGACGCCTTCCCGCCGGAGCAGATCAAGCAGATCGTCCCGGCCGGCCGCGCCGGCAAGCCGGAGGAAATCGCGGCCGTCGTGGCCTTCCTCTGCAGCGACGGCGCGAGCTACGTCAACGGTCAGGTGATCGGGGTGGACGGGGGGATGACGTAAGCCGTGCAATCTTTCCTGCGAGCCTCATCGAGGGCCGCGGCGACCCAGAACGGGTCGAAGACGGTCCCACAAATGGTCTTCGAGTGCCTGTAGCACATCCTTTTCGACGTTGTTTGCGTACTGTGCGCAGTAAAGATTGAGCGGAAGATCTAGGCTCTTTGCCCAATGGGAAAGCTGCAAGGAATAGGTTTTCCTTGCGCTATAGCCGAGGTGATCCTTCAGTCTCTTATGGATCTCTTCGGATTTTCCGACATATAGGCATCTGCTTTCACCGTGACTTTCATTCAGGCGACAAAAGGCACGACTCTCCGCCGACCCTTTGGATCTTCGGGTTTTCATGAGCTGGGAAAAGGCGATGGCGGCATCCATCCCTCTGAAATCTTGGTCGAGAATGATCGCGTAGAGAAACCTGTCGTGCCCGCCTGCCCAGTCTTGCAGGCTTTGCAAGAAGGGTCTCGCGGCATCATGGCTATCGAGTGCTTCTGGCGGAATCGGTCGAGTCGTGGCTTTCTCTGGAATCACTCGGGAAGTTGCATCTGCGATTCTGTGCAGCCACGCCGAGGTCTGCGGGCCGAGGTCGGAGAAGAGCGAATCAGTGCTCAGTGCGCCGGCAACATCGGTTGATTCCTTCATCACCAGCACACCGGGAATGCGGTAAAGGTGTCTACGCCGCCGCGTACCACGTCGACGCCAGCGACGCCACCGCATCGGGCGCGACATCGAGCAGCACCGCCAACCCGCCGTCGTCGAGTTGCGGATACGCCTCGCGTGCCCGCTGCAGGATTTCCGCCGCCAGCCCGTCCATCCGCGCGACGTTGTCGCGGATGCGCTGCATGAACGCAGGGTTGTCCAGCGTGTCGTGCAACGCGCGGTTCATCTCATGGAACCAGTCGATGTCGAACTGGTCGAGGAGACGGCCATCGAGCGTGGCGGCGTCGGGTCCGCCGCTGGCGGCGTTCGCTTCGCCCCAGGCGCGCAGCAGCGCCTGCATCGCGAGGTTGAGCGCGCGTCCACGCTCGAACTGCGGCCGCAGCCGGCCCAGCAGCGAGACCTCGGTGAGCTTGTCGCCGCACATCAGCGGCGCGAGCAGCGCCCAGTAGTAGGTGTAGTCCCAGATCACCTTGACCGGCATGACCTGCGCGTCGCCGAACAGCGCGTACTGGTCGCGGTACAGCGTCATCGTGTTCTCGAAGAACCCGAAGTAGAGCTGCTGGTAAATCTCGGCATACGGCGCGAACGGTTCGCCCGCGCGCTCGCGGCGGATCAGGTCGGCGATCAGCGTGTTGGAGATGCCGATGAAGTCGCTGCCCGGCGAATAGAACGGGTCGAGGAACACGCCGGCCTCGCCGGTCAGCGCCCAGCGGTCGGCGCTGAACACCTGCCTGCAGCCGTACGAGAAATGGCGCAGGAACAGGAAATCCTGCAGCCGGTGCTGCGGGCGATCGAGCGCGTCGGCCACGCGCGGCTGGTGCGTGCGCAGCCAGGCCATCGCCTTCTCGTGGGTGTTCATCGTCTCCAGCGGATGCGTTTTCGCATCGCAGACGATGCCCAGCGAATGCGCGCCCGAGGACAGCGGGATCATCCAGAACCAGTAGCCCGGCCCGCAGAGATGGTTGGTCGAACGCCAGCGATCCGGCGGCGTGCAGCGCGACCGCCACGCCTGGTCGTCCGACCACTCGGCGGGATCGAGCACGCCATCGACGCGCCACCACACCGCGTTGACGTCGTGCGCCTCGTGCACGGCGAGGTCGAGCTTGCGCTTCACCAGCCCCGCGCGGCCGCTGGCGTCGATCACCCAGCGCGCGTCGGTGGCGTGCGTGCCGCCATCGTGTTCCCAGGCGATCGTGTGCGTCGCATCGCCATCGCGCAGCGCGATGCCGCGCACCACGGCGCCGTCGACGAAGCGGATGCCGCGGCGACGCGCCTCCTCGCAGAGGAAATTCTCGAAGCGGCCGCGGTCGATCTGCCACGACGGCGTCGGCAGGATCCGGCTGACGCCGAGCTCGGTGCAGCGATCGACATCGTGACGGCCGTCGCTGAAGAAGAAGCGGAACCCGAACTTGCGGATGTGTTCGCGCTCCAGGTGCTCGCGCAGGCCGAGCACGTTGGCGAAGTAGTGCGCGCCGATCTCCACCGTCGACTCGCCGACCTTGTGCGCGGCCTCGGGCACCGGATGCGCACGGCGCTCCAGCACCAGCACGTCGATGGCCGGATCCTGCTGCTTCAGTTGCAGCGCGAGCGTGAGCCCGGCGAGACCGCCGCCGAGGACGACGACGTCGTGGCATGCATGATCTGTAGCGTTATTCATCGCAACCTTCAGGGCTTTGGATTTATGCGAGCAGATCTCACGTTCATAGCGAAATAAAATCGAATCAGTTGATCGCGATTACGCGAGTCTGAAAAACTAGAAATATTTCCGACTTAACTTTTTCGACGGATGCGACGGAAGGGTGGCAGAGGTGCTCTTGGAAGGAATCTTGGGAGGAAAGGTAAATCGACCTTCCTTTCTTGTAGACCCATACAGAAGATTTGATGCCTTTAGCGTCTTCACAATCAGCCTTGAACCAAAGCTCTTTTTTAGAAGAACTCATCCTGATTAGCCTCTAAGCTGGTTTCGTTCAAGAGAGGTTTCCGAACTCGCCACTCGGATCGTCGATCACCGGACGGTTGGCGCGGGTGCGGCGGTATTCGCGGATCACGTGGCCGTAATTCCACACCTGCACCACCACGTGCGAGGTGATGCGCCACAGGTCGTGCAGCGGGCGAAAGTGGCTCTTGCGGAATTTCTCGACCGCGCCGGCGCCGGCGTAGCGCGATTCGATCGGCACCGAGACCGCGCCCATGCCGAGCCGGCGCGAGGCGCTGATCAGGATCTGCGCCTCGAACACGAAGTCCTCGCCGGGCACGTCGTCCAGCGCGGCGACCGCGGCCGGGTACAGGCGCTGGCCGCTCTGGGTGTCGGCGATGAGATAGCCGCAGCCCCAGGCGATGCCCCAGTCGCCGAATTCGTTGGCGAGGCGGCGATAGGTCGGCTGCTGCGCGCGCTTGCGCAGCCGCGCGCCGATCACGATGCAGTGGGGATGGCGGTTGGCGGCGGCGATCAGGCGCGGGATGTCGGCGGCCAGATGCTGGCCGTCGCCGTCCATCGTCAGCACCGCGGCGGCGCCGAGACGCAAGGCCTCGCGGAAACCGTCGCGCAGGCTCGCGCCCTTGCCCATGCGGTGCTCATGGCGCAGCAGCGTCACCGGCAGGTCGGCGATGCAGTCGGCGGTGCCGTCGTCGGAACCGTCGTCGATCACGATCACCCGATCGCACTCGCGCAGCGCGCCTTCGACCACCTCGCGGATGCGCAGCGCCTCGTTCAGCGCCGGGATGACCGCGATGACGTTGCCGCGATCGAAGGCCACGGCGTTCGCGTCGGCGCGGGGCGTGGCGGGCACGGGCTCAGCCATACATCAGCTCCACGCGCAGCGCGCGACCCGCGCCGGCGTCCAGCGTCGCCTGCGCGGCGCCGGAGGCGAGCGCATCGAACAGCGGCAGCATCGGGGCCATCGGGTTGCGCGCGCCGCGGACGCCGAGCGCGCCCGGTGCGTCGGCGACGCCGTCGTCGAGCGTGGCGCGCAGGCGCAGGCTTGGCCGATCAACGCCGGGCCGGTCGTCGTCGCGCACGAGCACCAGCGCACCGCCGAGCAGGCCTTCGGCGACGTGCACCGAATGCAGCGGGCCGGTGGCGCCGGTGTCGTAGCCGACCAGCAGCACCGCCTCATCGCCCGCGGCGAGCTGCGCCAGCGCTTCGATCAGGCCCTGCGCGAAGCTGGCGTCGTAAGCGCTGATCGCGGTCGCGGCGCGCACGCAGCCGGCGCCGATGGTCCAGTAGCCGGCCGCGGCGTTGTGCACGGAGTTGTGGAATTTCGTCGGCGACATCGCGCGCGGGTCGTCGGCGAGCGTCGCGCAGATCGTGTCGGTGATGGTGAGGTCGCCGTGGGTCGAGGCGAACACCGACGGCAGCGTCGCCGGATCGCGGCCGGCGGCGTGGCAGGCGGCCAGCGCGACCTCCAGCGCCACCGCCACCGACTCCGGCGCACGGCGGCGTTCGTTCGGCGGCAACAGCTGCGGCGAGGGTTTGTTCGGCGCGGCGTCCGGCAGCGTGCCATCGGCGACGAATGCGCGCGCGGCGTCCCACGACGGCAGGCCGTTGCTCCAGTAGCCGATGCCGGCGATGCGGGCGGTCAGCGCGCTCATGCCGCACCTCCGAACACCAGCGCG
>JAEWNA010000123.1 GCA_023392975.1 Pseudomonadota bacterium | reverse complement strand
CAGCCGCAGGACGATGCCCAGCGCCATCGCCGCGCAGCCGCCGAAGAACAGCGGCGCGCGCAGCGCCGGCGGGAACGGCCACGTGCCGCGCGCCGACAGCCACACCGCCAGCGCGACGCTGGCGTAGATGACGACCAGCAGCAGGCGCAGGGTGCCGCGGTCGCGGGTGGCGTCGCCGCCGCCGGCGCGATGGCGCAGCCCGATCCAGGCCTCGCTCAGCGGCCAGAGCAGGGACAGTCCGGTGAACAGTGTCGAGGCGACCATGGCGAGGCTCCGTGCCGTCGTGCGGGATCAGGGCGTCGACGCGGCGTCGAGCGGGGCGACGGGCGCGGCGTCGACGAGGGTGATCTTGCCGTCCACCACCCGCCAGGACTGGCCGTTGGTCGTGGTCACGACCCGCATCGGCTGGCGGGCGTAGAGGCTGGCGAAGACGTGGATCTCGGTCGGCTGCGGGTCGAGCAGGTGGCTGACCAGCGACATCACCGGTTCGGAGGGCCTGCCGTCGGCCTTGTCGAGCTTGCGGCGCTCGTCGAGGTCGATGCAGCCGTTGGTGAATCTGCGCGTGGACAGGATCTTCTTGCCGGTGGCGTCGATCTCGTACAGCTGGTAGCCGCCCAGCGGATAGACGTCCTGCCGGCTGAAGACCGGCATCCGGTACACCCGGAACCCGTCCAGCGACGCCAGCGCCGCCGTGTTGTAGTCGTCGCCGCAATGCCCGAACGTCTGCGCCTGCGCGAGCTTCCGGGCGCGGACCTGCGCGCGTTGCGCGTCGGTCAGCGGCGTGGACGCCCCGACCACGGCATCGGACAGGCGTTCGCTCTCGTCGACGTCGATCTCGTACAGCGACACCGGCGTGTCGTCGCGACTGTGGAAGACGACACGCACCCCCAGCGCGGAGGGCTCGGTGATCCAGCCGCCGAGCCGGTCCATCAGGGCGGTCATGCGCTTGTCGGCCCGCATGGCGTCGGTGGCGAGCCAGGCGGCGCGGTCGTGCAGGTAGAGCTCGCGGCCGAGGAATTCGGCGCGGGTCACCGCCGCCTGCAGTTCGGCCGGGACGGGCTTCCCGGCCGGCGCATCGGCCGGCTTCGGTTGCGCCTGCACCGCCAGCGACACGCCGCCCAGCAGGGCGATCGACAGCAGCAGGCGGGGCAGGACGGTCATCGCCGCGGGATCCGCATGCCGCCGCTCACTTCACCTTGATGGCCATCGCCGGCAGGCCGCCGGTGGCGAGCTTGCGCTTGGCCTCGGCCAGCTCGGTGGCGGTGCCGTAGGGCCCCATGCGGACGCGGTAGACCGTCTTGCCCTGGACCTCGCCGGATTCGACCCGGGCACCGAGGCCGAGGAACGCGATCTTCGCCTTCAGCGCCTCGGCGTCGCCAGAGGCGGCGAAGGCGCCGGCCTGCAGCAGGTAGCGGGCGCCGTCGCGCGGCGCGTCCGCGACCGCTGGCGCCGGTTCGGGCTTCGGCGGCTTGGGCGCGACCGGGGTCGTATCGATCGCCGGCGGCGGCGTCGCGACATCGGCCGCGTCGGGGTTCGCCGGTTCGGGCCTGGGCGGCGTCTGCCGATCGGCGGCCTCGGCCTTCGCACGCGCGTCGAGCTCGCGATCGCTCAGCGGGGTCTCGTTGCCCGGCAGCAGGGTGTAGAAGTCGTAGTCCTGCTCCTTCGGCTCGGTGTCGTCCGCCGGCTTCGGCGGCGCCGCGGTCTCGGGGACGATCGGGGCGTCGTCCTCCTTCGCATCGACGGCCTGCGGGGCGTCGGTCTTCGGCGTGGCGCGGAAGAAGCCTTCGGCGCCGCCCTTGAGCAGGTCGGGCTTGAGCAGGAGCAGGCCCACGCCCAGCGCCAGGCCGATCACCAGCCAGGCCCAGCCGGGCATGCCGCCCCCGCCGCCGCCGCCGTTGCGCTTCGCCTGCGATTTGCCGCGTCTGGCCGCCATCACATCTTCTCCGGGGCGCGCACGCCCAGCAGGCCGAGGCCGTTCGCGAGCACCTGCCGCACCGCCAGCGCCAGCGCCAGGCGGGCGTTGCGCACGTCGGCGTCGTCGACCAGGAACTGGTGGTCGTTGTAGTACGACTGGAACGCCTGCGCCAGTTCGACCAGGTAGCCGGCGATCAGGTGTGGCTCGAGGTCGCGGCCGGCGACTTCGACGATCTCGGGGAAGCGGGCGAGATCGATCAGCAGGTCGCGCAGCGGCGCGTCGGCCGGGTCGATCGGCTGGGCGAGGCCGGCGTCGCGGTCGAACGGCAGGCCGCGCTCTTCCAGCTGCCGCAGCAGGCCGCAGATGCGGGCGTGCGAGAGCTGCACGTAGTACACCGGGTTGTCGAGCGTCTGCGAACGCGCGAGGTCGATGTCGAAGACGAGCTGCGAATCGGGCTTGCGCGCGATCAGGAACCAGCGTACGGCGTCGGCGCCGGTCTCGTCGATCAGGTCGCGCAGGGTCACGTAGCTGCCGGCGCGCTTGGAGATCTTCACCTCCTCGCCGCCGCGCATCACCGTGACCATCTGGTGCAGCACGTATTCGGGATAGCCCTGCGGAATGCCGCAGTCGAGCGCCTGCAGGCCGGCCTTCACCCGCATCAGCGAGCCGTGGTGGTCGGCGCCGAGTTCGGTGATCGCGCGCTCGTAGCCGCGCTGCCACTTGGTCATGTGGTACGCGACGTCCGGCACGAAGTAGGTGTACGTGCCGTCGGACTTGCGCATCACGCGGTCCTTGTCGTCGCCGAAGGCGGTGGTGCGCAGCCACAGCGCGCCGCCGTCCTCGTAGGTGTGGCCGTGGGCGATCAGCTCGCGCACGGTCTCCTCGACCTTGCCGTCGGCGTACAGCGAAGACTCGAGGTAGTACACGTCGAACGACACGCCGAACGCGGCGAGGTCGAGGTTCTGCTCGCGGCGCAGGTAAGCCACGGCGAAGCGGCGGATGGCGTCGAAGTCGTCCGCATCGCCGGCACCGACGATGCTCTGGCCGTCGACCTCGACCGAGGCACCGTCGAGATAGGCCTTGGCGACGTCGGCGATGTAGTCGCCGCGGTAGCCGTCCTCCGGCCAGCCGGCGTCGGCGGGCGTCAGGCCCTTCGCGCGGGCCTGCGTCGAACGCGCGAGGTTCTCGATCTGCACGCCGGCATCGTTGTAGTAGAACTCGCGGCGCACGTCCCAGCCGTTGGCGTCGAGCACGCGCGCGATGCAGTCGCCGATCGCCGCCGCGCGGCCATGGCCGACGTGCAGCGGGCCGGTCGGGTTGGCGGAGACGTATTCCACGCCGGCCATGCGCCCGGCGCCGGCGGCATTCCGGCCGTAGGCTTCGCCCTGCGCGTGCACGGCGCGCAGATGGCGCTGCCAGGCGGCCGGCGACAGCCGGAAGTTCAGGAAGCCCGGCCCGGCGATCTCCACCGCCGCGATGTCGTCGTTGGCGGGCAGGGCGTCGATCAGCGCCTGCGCCACCGCGCGCGGGTTGCTGCGCGCGGCCTTGGCGAGGGTCATCGCGACGTTGCTGGCGAAGTCGCCGTGGCTGCGGTCCTTCGGGCGTTCGACCACGAAGTCCGGGGCGGCGAGATCGGCGGGCAGCGTGCCCTGCGCGCGGAGATTGGCGATGCCCTGTTCGATCAGGGCGCGAAGCTGGGATTTCACTGGGGATTCGGCCGAAAACGGCGATGTTTCGATGGTCGGGCATTGTAGCCGAGGGGGCGGGCGACCGTCGGGCTGCGGGCAGGAGCCGCGTCCGGCCCGGCAAAAAGCAGGTCCCTCGCTGCGCCCGGGATGACGGCAAGACACCCTCATTGGAGAAAGCCGGCCGAGTGCCGGCACTCCCCTTGTCATCCCGAGCGCAGCGAGGGACCTGCTTTCGGAACGCCATGCAGCCCCAGTCAAGCTTCCGCGAGGTCATCCCAAACCGGGTTGTGCTGCCGGATCAATGCCAGTTTCTTCTCGCGCCCCCATCCCTTGAGTTGCTTCTCGCGGGCGATCGCAGCATGCACATCGCTGGTCGTCTCGACATGGACAAGGCGGAAAATCCTGTATCGCCGAGTGTGCGTGGATGCCGTTCCCGCTCGGTGCTCGGCGATCCGGCGCATTAGATCGCCGGTGATGCCGATGTAGAGCGCGCCAGAACGGCTGGCGAGGATGTAGACGGAATAGCGTTCGAATTCCTGGCTCGATTTCATGAACAGCAGGTCCCTCGCTGCGCTCGGGATGACATCCATGGAGGTCGCGCGATCGGGCCGAACGCGATGGGCGGCAGCACGGGAACGGCCGTCCGTCCCTGAGTCGCCCTCACACCCACCCCCGCGCCGCCAGCGACACCGGGGCGCCGTCGCCGATGACGAAGTGGTCGAGCAGGCGGATCTCGACCAGCGCCAGCGCCTGTTTCAGGCGCAGGGTGATGGCGCGGTCGGCGGCGCTGGGCTCGCCGTTACCGCTGGGGTGGTTGTGGCCGACGATCACCGCCGCGGCGTTGCGGGCCAGTGCCCGACGGACGACTTCGCGCGGGTGGACCTCGGCGCCGTCGACGGTGCCGCGGAACAGCTCCTCGAAGCCGAGGGCGCGGTGGCGGGTGTCGAGATACAGTGCCGCGAACACCTCGTGCGGCAGCCCGCGGAGCCGCTGGGCGAAGTAGCGGCCGGCGGCCTGCGGGTCGTTGAGGGCGTCGCCGCGTTCCAGCCCGGCGGCGAGGTGCCGGTGGCCCAGTTCGAGCGCCGCGACCAGGGCGCAGACCCGGGCGGGGCCGAGGCAGCGCAGCTTCATCAGCTCCTGCGGCGAGCGTTCCAGCAACTGGCGCAGCGGGCCGTGGTCGTTGAGCAGCGCGCGGGCGTCGGCGATGGCGTCGCTGCCGCGCCGGCCCGAGCCCAGGAACAGCGCCAGCAGTTCGGCGTCGGATAGCACCGCGGCGCCGCGGTGCAGGAGTTTTTCGCGGGGACGCTCGGTTTCGGGCCAATCGCGGATGTGCATGGGGCGGTTCCGGTGAACGGGCGACCAGCCTCGCGCGCCGGACCGCGCCGCACCGTCGGGCGCCGGCGCGGCATCGGGTAAGCTGTCGGCCTGTTCCGACGTAGGAAAACCCCGCGATGGCGCTGACCGGTCGACGCATCCTGCTCTGCGTGTGCGGTGGCATCGCCGCGTACAAGGCGGTGGAGCTGGTGCGCCGCCTGCGCGAGGTCGGGGCCGAAGTGCAGGTCGCGATGACCGAAAACGCCCAGCGCTTCGTCGGTGCCGCCAGTCTGCAGGCGGTGTCCGGGGTGCCGGTGCGCGGCACGCTCTGGGACGAGGCCGCCGAGGCCGCGATGGGCCACATCGAACTGGCGCGCTGGGCCGATCGTGTCGTCGTCGCGCCGGCCACCGCCGACATCCTCGCCAAGCTCGCGCATGGTCTGGCTGATGATCTCGTCAGCACGCTGTGCCTGGCGACGACCGCACCGATCGCGGTGGCGCCGGCGATGAACAACCGCATGTGGCTGCACCCGGCCACCCAGGCCAACGTGGCGACGCTGCGCAGCCGCGGCGTATTGGTGATCGGGCCCGACGACGGCGCACAGGCCTGCGGTGAGTTCGGGCCGGGCCGCCTGCGCGAGCCGACGGACATCGTGACGGCGCTCGCCGAGACCGACGCCGCGGCGCAGGACCTCGCCGGCGTGCGCGTGCTGATCAGCGCCGGGCCGACGTTCGAGGATCTCGACCCGGTGCGCTTCATCGGCAACCGCAGCAGCGGCAAGATGGGCTTCGCGATCGCGGCCGCCGCCGCGCGTCGCGGGGCCGACGTGACCCTGGTCGCCGGGCCGGTGTCGCTGTGCGCCCCCGCGGGCGTGCGTCGCGTGGACGTGCGTTCGGCCGCGCAGATGCGCGACGCGGTGCTCGGCGCGCTGCCGGTCGACGTCTACATCGGTGCGGCCGCGATCGCAGACTATACGCCGCGCGTGGTCTCGCCGCAGAAGATCAAGAAGACCGTGCAGTCGGGCGACGGCCTGACCGTCGAGCTGGTGCGCACGCCGGACGTGCTGGCCGAGGTCGCGGCCCACGCGCAGCGGCCGCGGGTCGTGGTCGGCTTCGCCGCCGAGACCCACGACCTCGAGCACTACGCCCGCGACAAGCTGGTGCGCAAGCGACTCGACATGATCGCCGCGAACCAGGTCGGCCGCGAAGG
The DNA here is from genome assembly GCA_023392975.1 of Pseudomonadota bacterium. GTDB lineage: Bacteria > Pseudomonadota > Gammaproteobacteria > Xanthomonadales > Xanthomonadaceae > Lysobacter_I. The sequence goes on along the minus strand of JAEWNA010000123.1, from coordinate 896 downwards.
CTGCGGCTTCGAGAGCGACGACAATGCGCTCACCGTGATCGACGCCGAGACCGCCCACGCGCTCGGCCCCGGTCCGAAGACGGTGCTGGCGGATGCACTGCTGGATCTGGTGAAGGCGCGGCTGTAGCCGGCGTTCGCGCTCTGCGCGTCCGTGCGGGCGACACCGGCGGTGCCACGGTTTCCTGTCGCCCTTCGGCCGCGGCGTGCAGCAGGCGGCGGAACGTCGGGCATTCCAGATGGCTCGGTGCCGGACAAACGGCCGCATGCCGCAGCCCGTCGCGCAGCGCGCCGAGCCGGCGGATGGTGTGGTCCAGCGACGCCGCGCGCGTCGCCAGCGCGGCGCGATCGATCCGGGGCGCACCGTCCTCGCCGAACATGGCCGCGATCTCGTCCAGCGGGAAGCCGGCCACGCGGCCGAGCGCGATCAGCGCCAGGCGATCGAGCACGTCCGGGTCGAACAGGCGGCGCAGGCCACGCCGCCCGACGGAGGCGATCAGGCCCTTGTCCTCGTAGTAACGCAGGGTGGAGGCGGGCAGGCCGGAGCGCCGCGCGACTTCCGCGATATCCAGGTCCGGCATGGGCTTGACCTCAAGTCGACTTGAATTGGCAGAGTGCGGTTTCCGCCAGCGTCCGACAAGGGACATCGCCATGCACGCCCCCACGCACGACTCCCCCGCCCCCGGCATCGATCCGGGTCCCGAAGACCAGGCTGCCCTCTGGAATGGCCCTGCCGGGCATGCCTGGGTCGACGCCCAGGCGATCCTCGACCGGATGTTCGCGCCGTTCGAGCCGATGCTGGTCGAGGCCTGCCTCGCGGCCGGCGGCGGGCGCGTCCTCGACGTGGGCTGCGGCACCGGCGCGGTCACGCTGGCCGCGGCGCGGGCCCTGGACGCCGC
>JAEWNA010000080.1 GCA_023392975.1 Pseudomonadota bacterium | reverse complement strand
TGACCTGCGTACGGATTTTGTAGCCACTCAGGCGGTGAGTCCTGTGGTGATGGTATCGGGTTCGGACCAGTTCCGGCGCACGCTTGCCGGAGGCTTGTAACCGTGTGCGCTGTGTGGCCTGCGCTCGTTGTAGAACTGCCGCCAGCGCTCGATCAGCACCTTGGCCTCGGCACGGCTGCGGAACCACTCGCGGTTGAGCAACTCGTCGCGCAGTTTGCCGTTGAAGCTCTCCACGAAGCCGTTCTGCCACGGACTGCCCGGGGCGATGAAGCGCCGGGCCGATCGTCGTCGGCGTCCTGGCCCCGCGTCGGCGCGACTGACGATGTTGCCGCGCGAGCAGCTTCGGTCGTGCTCCGAGTGCGATCCGCGGGACACCGCGACGGACCGACGGCCCGTCGCGGCGCCTGCGCTCAGTGCGCGCCCGCTGTTCGCGGTGTGTGTGAACGCGCGGGCGACATGGCCTGCTTGTCTGCGACCGGCGTTGCCGGAAGCGGCGACGAGAGGAACAGACCGCCGGCGGACGGCGAGGTGACCACGTTCACCATCGCGCGGATGTCGTTGATGTCCTCGAACAGCCGCGTGTTCACGTCGTCCACCAGCAACACGCCGGCGACCTGCGTGGTGTGGTCGACCCAGGGCGTGAAGCCGAACGCGCCGGGGCTGGAGACGACCAGCGGCGAAGTCGGATCGATCCACTGTCCGAGGCCGTAGCCGTAGCCGGTGGACGTCGGCGGGCGTGAGACGTCGACGGTGCCGACGGTGCGGTCGACGGCCATGAACTCGATCGTGGCCTTCGCCAGGAAGCGGCGGCTCGGCAGGCATGCGCCATCGGCCTGGTTGTCGAGGCAGCCCCAGCCGAGCACCATGTCCACGACCTTGCCGTAGTCCTCGAGCGTGCTGCGCACGCCGCCGGCGATGCGCGGATTGGTGTTGCGCACGTAGCCCGGCTCGGTCGAGGAGGTCGCGAAGTCGGTGGCGTCCAGGCCCAACGGCGTCACCATCTCGGCGATGAACAGGTCGTCCCAGGCTTCGCCCGTGGCGAGTTCCGCCATGCGCCCGGCGACCTGCATCGAATTGCCGCCGTAGGAGAAGACCTTGCCGGGTTCGCCGATCATCGGCTGGGTGAGGATGCGGTCGGCGCAGGTGGCGAGCGTGTACAGCGGGTTCGACATGCAGAAGTCGTCGCCGCCGGGCAGGCCGCTGGTGTGCGAGAACAGTTGTTCGAGGGTGATGTCGCGCTTGGCCGGTTCGACGCCGGGGAAGTACTGGCCGACGGTGTCGCTCCAGTGCAGGTCGCCGTGTTCGACCAGACGCGCGATGGTCAGCGCCGACAGCCACTTGCTGGCCGAGGCGATGCGCACCCGGGTGTCGAGGGTGTAGCCGCCGAACGCGCGCCGGTAGACCACGCTGCCGGCCTTGTCGACGCGCAGCGACGCGCCGTCGAGCGTGTAGGTGTCGACCAGCGCCTGCATTTCGGTGGTGACCGGGCGGAAGTCGTAGCGGGCGGCGGCCTGGGCGGACGCGGCGAACGCGAGACCGATCGCGGTGGCGGTCGCGAAGACGGAACGGAGGGATCGGATCATGGGACTCTTCCTGTTGAGTGGGGGCATCCGCACCGCGGATGCGGGGCGCGCGGCGGTCGCAGGCGACCACGCCGACTCCGGCATGGCCGCCTGCGCACGCCATCCATCAGCGATGGCGGTTCGTCGCGGGTTCGAGGGCACGGCGCGGAGACGCGAGCGTCGCCGGCGCGGTCTTCGTCCCGGCCGGCAGTGCGTCCGACGGCGCCGCCATGTACAGGCCGCCCGAAGGCGTGGTCACGGCATTGACCGTGGCGCGGATCTCGTCGATGTCCGGCACCAGCTTGAAGCGCTGGTCCTTCACCAGCAGCACGCCCGCCACGCCGCTGCCGTAGTCCACCCACGGCGTGAAGCCGAAGGCGCCCGGGCTGGAGATGACCAGCGCGGTTGCGTTCGGATCGTTCGCGCTGTCGATCCAGTGGCCGATGCCGTAGCCGAAGCCGTCGGTGTACGGCGGGCGCGACAGGTTCTGCGTGCCCACGGTGCGATCGATCGACATCGCGTCCAGCGTGGCGCGCGACAGGAACACCGTGCTGCCGTAGCGGCCGTTCGCCAGCAGCATGTCGACGACGTGGCCGTAGTCTTCCAGCGTGCTGCGGCCGCCTTCGGCGATGCGCGGATTGGCCATGCGCACGTAGCCGGCGACGGTGGAGTCGTAGGCGTAGTCGGTCTGGGTGAGGCCCAGTGGCGTGGCGGTCTGTTCGATGAAGATGTCGTCCCACGCCTTGCCAGCGGCGATCTCCGCCATGCGGCCGGCGACCTGCATCGAGTTGCCGCCGTAGGCGAAGACCGTGCCGGGGGTGCCGATCAGCGTCGAATTCGCCAGGATGGTGTTGGCGCAATCGCCCAGCGTGATCCGCTGGTTCGACATGCACAGGTTGTCGGTGTCGGGCAGGCCGCTGGTGTGCGAGAACAGCTGCGCGAGCGTGATCGGCTTCTTGTCGGCGGGCGCGTTCGGGAAGTACTGCCCGACGGTGTCGCTCCAGCGCATCAGGCCCTTGTCGACCAGGCGGGCGACGGTGAGCCCGGACAGCCACTTGCTGCCGGAGGCGATCGGCACGCGCGTGCCCGTCGTGTAACCGCCGAACGCGGCGCGGTAGACGACGGTGCCGTTCTTGTTGACGCGCAGCGACGCGCCGTCGAGCGTGTGGTCGGTGACGAACGCCTGCATCTCGGCCGTGACCGGGCGGAAGTCGTAGCGAACGGCGGCGTCGGCGGTGCCGAGGCCGATGGCGAGGGTGAGCAGGAGGGTGGAGCAGGTTTTCAACGACATCGTGCAGCGTCCTTTTGGGGGGATGGGCGCGCACGGTAACGCGAGGGCCATGACCGGGTTGACCCTGCGCATGGTCGAAGTTGTGAACGAATGTGTCTGTCGCCGCGCGGGTCCGTACAATGCGCGCTGTCATCCACCAACGTCCTGCGAATGCACACGAGCGACACGCCGCTGATCGACATCGGTGCCAATCTCACCCACGAGAGTTTCGACCACGACCGCGAGGCCGTGCTCGACCGTGCGCGCGCCGCGGGCGTGACGAAACTCGTCGTCACCGGCGCCAGCCGCGAGCATTCGCCGAAGGCGCTGATCCTGGCGCAGACGTTCCCGGGCACGCTGTACGCCACCGCCGGCGTGCATCCGCATCACGCGACCGAGTACACCGACGAGTGCGACGCCGAAATGCGCGCCCTGCATGCGCATCCGGAAGTGGTGGCGGTCGGCGAATGCGGGCTGGACTATTTCCGCGACTTCTCGCCGCGACCGGCGCAGCGCCGGGCGTTCGAGCGCCAGCTGCAGATCGCCGCCGAGACCGGGAAACCGCTGTTCCTGCACCAGCGCGATGCCCACGCCGATTTCATGGCGATGATGAAGGACTTCGACGGCCGGCTGGGGTCGGCGGTGGTGCACTGTTTCACCGGCAGCCGCGAGGAGTTGTTCGACTACCTCGATCGCGACTGGCACGTCGGCATCACCGGCTGGCTCTGCGATGAGCGCCGCGGCCTGCATCTGCGCGAACTGGTGAAGCATATCCCCGCGCACCGGCTGATGATCGAGACCGACGCGCCCTACCTGCTGCCGCGCACCGTGCGCCCGCAGCCGTCGCACCGTCGCAACGAGCCGATGTACCTCGCGCACATCGTCGAGGAACTGGCCCGCGACCGCGGCGAGCCGGTGGCTGCCGTCGCCGCGGCGACCACCGCGACCGCGACGGCGTTCTTCCGACTGGACGACATGCGATCCGGCCCGGCCTGACGGGGCCGGGCCGGATCGTGATCATGCCGAGAGGCTCAGTACGGATTGACTTCGCAATCGGCGAGGCAGAGCTGGTACCGGTTCAGGCACCACTGCGTCTGACCACAGACGTAGTACATCTCCCTGCAGTCGATCTTGCACTGCCGGTTGCCGGCGGCGTAGGCCTTGCCGCTGAAACCGGCGCCGAGGCCCGCGCTCAGCGCGAGCACTGCGGTCAGCAGAAGCGTTGTGGTTTTCATGGTGTGTGTTCCTGTTGATGAAGCCCCGTCGAAGGCCGGGCTCGACGCCTGTGCCGCTCCGGCGCGCGTACGCGGACGCATCGGGCTGCGGTCCGCGCGCCGCGCCCTAGGACTTCTTCTCGATCTCGGCGAGCGCTTCGTCGATCGCCTGCTCGCGGAAGCCGGCGATCCTGCGTTCGCCGATGTAGATCACGGGGACGTACTGCCCGCCGAGCTTCTGGAACTCGGCTGCGTCCGCTTCGGACTTGTCGACCTGGTATTCGGTGAACTGCACGCCGCGTTCGGTCAGCAGCTTGCGCGCCTTCGCGCAGTACGGGCAGGTCGAGCTGGTATACATCACGACCGGCGTTCGCGCCTTCGCGTAGATCGCCTCGAAATGGCCGCGCTCGTACTCCGGCCCGGGGAATGCCTGCGCGTAGAGCGAGAACGCGACGGGCGCACCGTAGAGACCGCCGGCGAAGCACAGCGGCACCAGCAGGAACGGAAGGAGGGGTTTGAGGATCCTGGCCATCGGGAAGTCCTGTCTTGTCGAAGGGGGACGTCGCGACATGCAGACGCCGCATCGGGGCATTCGGCGCCGGCGATATGGACTTCAGCGCGATCCATGCGGAAACAGGATCACCGGCCGCCACCGTGGCGTTCTCGGGCGCTTCCCGTGCCTGCGTGCGGGAGGTGTTCAGCGAAATACTGAACCAGCCGGTAC
>JAEWNA010000042.1 GCA_023392975.1 Pseudomonadota bacterium | reverse complement strand
AGCACCGGCAGCATCACGTTCTCCAGCGCCGTGAACTCCGGCAGCAGGTGGTGGAACTGATAGACGAACCCCAGCGCGCGATTGCGCAACCGTCCGCGGTCGGCATCGGACAGGGCGCTCATCTTCTGTCCGCCGACGTAGACCTCGCCGCGGGTCGGGCGATCGAGCCCGCCCAGCAGGTGCAGCAGCGTGCTCTTGCCCGCACCGGAGGCGCCGACGATGGCCACGGTCTCGCCCGCGGCGACCTCGAGCGCCAATCCGTCGAAGACCGGCGTGCGCATCCGGCCCTCGGCATAGGTCATCGACAGATCCTCGCAGCGGAGGACCGCTTCGCCGGTCGGCAGCGTCGGGTCATTCATAGCGCAGGGCCTCCGCGGGTGCGGTGCGCGCGGCGCGCCAGGCGGGATACAGCGTCGCGAGGAAGGCCATCACCAGCGCGACCGCCGCGATCGCGCTCACGTCGAACGCGCGCAGGTCGGTCGGCAGGCCGGTGATGTAGTACACGTCCTCGGGCAGCAGCGTCACGCCGAACACGCTCTCGATCGCGCCGAGGATCGACTCGAGGTTGAGCGTCAGCAGGATGCCGCCGACCACGCCGGTCACGGTGCCGATGATCCCGATCATCGACCCCTGCACCATGAACACCTGCATCACCCCGCGCGGGGTGAAGCCCAGCGTTCGCAGGATCGCGATGTCGGCCTGTTTGTCGGTCACGAGCATCACCTGCGAGTTCACCAGGGTGAAGGCGCCCATGAGGATGATCAGCGACAGCAGGATCGCCATCATCGTCTTCTCCAGCTTGAGCGCGCGGAACATGTTGGCGTTCTCGTGCGACCAGTCGCTGACCCGGAAGACTTCGTCCATGCGCGCGGCGAGCCGGCGCGCAAGCTCCCGCGAGACATCGGTCGCCTGGTTCATGTCGTGGAGGCGCAGGCGCACGCCGGTGACGCCGTCGCCCATGCGCAGCAGGCGCTGGGCGTCGGCGATGTGGACGACGGCGAGGTTGCGGTCGAATTCCTGGTAGCCGGCCTCGAAGATGCCGGTGACCCGGAACCGCTTGGTCTGGACCATCGTGCCGAGCGGCGTGCTCTGGAAGGCCGGGGTGTAGACGATCACCGGATCGCCGACGCCGACGCCGAGCCACAGCGCCAGTTCCCGGCCGAGGACGATGTTGAATTCCCCCGGCTTGAGCGAGTCGAGCGAGGTGCCGTCGACCATCTTCTTCGCGAGCACCGAGACGTCGCCCTCGCGGGCGGGATCGATGCCGCGCAGCAGTGCGCCTTCCTCGCGGGGCCCCTGCAGCATCACCGGACGCTCGATGTAGGGCGCCGCACCGGCGACGCGGGGGTCGCGCCTGGCCTCGTCGACCGCGGCGCTCCAGCCCAGCAGCGGCTCGCCGTCGGCGCTGATGGTCGCGTGCGCGGCCATCTGCAGCATGCGGTCGCGGATCTCGCGCTGGAAACCGCTCATCACCGCGAGGGTGGTGATCAGCGCGGCCACGCCGAGGGCGATGCCCAGCATCGACGCCAGCGAGATGAAGGAGATGAAACCGTTGCGGCGCTTGGCGCGGAGATAGCGCAGGCCGATGGCGACGGGAAGCGGTCTGAACATGGGAACCTGCGGCGCGGATCGGGCTATGGTGCCATCCGGCCGTCGCCCCGCCCAGCATCGCGGCGGTCGGCGGCCAGTCGCAGTTCACGGCGCAGCGCGGACGGCAGCGTGTCCGGCCAGAGGCTGCGGCGATGGCGTCGGCCCGAGGGATCGCACCAGGCGAGGAACGCCAGCGGCCCGCGCCAGTCGACCCGGAAGGCCTCCACTTCGACGCCATCGACCGTCACCCGGCCCTCCCCGTCGATCGTCACCGACTGCCGCGGCGCGCGCCATTCGCGTCGCGCGAGCGACAGTCCGCCGCCCAGCGCCAGCAGCGCGAGCGGCCAGGCCCAGATCGGCGGCATTTCGGATTGCAGCACCGAGAACGGCGCGAGCATGGCCAGCGCGAGCAGCGCGCCGACCAGCCAGCGCGACGGGCGCAGCTCAAACCGGCAGGGCGCGGATGCGTTCGACGAGCGCATGCAGGTCGGGATCGTCCGGCGCCTCGTGGCCGAGGAACCAGCGCCAGAGGCGGTCGTCCTCGCTGGCGAGCAGGCGTTCGAAGGTCGCGCGCTCGTCCGCGGACGCATCGCGCCAGGCGCGGTCGAGGTAGCGCAGGCACAGCTGGTCGAGTTCGCGCATGCCGCGGCGGCTGCGCCAGCGCAGGCGCTGGATCTCGGCGTCGTCGGCGTTCGCGCTCATCCGGCGATGAGGCCGTAACCGAGCACCGTCCACAGCGTCGCGAGCAGGAACACGCTGGCCGCGAACGCACGGAACCGGTGCATCACCCGGTTGTAGGTGCACTGGATGACGCTGTGGACGATGCGGGCGGCGACGTAGGCCCAGGCCAGGCCGAGCACCAGCGGGCCGGCCTGGCCGGTGATCGCGGCCACCGCCAGCGCGAAGTAGAACAGCACCGGCATCTCGAACAGGTTGCGGAAGTTGTCCGCGGGCGCGACGTCGGCATACAGCGCGGCGGCCTGCTGCGAGGTCGCCACCTGCTGCGGGCGGATGCGGTCGCGCTTCATCTGCGCGACCCGGCGGCGGAACATCACCGCGAGGACCACGAAGGTGTGTGCGACCAGCGCAAGACCGGGCAACAGGACCGCAGTGCTGGCGTTCTGGGGGATCATCGATCAGAAGATGTGCACGCAACGGTCCGGGTCCAGCTCGACCCTGCCCTCGCGCCGGGTGAAGGCCGAACAGGCCTTCGCCGTGGCGGCCGACTCGCACATCGTCGCGATACGCTCCAGCAGCGATTGATCCTGCGCAAGGGCGCTGCAGAACGTACCGCCGAAGACGGCCGAGATCGCCTCCTCGTCCGCATGCGGCCGCAGGAATTCGCCGCTGACGTAGTCGCCGACGTCGGCGCCGCCGACCTCCGGGATCGAGGCGCACGCCAGGATCGCGGGCATCCCCTCCGCGGCGCCGACGCAGCCAACCAGCGCACGGCCGGCGTCGCTGGCGTAGAACGTTTCCGCCCGGTCCAGCACGTCGTCGGGAATCGTGCGCGCCATCAGCGGCAGCCAGCCGTCGCGGGAACGGGACCACACGACCAGGCGCATGGTGTCGGCAATGATCCGGGCGCGCGTGTCGCCGGACGCCGGATCGGCGATGCTCAGCATCGTGGCATCGTAGATCTTCGGGAACTGCGACACCTCGACCAGCGCTTCGATGCGATGCAGCCGCTGCGGATCGACGGCATCCAGCGACGACAGCGCCTCCGCAGGCACCGCCTGCGCGGACGCCGCCGCGGCGCACAGGGCGAGCGCGCCCGCCCATGCGACGCGCACGGGCCACGCGCGCGGGTCGATCACACCTGCCTCGCCAGCATCAGTCGCTTGATCTCGCCGATCGCCTGCGCCGGGTTCAGGCCCTTCGGGCAGGTCCGCGCGCAGTTCATGATCGTGTGGCAGCGGTAGAGCTTGAACGGGTCTTCGAGGTCGTCCAGGCGCGCGCCGGTGTCCTCGTCGCGGCTGTCGATGATCCAGCGATAGGCCTGCAGCAGGATCGCCGGGCCGAGGTAGCGGTCGCCGTTCCACCAGTAGCTCGGGCAACTGGTGCTGCAACAGGCGCACAGGATGCATTCGTACAGGCCGTCGAGCTTGGCGCGGTCTTCCTTCGACTGCAGGCGTTCGCGATCCGGCGGCGCCGGCGTCTGCGTGCGCAGCCACGGGCGGATCGACGCGTACTGCGCGTAGAAGTGGGTCAGGTCCGGCACCAGGTCCTTGATCACCGGCATGTGCGGCAGCGGGTAGATCGGCACTTCGCCGCCGCCGCAGTCGTCGATCGCCTTGGTGCAGGCCAGCGTGTTGGTGCCGTCGATGTTCATCGCGCACGAGCCGCAGATGCCCTCGCGGCAGGAACGCCGGAAGGTCAGTGTCGGGTCGACCTCGTTCTTGATCTTGATCAGCGCGTCCAGGACCATCGGCCCGCAGGCGTCGAGATCGATCTCGTAGGTGTCGGTGCGCGGGTTCTCGTCGTCGTCCGGGCTCCAGCGGTAGACCTTGAACGCGCGCACGCGCTTCGCCCCGGCCGGAGCGGAGAAGCGCTTGCCCTTGTGGACCCTGGAATTCTTGGGAAGGTTGAACTCTGCCATTGTCTCGATCCGGAATGCGGTGCGGCGCCGTGGGCGGTCAGTAGGTGCGCTTCTTCGGCGGAACGACGTCGACGTCGCCGGTCAGCGTGTACATGTGCACCGGGCGGTAGTCGATGTGCGTGTTCGCCGCGCCGTCGGTCCAGCACAGCGTGTGCTTCATCCAGTGCTCGTCGTCGCGGATGCCCTCGTCGGCGAGGTTGCCCTGCTCGTCTTTCTCCCAGAAGTCCTCGCGGGCGTGCGCGCCGCGCGACTCCATGCGGTTCTCGGCCGACACGATGGTGACCAGCGCCTGCCCGAGCAGGTTCCGCAGCTCCAGCGTCTCGATGAGGTCGGAGTTCCAGATCAGCGAACGATCGCTGACGCGGACGTCGTCGAAGCCCTTCACGCACTCGCGGATGCGCTCGACGCCGTCCTTCAGGCCTTCCGGCGTGCGGAACACCGCGGCGTCCTTCTGCATGATCCGCTGCATGCGCAGGCGCAGCTCCGCGGTCGACGTGCCGCCATTGGCGTTGCGGGCACGGTCGAGGTTGGCCAGCGCCTTGTCGCAGGCATCGCCCGCCAGCGTCTTGTGCGCGGCGCCGGGCTTGATCGTCTCGGCGCAGCGGTTGGCGACCGCACGACCGAACACCACCAGGTCGAGCAGCGAGTTCGAACCGAGGCGGTTCGCGCCGTGCACCGACACGCAGGCGGCCTCGCCGATGGCGTACAGGCCCGGGACGACCGCGTCGGGGTCGCCGTTCTTCAGCTGCACGACTTCGCCGTGGTAGTTGGTCGGGATGCCGCCCATGTTGTAGTGGACGGTCGGGATCACCGGGATCGGCTGGCGGGTCACGTCGACGCCGGCGAAGATCCGCGCGCTCTCGGCGATGCCGGGCAGCTTCTCGTGGATGTCGTTCGGGTCGAGGTGGGTCAGGTCGAGGTGGATGTGGTCGCCGTGCTCGCCGACGCCGCGGCCTTCGCGGATTTCGAGGGTCATCGAACGCGAGACCACGTCGCGGGAGGCGAGGTCCTTCGCGTTCGGCGCATAGCGCTCCATGAAGCGCTCGCCCTTGTTGTTGCGCAGGATGCCGCCTTCGCCGCGCACGCCCTCGGTGATCAGGCAGCCCGCGCCGTAGATGCCGGTCGGATGGAACTGCACGAACTCCATGTCCTGCATGCCGAGGCCGGCGCGCAGCGCCATGCCGCCGCCGTCGCCGGTGCAGGTGTGCGCCGAGGTCGCGGAGAAGTAGGCGCGGCCGTAGCCGCCGGTCGCCAGCACCACGCCCTGGGCGCGGAACAGGTGCAGCGTGCCTTCGGACATGTCGAGCGCGAGCACGCCGCGGCAGGCGCCCTCCTCGTCCATGATCAGGTCGAGCGCGAAGTATTCGATGAAGAAACGCGCGTCGTGCGCCAGCGACTGCTGGTACAGCGTGTGCAGGATCGCGTGGCCGGTGCGGTCGGCGGCGGCGCAGGTGCGCTGCGCGGTGCCCTTGCCGTAGTGCGTGGTCATGCCGCCGAAAGGACGCTGGTAGATGCGGCCGTCCTCGGTGCGCGAGAACGGCACGCCCTGGTGTTCGAGTTCGATGATCGCGGGAATGGCCTCGCGGCACATGTACTCGATCGCGTCCTGGTCGCCCAGCCAGTCCGAGCCCTTGATGGTGTCGTAGAAGTGGAAGCGCCAGTCGTCCTCGCCCATGTTGCCCAGCGCGGCGGAAATGCCGCCCTGCGCCGCGACGGTGTGCGAACGGGTCGGGAAGACCTTGGTGATGCACGCGGTCTGCAGGCCCTTCTGCGCGAGGCCGAAGGTGGCGCGCAGGCCGGCGCCGCCGGCGCCGACCACGACCATGTCGTACTTGTGTTCTGTGATCTTGTAAGCGTTGGTCATGTCGATCAGGCCAGCAGCGCGATCCGGCCGATCGCATAGAGGGAAGCGAGCGCGCCCAGCGCGCAGGCGAACAGCACCAGCACCTGCAACGCAAGTTCGGCGGCGCGATGGTGCACGTAGTCCTCGATCACCACCTGCAGGCCCATGCGCGCGTGCGCGAACAGGCTGATGGCGAACAGCGCGAGGGCGACGGCGTTGACGGGCCTGGCCAGCGCGGCCTGGACCTGGGCCTGATCGGCGCCGGCCAGCGCGACCAGCATGCCGACGATCCACGGCGTCAGCAGCGCGAGGAACACGGCGGTGACGCGTTGCCACCAGAAGTGCCCGGTGCCCGACTTGGCGGACCCGAGGCCGCGGGCGCGGCCCACCGGGGAACGGTAATCGCGGGTCGTGGGAGCGCTCATGCCCGGCCTCCCAGCGCGATGAACCAGATCGCCGCGGTCAGCACGAAGGTCAGCGCGACCACGGTGTAGCCGGAGCGGTAGACCTGCGGGATGCGGAAGCCCCAGCCCATGTCCCACAGCAGGTGGCGGATGCCGTTGAGCAGGTGGTACATCAGCGCCAGCGAGAAGCCGAACAGCACGAACTTGCCGAAGGGAGACGCCAGCAGCGACGAGGCGGTGCCGTAGGCCTCGCCGCCGCGGGCCACGGCCAGCAGCCACCAGGCCAGGCCGAACGCGCCGAGGGAGAGGACGATGCCGCTGATGCGATGCAGGATCGACATCACGCTGGTGATCTGCTTGCGGTAGATCTGCAGGTGCGGCGACAGGGGACGTGCGCGTTGGGTCATTCGAGTGGCGCCCTGATCGGTCAAGTGAGGAACAACGCCCCGGAGGGCCGGAGCATCGAAACAAGGAAGCGCATCAGAAATCGATGCAGCGTCCGTTCTTCTCCCAGTCCCCGTAGCGCGTGGGGTCCGGGCCGTCGCGGCCGCCGATCTCCTTCGCCGGGACGGGCGGCCGCTGCGCGGGCGCCGGCTCGGTCACCGGGAGTTCCGGATCGGTCGCGGAGATGAGAACGGTTTCGCCTATCATGTCGGGATTCCTGAACCGTGAAGTTTAAGTCCCGCCCCCATGCCGGACAACCCGCAAGCTGCCCCGGACCACTGGTTCCGCCTCTCCGACCATCGTCTAGTGTCCCTGGAAGGACGCGATGCGGTCGCGTTCGCGCAGGCCCAGACGATGAACGACGTCGCCGCGCTGGAGGACGGCCACTGGCAGTGGAGCGGCTGGCTGACGGCCAAGGGCCGGGTGATCGCGTTGTTCGGGCTGGCGCGCATCGCTTCCGATACGGTGTGGCTGGTCGTTCCGGATGCAGATGCGGACGCGCTCGCCGACCGCCTGCGCCGGTTCGTGTTCCGCAGCAAGGTCGCGATTTCGGTCCGCGACGACCTCCGAATCGCCGGCCGGCTGCGTGCGTCGGACCTCGCCTCCGGCAACCACTGGGCGGGCGATCCCGCCACGGCCATCGAACTGGACCTGTCCGGCGGCCCCACCGGCCGCAGCCTGCGCATCGGCCCGGCCGTAACCGCCGCCGACGATCCGGCCGCCCTCGCCGCCTGGCGGCGCGAGGACCTCGCGCACGGTTGGCCCCGGCTGGAGGCCGCCCAGTCCGAGCTGTGGACGCCCCAGCAGCTGTCGCTGGAGCGCCTGCAGGCCTTCAGCGTCAGGAAGGGGTGCTATCCCGGCCAGGAAATCGTGGCGCGGACCCATTTCCTCGGCCAGGCCAAGCGCGGGCTCGCCCTGATCCACGGCGACACCCCCTTCCTGCCGGGCGACCCACTGCAGGATGGAACCGGCGATGCCGGCACCGTGGTGTCGACGGCCGGGATGCTGGCCCTCGCGGTCGTGACCGGCGGATCGGGCGCGACGACGCCCCCCGGAAACGACGGAAGCCCCGCGGCGGGCGGGGCTTCCTGGCGATACGGCACGCTGCTCGGCGGACTGGCGCGCTGATCGCGACGCCTTTCCGGGCAAAGGTCAGAACAACGAACGGGCGCCCTGGTTCAGGGTGTTCTGGTCGCGCGCCTGGTTCTGCTGCTGCGCCTGCAACTGTTCCTGCTGCTGGCCGATCTGCCGGTTCTGCGCCTGCATCTGGGTCATCTGGTCCGCGTTGATGCGGTTGATTTCCTGGAAGTTCCGGTCCGCCGGCTGGGTCAATTCCTGGGTCGGGACCGCCAGCGTGCGGACCGTCGGATTGTTGGGATCGCCCTGATAGAGGATCGCGTACTGCCCGGCCACGTTGCCTCGGCTCAGGACGACGCCGTCGACGTTCGCCTTCGGGTCCAGCGATGCGTTCTCGCGGACCGCTTCGGCCTTGTAGGCACGGAGCATGGCCGCGGTGGCGCGGTGGCTGATGTCACTGGCGTTGACGTCGATGCCGTTCTCGCCGTGCATCTTGTCGACCATGCCGCGGAGGGTCATGTAGCGGTCGTAGTCGGGGTGACCCGGATCGGACGGGTTTTGGGGTGCGTACTGCATCACGGACTCCTGGACCTTCGACGAAACAGGCCGATCCTACACCGGGCCGGAGGCGGCGCCAACCGCGCCCCGGCCCGCCGCCGGAGCGGCGTTCAGCCGGCCAGCGCGTCCGCCGCGGCGACGATGTCGTCGTCGGCCGGGATCACCAGGAACGCGGCGCCGGCCAGCGGGGTGAAGGTGTCGGCGCCGACGACCCGGCGCAGCGGCACCGCCCCGAACCCGCCCTCGACCAGCGCGGTGATCACGCCCTCGCCCACGCCGGCGCTGCGGCGGCCCTCGTCGACGACGAGGATGCGCTTCGCCCCAGCGGCCTGTTCACGGATGAACGCCTCGTTGAGCGGCACCAGCCAGCGCAGGTCGACCACCCGGGTCTTCCAGCCGTGTTTCGCCTCGATGCGGCGCGCGGCGCGCAGGCTCATCGGCACGCCGTTGCCGAAGGTGAAGACCACCAGGTCGTCGCCGCGGCTGCCGTCTTCCGGCGCGTACGTGCGGCCCTCGCCGAACGGCATCGCCTGCTCGGGCGACGGATACTCGGTCTGCCATAGGCCGTCGCCGGCCTCGTACAGATCCTTCGCCATGTACAGCGCGATCGGTTCGAGGAAGGCGCAGACGCGGCCATCCACCTTCGCCAGCGCCATCAGCGTGCGCAGCATCATCGCCGCATCATCGCCGCGCGACGGACAGCCGACAACGAGCCCGGGGATGTCGCGCAGCGCGGTGATCGAATTGTCGTTGTGGAAATGACCGCCGAACCCACGCTGGTAGCCCAGCGACGCGATGCGCATCACGATCGGGTTGCGGTACTGGCCGTTGCTGAAGAACTGCAGGCTCGCGGCCTCGCCGCGGATCTGGTCGCAGGCGTTGTGGAAGTATGCGAGGTACTGGATTTCGGGCATCGGCAGCATGCCCATGTTCGCGTAGCCCTGCGCCAGGCCGAGGATCACCGTCTCGTCGAGCAGTGTGTTGAAGATGCGCTTCGGGCCGAACGCCTTGTGCAGGCCCTTGGTCACCGTGTAGACACCGCCCTTCTGCGCCACGTCCTCGCCGAACAGCATCGTCTCGGGATATTTGCAGAACAGGTCGTGCAGCGCCATGCCGATCTGGATCGCGAGGTGCTTCGCCGGCTGTTTCTCGGGCAGCTTCGCCTCGCCGCCGAACACCTGCAGCCGCTTCTCGGCGTAGTCGAAGCGCTCGGCTTCGGCCTTGACCGCTGCGGGCGTGTAGGGCGCCAGCGGCTTCATCACGTCTTCGAGCGTGGTCAGGCGCGGACGGCGGTCGGCATCCTCGGCGGCAGCAAAGCACTTCGCGCGCGTCGCCTCGTACAGGCCGAGGATCTCGTCCTTCGACATCAGCCCGGATTCCAGCGCGATCTGCGCACTGCGCAGCAGCGGGTCGCTCGCCTCCACCGCGCACAGTTCCTCGATGCTGCGCCACTCGATCTCGAAGTCGGTACCGGCGTGGCCCATGATCCGCGTCGTGCGCAGGTGCAGGAAGGTCGGGCGACGCGTGCGGCGGCAGTGCTCCACCGCGGCCCGCACCTGGCCATAGCCGGCGGCGAGATCGAGGCCGTCGGCGTAGAAATAGTCGAGGTCGGCGCGGTCGCGATAGTTGCGCGCGACCCAGCCGTCCGGCGTCTTCACCGAAATGCCGATGCCGTTGTCCTCGCACACGTACAGCACCGGCGCCGGCAGCTTCTGGTACGCGGTCCACGCGGCGGCGTTGAACGCGGTCTGCGCGGTGGCGTGGTTGCTGGAGGCGTCGCCGAACGAGCAGATCGCGATGCTGTCGCCGGGGATCGGCAGCGCATGGCCGATGCGGCGCGCGTGCTCGATCGCGATCGCGGTGCCCAGCGCCTTCGGCAGGTGCGAGGCGATGGTCGAGGTCTGCGGCAGCACCCACAGCGGTTTGCTGCCCCACACCTTGTGGCGACCGCCGCTGGCCGGGTCCTCGGCGCTGGCCGCGAAGGACAGCGCCGAATCCATCACCGGATCCATGCCCGGCAGCTTGCGGAAGCGCTCGGCCATGAAGCCACCCGAGCGGTAGTGCAGGAACGCCGGATCGGTGTGGCGCGTGAGCCGCGCGACCATCGCGTTGCCCTCATGGCCCGACGAACCGATGGTGTAGAAGACCTTGTTCTGCACGCGCAGCACGCGCGCCATCAGGTCGAGGTGGCGCGAGATCAACTGCGATTCGAACAACTCGCGGAGACCCTGCGCATCGAGCGCGCTGCCGTCCAGGATGGCCTCGCTCGGCGCCGGCTTGGGCTGCGGCACGCCGTCCCAGTCCTTCACGAACATCTGGAAATTGACGTCGCAGATCTCGGCGCGGTTCAGGCCCTTCATGCGGGCGGGAATGGGATTCGGGACGACGGCGAACATGGCGTGGTGCTCTTGTCTCGGTGGCGCGGATCGAAGATCCGCTGCGGAAGATGTCGGTGGATACGGCAGGAAACCGGAGCGGTTTCGGAGCCGGGGCAGCGGTACTGCGTTCCGCTCCACGGAGTGCGCGGGCGGGGTCAGTCCTCGGGACGGTCGGCGTCGCGCATCGGCACGAACCCGGGCTGCTGCATCACCCGCTTGATCCAGCGTTCGACGTGCGGATAACCGCCGAGGTCGAAGCCGCCGTCCTCGGCGACGTGGGTGTACGCGAACAGCGCGATGTCGGCGATGGTGTAGCGCTCGCCGCCGAACCAAGGCAACCGGCAGAGATGCCGCTCCATCGCCGCCAGCGCCTCATCGCCCGACGCCTTCAGCGCATCGAGATGGGCACGGCGCGGATGGTCCGGCGGCAGGAACCGGCGGATGAAGCGCGACACCGCGATGTACGGCTCGTGGCTGTACTGCTCGAAGAACATCCACTGCAACGTCTTCGCGCGATCCCACGGCGCGTCCGGCAGCAGCGGCGTGCCCTGCGCGAGGAAGTTCAGGATCGCGTTCGACTCGGCCATCGTGCGACCGTCGGCCAGCCGCAGCACCGGTACCTTGCCGCGATCGTTCATCGCCAGGAATTCGGGCGACAGGTTCTCGCCACGGGTGACGTCGATCTCCTCCCAGTCGTACTCGCGACCGAGCTGCGCCATCAGCAGCTGCAGCTTGTAGCAGTTGCCCGACGAGGACATGCCGTACAGCGTGATCATGCGAACCGCTCCCGGTTGGTGCGCCACTCGTCGCGGGTCTGGCCCCAGAGGTCGATCGCGTGCGCGTCGTGCGGCGGCGCGAACGGGACGGGGCCGCGATTGGTCGAGCCGAGGCGCTGCGCGACCTTCTGCGACGGCACGTTGTCGGGCCGGATGGAGTGAACGACCTCGTCCCAGCCGAGATGGTCGAACGCCCAGTCCATCGAGGCGACGCAGGCTTCGGTGCAGTAGCCCTTGCCGCGCGCGTCCTGATGGAAGGCGTAGCCGACTTCGGTGCCGGGCCAGCCGTCCGGATACCACGGTCCGGCCTGCCCGACCCACAGCCCGCTCGTCTTCTCGATCACCGAGAACATCGCGAAGCCCTGCAGCAGCCAGGCGCCGGGCATCTGCAGGAAGCGCCGCCACGCATCCGCGCGCACGTACGGGCCGCCGATGACGGCCGACGAGTCGTGCGCGAAGAATTCGGCGTAGCGGTCGAAGTCCTCGATCCGCGGGACGCGCAGGATCAGGCGTTCGGTTTCGAGCACCGGTGTGTCCATGCGCACCTCGCCCCGCCTTCGATCAGAACGCGTTGATGCCGGTCAGCTCGCGGCCGACCACCAGTTGGTGCACGGTTTCCGTGCCTTCGTAGGTGATCACCGATTCGAGGTTCAGCGCGTGGCGGATCGGGCAGTGCTCGGTGGTGATGCCGGCGCCGCCGAGCAGGTCGCGCGCCTCGCGGGCGATGTCGATCGCCATGCGCACGTTGTTCCACTTCGCCAGCGACACCTGCGTCGGCTGCATGTTGCCGGCGTCCTTCAGACGACCGAGCTGCAGCGAGATCAGCTGCGCGGCGGTGATGCGGCGCGCCCAGTCGGCCATCTTGATCTGCGCGCTCTGCGTCGCCGCGACCGGACGATCGAACAGGATGCGCTCCTTGCTGTAGCGCAGCGCCTCGTCGAGGCAGGCGATGGCCGCGCCGATCGGACCCCAGGTGATGCCGTAGCGCGCCTGCGTGAGGCAGCCGAGCGGGCCCTTCAGGCCCTTCACGTTCGGCAGGCGGTTGGCGTCGGGCACGCGCACATTGTCGAAGAACAGCGCGCTGGTGACCGACGCGCGCAGGCTCATCTTGTGCTTGATCTCCTGGGCGGTGAAGCCCGGCATGCCCTTCTCGAGCACGAAACCCTGGATGCCGTCGTCGGTCTGCGCCCAGACGATCGCGATGTCGGCCAGGTTGCCGTTGGTGATCCACATCTTCGAGCCGTTGATCACCCAGTCGCCGCCGTCGCGCACGGCGCGGGTCTTCATGTTGGCCGGGTCGGAGCCGCCGTGCGGCTCGGTCAGGCCGAAGCAGCCGATGACCTTGCCCGCGGCCATGTCCGGCAGCCAGCGCATGCGCTGCTCTTCCGAACCGTAGGCGTAGATCGGATACATGCACAGCGAGGACTGCACGCTGACGAAGCTGCGGATGCCGGAATCACCGCGCTCCAGTTCCTGGCAGATCAGGCCGTAGCTGACGCCGTTGAGACCGGCGCAACCGTACTGCTCCGGCAGCGAGGAGCCGAGCAGGCCGAGTTCGGCGATCTCGGGGATCAGTTCCTTCGGGAAGCGGCCTTCGTCGAAGGCCTTGCCGATGATCGGCAGCACGCGCTCGTCAGTGAAGCGGGCGACCGTGTCCTGCACGGCACGCTCTTCTTCGCTGAGCAGGGAACGGACGTCGTACAGGTCGTAGGGGTGCAGGGCCATGGGGCGCGGTCGATTCGGGCAAAACGTCATTGTAAGGGGGCAACCTGCGCAGCCGATACCTGCGGACCGACCAAAACCGGGCGTCGAAGCGACGACTTCCACCGCAAAGGCCGAAATTTCGCCAACGCCCCACCCCGGCCGCAAAAGAAGGCGGGACCGGATCGCTCCGGTCCCGCCTGTTGTGCGGCCGTCCGAGGGGTCGGCCGCGAACCGCTTGGCGCCGCTGCGCAGCGTTGCGGGCGGTCAGCCTCGACCGGGCGCACCGGCCGTGGCGACCGCGGTCACCACCTGGCCGTCGACGACCGGCAGGCGATCGCCCGGCTTGTCGTCCATCCGCAGCGTCTGCTCGGCGCCGCGGTAGCGGTAGGTCACGTCGTAGCCGACCACGTGGCTTTCGCTGCCCAGCGGGATCCGGCTGCCGGGCTTGCGGTCGGTGCGCATCGTGCCGGTCGTGCCGTCGGGATTCCGATAGGTCACGTTCCACGCCACGGTACGGCTCTGGCGGGCGGTGTCGGTCACGGTGTGGCACTGGCGCTCGGTCTTGGTCACGACCTGGCCGCCGACGTGGCGCTTGTCGATCTCGTGGCCGGCGAAACCACCGCCCACGGCGCCGGCGACCGTCGCCAGCTTGCGGCCGTCGCCCTTGCCGATCTGGTTGCCGACCAGGCCGCCGATGACCGCGCCGGCGACGGTGCCGCCGACGTTGCCGTCGCGCTCGGGCAGGCGTTCCTGCACGGCGACGTCCTGGCAGACCTCGCGAGGCGTGCTGGCGGTGGTGGTTTCGCGGATCGGCTCGGTGCCCAAGACCGTGGCATATTGCGCCGACTTCTCGGTCACCGGCTTCACGTCGATGACGTCCGCGTACTCCAGGCCGCCCGTCGTCGCGATGCGGCCGTCGTCGTCGGCGCGATCCTCGGTGGCCAGCGTCGCCGGGCGGGCGAGGTCGTTGGACACGTCGGACGGTGCCGGCGCCCGGTTGCCCAGATAGGCCGCGGTCGCGACGCCGCCGAGCAGCAACGCGCCGATGGCAATGGCGATGGTGTTCTTCTGGTTCATGCGGTCCTCCTGAGGGATGGATCGGGGGGATCCCCTGCTGCGAGGCGATTGCAGCACCGGCAAGCTGAACCTCCCCCGATCCCGGCCCGCCCAGCGTGACGAAACCCTGAATCGCGGCCCGAAAGCCGGATTCGGCGTGCTAGCGTGCGCACATTCGTCATTACCTCCGGAGTTCCGTCGTCATGGCCAGTCCGCTCGTCGCCCCGATCCTGGGCTTCCTCGGCCGATTGAGTTTCCCGCGACTGTTCGTGATCGCCGCGGTACTGTGGGCGGTCGACATGGTCGTCCCGGACTTCATCCCGTTCATCGACGAACTCCTGCTCGGCATCGCCACGCTGCTGCTCGCCAGTTTCCGCAAGCGCAAGGCGCCGGTCGCGACGGATGACCCCGCCGCAAAGCCGCCGATCGAGGGCCAGCGCAGCGGCTGAACGCCTCCATGCTGGTCGACAGCCACGCGCACCTCGACGCACCGGAATTCGACGACGACCGCGACGCCGTGCTCGCCCGCGCGCGCGCTGCGGGCGTGTCCCGGCAGATCGTGCCGGCGGTGAACGCCGCAGGCTGGCCGAAGCTGCGGGATCTCTGTGCACGCGAGACGGGTCTGCTGCCCGCCTACGGACTGCACCCGATGTACCTCGACGACCATCGCGATGCCGACCTCTCGTCGCTGCGCGAGTGGATCGAGCGCGAGCGCCCGGTGGCCGTCGGCGAATGCGGGCTCGATTGCTTCGTCGAAGGGCTCGACCCGGCGCGTCAGGCATTCTTCTTCGACGGCCAGCTGCGGCTGGCCCGCGACTTCGACCTGCCGGTGGTCGTGCATGCGCGACGCGCGGTCGATCAGGTCATGGCGGCGATCCGCCGTTTCGGGCCGCTGCGCGGCGTGGTCCACAGTTATCCCGGCAGTGCCGACCAGGCGAAGCGGCTGTTCGATCTCGGTTTCCTCGTCGGCATCGGCGGGCCGGTGACGTACGAACGCGCCAACCGCCTGCGCACGCTCGCGACGACGCTCCCGATCGACTGCCTGCTGCTGGAAACCGACGCGCCGGATCAACCCGACAGCGATCACCGCGGCCAGCGCAACGAGCCGGCGCGGCTGGTGCGCGTGCTGGACGCGGTGGCGGAATTGCGCGGAATTGCGCCCGCCGAACTCGCGGCAGCCACGACGCTGAATGCCGAGCGCCTGTTCCGCCTTCGCCCGCTCCCGTAGCCCTCTCCGGCATTCCGTAGAGCGGAGCAAAGCTCCGCTACCCCGTTTCCGGTAAAGGCCGCAGCGGAGCTTTGCCCCGCTCTACGGGAGCGAATCACGAGGACGCTGCGGCCGCCTTCGGCTTCAGCAGCATCTCCAGCGCCTTGCCCGCGGCAGCGAACGCGAACGCGCCGGTGATGTGGGTGGCCGCGCCGAGGCCGGCGCCGCAGTCGAGCTTCAAGGCTGCGTCGGCGCCGAGCTTCGGACGCAGCCCGCAGACGCTGCCGTCGGCCTGCGGATAGCGCACGTTCTCCAGCGAATAGATCGCCGGCACGCCGAAGTAGCGCTGCGGGTTCTTCGGGAAGTTGAACTCGGCGCGCAGCTTCTTGCGGATCAGCGCGAGCATCGCGTCGTGCTCGGTGCGCGACAGGTCGCGTACGCGCACGAGGGTCGGATCGAGCCGGCCGCCGGCGGCACCGACGGTGAGGATCGGCCGCTTGCGGCGGCGGCACCAGGCGATGGCCTCGACCTTCGTGCGGAAGCTGTCGCAGGCATCGATCACCAGGTCGTGGTCGCGTCCGAGCAGGTCGTCGAGGTTCGACGGCACGAGGAAGCTGGCGATGGCGTCGACCTCGGCGCCCGGGTTGATCGCGCGGCAGCGTTCGGCCATCGCCTCGGCCTTGCCGCGGCCGTACTGGCCTTCGAGCGCGGGCAACTGGCGGTTGGTGTTGGAGACGCAGAGGTCGTCGGCATCGATCAGGGTCAGCCGGCCCACGCCGCTGCGGACCAGCGCCTCGACCACCCAGGACCCGACCCCGCCCAGGCCGACCACGGCGACATGCCGGCGCGCGAACGCGGCGAGCGCACCGCGTCCGTAGAGGCGATCGATCCCGGCGAACCGGTCGCGCCAGGTCGCGTCGAGGCCGTCGTCGGACGTCGCTGCGGGCAGGTCGTTGCGGGTGTCTTCGTGCATCGCGCCATTGTAGCCGGACGGAACATGGCGACGCCGGTCGTGGTATGTTTTCGACAACCGTCACGGAGCCGTTCCATGTCGACCTCGCCCGACCAGAGCAAGCCCAAGTCCTCCGCCTTCAGCCGCTATTTCTTCGTCTTCCTGATCGGCCTGGCCATCGGCGCGATCGCCGTCGTCATGCTGATGCGGACCTGGCAGCAGCGTCGCGACCACTTCCCCGAAAGCGTGATGTTCGTGCAGGAATGGCACATGAAGCAGCTCGGCGAGAAGGCCGCGGCGAACCACTGCAACGCGACCGACATCATCCCGCACCTCAAGGGCCTGCGCACGATGGCCGACGACCTGGAGCGCGCCTTCCCCGGCGACGCCGACGACGAGCGTTTCACCAAGCAGGCCAGCGGCATGCGCGCCACCCTCGACGCCGCCCTCGCCTCGCCGCCGATCAACTGCGAAGGCGTGAACGCCGTCACCGCCAAGATCGGCGAAAGCTGCAAGGGCTGCCACCAGGACTTCCGCTGACCGGACTTCTTCCGAGCCCGCCGACCGCCGCGCGACCGGCGCGACAGCGCCCCTCCGGTCGCTGCTGCTAAGCAGCATGCACGGAGGGGGGACACCCCCTTATGATCCCGACGCCCGCATTCCGCGGGCGTTTTCGAATCCGGGGACACAAGGGAATGAAGCTCAAAACGATCGGCACCATCGGTGCCACCACCGCGCTCGTCGCGGGTATCGCCGCCGCCTTCGGTTCGGTCGCCGCCGTGCCGGCGGTCCAGACCTCCAATCCGCTGCGCGTCGGCATGCTGTCGCTGGGGGATGGCATCGTCGAGGTGACGGTGACCAACAGCAGCCGCAAGACCGTCCGCGTGCCGAAGTGGCAGTTGCCTTCGATGCTGGCGCAGTCGAACGTCTTCGCGGTGACCCGCGACGGCGTCGAGGTCCGTTACGAAGGCGCGATGATCAAGCGCGGCCTGCCCGAAGCCTCCGACTTCGTCGTGCTGCGTCCGGGCCGCGCCTGGAAGGCGACGGTCGATCTCGGCGCCGCCTACGACCTCTCGCAGGGCGGCGACTACACCATCACCTTCGCCGCGCCGCTGCAGTACGCCTCGCTGTCCGGCGGGACGATGCTGAAGCAGGCCAACGGCCTGCCGCTGGTGACGCAGAGCGCGCCACTGCGCATCCGGGTCGACAACGGCCAGCAGACGCCGGCCCAGCGCATGGGCTTCTCGACCAAGGCCAAGCCGGTGCAGGGCGTGGTGGTGAACGGCGTGAACTACGTCGGCTGCACCACCTCGCGGCAGAGCTCGGCGGGCACGGCGGTGAATTCGGCGCGCACCTACACCGAGAACGCCAAGGGCTACCTCAACGCCGGCAAGACCGGGTCGCGCTACACCACCTGGTTCGGCGCCTACACCTCCAGCCGCTACACCACCGCGAAGCAGCACTACGCGGCGATCGACGCGGCCATGGACCAGAACGCCGGCCAGATCACGATCAACTGCGGCTGCAACCAGAGCTACTACGCCTACGTCTATCCGACCCAGCCCTACCAGATCTACGTCTGCAACGCGTTCTGGAGCGCGCCGAACACGGGCACGGACTCGAAGGCCGGCACCCTGGTGCACGAGATGAGCCACTTCAACGTCGTCGCCGCCACCGACGACTGGGCCTACGGGCAGTCGGCCGCCAAGAGCCTGGCGACCAGCAACCCGACCAAGGCCCTGGACAACGCGGACAACCACGAGTACTTCGCCGAGAACAATCCGGCGCTGAACTGACGGTTCGCGCAGCCCCGCCGGAAACGGCCCGCGCTGCGGGCCGTTTCCTTTTGCGGCGCCGGGGATCGCACGACGGTGCGGCACCCTGCACGTTCACCGCCGGGTCGTGCGACCGTTCCGGCAGCGTGCCATGATGCGGCCGCCGCGACCTTCCTTCCCGCGGCCCGGATGTTCGATGGACGCACAGGTCGTCTTCTACGTGCTCGCCGCGCTGCTGGTGCTGCTCGGCCTCGCCGGCGTGGTGTTGCCCGCCCTGCCCGGCCTGCCGCTGGTCTACGCCGGCATGCTGCTCGCGGCGTGGGCCGATGGCTTCGAACGCATCGGCGCGCTGACGCTGGTGGTCCTCGGGCTGCTGACCGTGCTCTCGGTGCTGGTGGATCTCGCGGCGACGGCGATGGGCGCCAAGCGGGTCGGCGCCAGCCGGCTGGCGCTGCTCGGGGCGGCGATCGGCACCGTCGCCGGCCTGTTCTTCGGCCTGATCGGCGTGTTCGTGGCACCGTTCGTCGGTGCGGTGATCGGCGAACTGCTGCATCGCCGCAGCCTCGAAGGCAACCACCTCGGCCACGCCACCAAGGTCGGCCTCGGCACCTGGCTGGGCATCCTGCTCGGCGTGGTGTTCAAGCTCGGACTCGCCTGCGCGATGATCGGGCTGTTCCTGATCGCCTGGTTTTTCTAGCGCCCGGTTTTCCAGCGCCTGTTTCTTTCTGGCGCCGCATTCTTCCAGCGCCGCTGCCTCCGGCACCACGCCTCCGATACCGTCATTCCGATGCCCACGACGACGCCCGCACCGTCCCCGCTGTCCCTCCTGCTGCCGCCGTCCTCGGCCGCGCCCGCGTCGGGCGACGCCGCAACGCAGCCGGTCGTCGCCTGCACTTTCGACGATCTCCGCGACTGCGCGACCGCGATGGTCGATTACGCCAACGACACGCTGCTGCGCCTGGTCGAACGCATCCCGCAACTGGTCCTTGCGGTGCTGGTGCTGCTGTTCGCGCTGTGGTGCGCGCGGTTCGCGGGCCGGCGCCTGCACCTGCGGCACCTGCGCTCGCGCAACCCGTACATGGACGGCCTCGTGCGCACGATCGTGCGCACGGCGATCATCCTCGTCGGCGTGTTGATCGCGCTCGACCTGCTGGGCCTCACCGCAGTGGTCGGCGCGGTGCTCGGCTCCGCGGGCGTGGTCGGGCTGGTGCTGGGCTTCGCGTTCCGCGACATCGCCGAGAACTACATCGCGGGCATCCTGCTGAGCGTGCGCCGTCCGTTCGAGCCCGGCGACACGGTCAACATCGACGGCCGCGAAGGCAAGGTGATCTCGGTGACGTCGCGCGCGACGGTACTGATGACCTTCGACGGCAACCACCTGCAGATGCCGAACAGCCTCGTGTTCAAGTCGGTCATCCTCAACTACTCGCGCAATCCGAAGCGGCGCTTCGATTTCACCGTCGCGATCGACGCCACGCAGTCGATCCGCAAGTCCGAAACGCTGGCGATGGCGGCGATCGCCGGGGTGGACGGCGTGCTCGACGACCCGGCGCCGTCGTGGCTGGTCGTCGAACACGGCAGCGGCGGCATCGTGCTGCGCTTCCTGGCTTGGATCGACCAGCGCGAGAGCGACCTCGGCAAGACCCGCAGCGAGGCGATCCGGCAGACCAAGGCCGCGTTCGCGAAGGCCGGCATCGAAGCGCCGCGCACCATCCAGTACATCGCGCGACTGCCCGACGAGCGCGGCGCCGCCCCGATCGAGCCGGACCACAACGGCGGTACCGACACCTCGGTCAATCGCGACATCGACGAGCAGTTCGCCGCCGCCCGCGCCGACGCCACCGGGCAGAACCTGCTGCAGCCCGGTCCGCCCGTCCCGCCCGCGCCATAGCCCCGACCCCGCACGCGACGCGCCCCCATGTCCCGACTGCGTCGCCTCCTGCTGCGTGTCGTCGCCGTGCTGGCGATCGCATCGCTCGCGCTGCCACCGGCCGTCGTGGCGACCTTCATTCTGATGCCGCTGTGGTCGTGGATCGAGGCGTCCGCAGGCATCGAGTCGGTGGGGCATTCCGGCCCGGCGACGTGGTGCTACGTCGCGACCTGGAGCGCACTGTCGGCCGTCCTGGCGGCGCTGGCGGGCCGCCGCCGCGCGAACGCACTGGCCACGCGACGGGCGGCGGATCCCGGGCGTTGATCCGGCCGGTCGCAGGCGGGATCATGCATCGCCCGTCCCGCTGCCGGATATCCACCATGCGCCCGTCCCTCCGCCTCGCCCCGATCGCGCTCCTGCTCGCCCTGACCGGCGGCAGCCCCGCCGATGCCGCGACCGCGAAGAACGGGCTGGACGCGGCGGCCCGCGCGCGGCTGGTCGGCGATCACATGCTCACGCTGCAATGGATCGGCTGGGGCGATCTCGACGGCGCGGGCCGGGTGGCGGTGACCGATCGCGGCGACACGCTGGCGCTGGAAGGCGAACAGCGCGGCCACGACGACAGCGACGGCGACTACGTCCGCGTCTCCGGCCGGATCGTGGCCGCCACGCAGGACGGTTTCACCTTCGAAGGCACGATCCTCACCCGCGTCTCGCACATCGCCGGCGGACGCGAGTGCAAGCGCGACGGCACCTACCATTTCCGGACGAAAGCGGGCCGCAAGTACTGGCGCATGCAGGAAATCGACAACCCCTGCGACACCGCGGCGGACTACGTCGATATCTATTTCCGCGGCATCTGAACCATCTCCACTGAACCATCTCCACTGAACCATCTCCGCTGAACGGCAGCCGGTGAACGATATCCACTGAAACGGCTGGGTTCGAAGGCATTTCGCGCGATCGTCGAGCAGCGCGCACGATCGGGACCGGTTTTCCGCGACGTTCGCATCCGATTCACGCCCTCGGCGCGAGGGTGGCCGCATCGCGATCCCGGATCGCGATGCATCCCCCGTCCGGAGACACGCCATGAAAGCCCGCATGAACCTTCGTCCGACGCTGTTCGCTTCCCTCGCCATCGCTTCGTCGCTGATGCTCTCGGCCTGCGCGAGCACGCCGTCGTCCGGCTATGGCTACGGCGCTTCGCCGTCGCCCGCCTACGGGGACCCCTGCCCCGCCTGCGGCACCGTGACCCGCATCGACACGGGCGCCGGCAGCCGTACGCCGAATGCCACCGGCGCCGTCGTCGGCGCGGTGGTGGGTGGCCTCGCCGCGCGCGAGATCGCGAAGGACAGCACCGACAGCAAGGGTCGCCAGAACACCGCCACGGTCGCCGGTGCCGCCGCGGGCGCCGCCGTCGGCAACGCCGTGCAGAACAAGTACGGCAAGGGTTACGACATCACCGTCCGCATGCGCGACGGCCGCGAGGTCATCGTGTCGCAGGACGACCTCAACGGCATCGCGGTGGGCTCGCGGGTGCAGGTGCGCGACGGCCGCGCGTTCCGCATCTGACCAGGCCACCCATCGCCGGAACGACGAAGGGAGCCGCGACGATCGCGGCTCCCTCCGGATTCAAGCCGTCATGCATCGCGGCACGGCAGCGACGACTCAGGCGACGACCACCGGGATCTTGCCGAGCATCCCGTTCGAAATCCGCGCCTGCCATTCGCGCGGACCGGTCTGGTGCACCGACGTGCCCTGCGAATCCACCGCGACGGTGACCGGCATGTCCTGCACTTCGAATTCGTAGATCGCTTCCATCCCGAGATCGGCGAAGCCGACGACCTTCGCGGCCTTGATCGCCTTCGACACCAGGTACGCGGCGCCGCCGACGGCCATGAGATAGACCGACTGGTGCTTCCTGATGGCGTCGATGGCGGTCGGGCCGCGTTCGGCCTTGCCGACCATGCCCATCAGCCCGGTCTGCGCCAGCACCTGCTCGGTGAACTTGTCCATGCGCGTGGCAGTGGTCGGGCCGGCGGGGCCGACGACCTCGTCGCGCACCGGATCGACCGGGCCGACGTAGTAGATGAACTTGCCGCGCAGGTCGACCGGCAGCGGCTCGCCCTTGTCGAGCATGTCGACCATGCGCTTGTGCGCGGCGTCGCGGCCGGTCAGCAGCTTGCCGTTCAACAGCAGCACTTCGCCCGGCTTCCACGAGGCGACGTCTTCCTTCGTCACCGTGTCGAGGTTCACGCGACGGCCCTTCGACGCGTCGTAGGTCAGCGTCGGCCAGTCCTCCAGCGACGGTGGGTCCAGCATCACCGGGCCGCTGCCGTCGAGGGTGAAGTGCGCATGACGCGTCGCGGCGCAGTTCGGGATCATCGCGATCGGCAGGTTCGCGGCGTGGGTCGGGTAGTCCTTGACCTTGATGTCGAGCACGGTGGTCAGGCCGCCGAGACCCTGCGCGCCGATGCCCAGCGCGTTGACCTTCTCGTACAGCTCGAGGCGCAGTTCCTCGGCGCGGTTCGATGGGCCACGGGCCTGCAGGTCGACGATGTCGATCGGTTCCATCAGCGCTTCCTTGGCCAGCAGCATCGCCTTCTCGGCGGTGCCGCCGATGCCGATGCCGAGCATGCCCGGCGGGCACCAGCCGGCGCCCATGGTCGGCACGGTCTTCAGCACCCAGTCGACGATGGAATCGGACGGGTTGAGCATCGCGAACTTCGACTTCGCTTCCGAGCCGCCGCCCTTCGCGGCGACGATCACGTCCACCGTGTTGCCGGGCACGATCTTCACGTTGACCACGCCGGGCGTGTTGTCCTTCGTGTTGATGCGCTTGCCGGCGGGGTCGGCCAGCACGGAGGCGCGCAGCTTGTTGTCCGGGTCGTTGTAGGCGCGGCGCACGCCCTCGTGGACCATGTCCTCGACACTCATGGTCGCATCGTCCCAGCGCACGTCCATGCCCACTTCGAGGAATACGGTGACGATGCCGGTGTCCTGGCAGATCGGGCGATGGCCCTCGGCGCACATCCGCGAGTTGATCAGGATCTGCGCGATCGCGTCCTTCGCGGCCGGCGAGGCCTCGCGCTCGTAGGCGGCGGCGAGGTTCCGGATGTAGTCGACCGGGTGGTAGTAGCTGATGTACTGCAGGCCATCGGCGATCGACTGGATCAGGTCGTCCTGCCGGATCGAGACGGGGCGGCGATCGGCGGGCATGGCGGATGAATTCGATGCGGACACGGGCGGACCATCGGGACGTGCGGGGCCGCGATTTTACCCCGCTGCGGACACCAAGGGCCGCACTTGCGCCCCCGGACGATCGGCGGAGAATGCCCGGGGTATCCGCCATGGGGGAACGTCATGCTGAAGAAGATCCTGATCGTCCTGGTCCTCGCGATCGCCGGCGTGCTGATCTACGCGGCGACCAAACCCGACACCTTCCAGGTCCAGCGCAAGGCGACCATCGCCGCCCCGCCGGACAAGGTGTTCGCCCTGATCGACGACTTCCATCGCTGGGGCGAATGGTCGCCCTGGGAGAAACTCGATCCGGCGATGACCCGCACCTTCGAGGGCCCCGCCAGCGGCCCGGGCGCGGTCTACGCATGGAAGGGCAACAAGGACGTGGGCCAGGGCCGCATGGAGATCGCCGAATCGACGCCGCCCAGCCGGATCGCGATCAAGCTCGATTTCATCGAACCGATGGAATCGAACAACGTCACCGAGTTCGTGCTGGTGCCGAAGGACGGCGGCACCGAGGTGACCTGGACCATGCGCGGCCCGAGCCCCTACCTCACCAAGCTCATGGACACCGTCGTCGGCATGGACAGGATGATCGGCAAGGATTTCGAAGCCGGCCTGGCCAACATGAAGGCCGCCGCCGAGGGCTGACCGGTGCCGGGACGGGGCGTT
Organism: Pseudomonadota bacterium; assembly: GCA_023392975.1. Lineage (GTDB taxonomy): Bacteria > Pseudomonadota > Gammaproteobacteria > Xanthomonadales > Xanthomonadaceae > Lysobacter_I. Next base: position 2,129 of record JAEWNA010000042.1, on the reverse strand, counting down.
CCGTCGCCTCGTCCCGGACCGTTCGTCGCGCGGCGGGAGGGACCCCGCGTCAATCTGATCCGGATCAGGAAATCCGGCCGTGCTGCAGCGCAGCATCGTCGTCACACCTCCTAGGAGCCGCGCCATGAACGATGTCTCGCCCATCCCCGCCCCCGACGGCTTCCTGCCGTACGCGCTGGAGACCCTGTCCGACGGCCGCCAGGTCCTGATCCGTCCGATGAATCCCGGCGACGCGGACGCGGAACGGGCCTTCATCGCCGCGCTGTCGCCGCGCGCGCGTCGCTACCGCTTCCAGGAGCAGTTCAACGAGCCGGACGAAGCGCTGGTGAGCCGGCTGGTCGATGTCGACCACGTCAACGACGAAGCCTTCGTCGCCCTCGATGGCGAAGACGACGACGCGCGCATCGTGGGCGTGTCGCGCTACGCGGTCGGCAACGATCCGCGGCAGTGCGAGATCGCGGTGACCGTGCTCGACGACTGGCAGGGCCACGGCCTGGGCACGACGCTGATGCAGCGGCTGATCGCCGCCGCCCGCGAACGCGGCATCCGCACCATGGTGTCGCTGGACTTCGCCGAGAACCAGGAAATGGCGCACCTGGCGCACCACCTGGGGTTCGTCACGGCAGGCGACCCCGACGACCGCACCCAGGTCGTGCACACGCTGACGCTGTGAGCCGGCCGCTCCCGCCCGGGCAGGCCCCGGGCCGGGGTTTCTGAGCCGAATCAAATTCCCGCGTCCGCGCGCTCGTCTACAATTAGCGCCAGCTAATACTTCAGACCCCGACGCATGGCCTCCCCCTACGGCACCGAAACCGTGCTGGACGTCCGCCACTGGACCGACGCCTACTTCAGCTTCACCACCACTCGCGACGACGGTTTCCGGTTCGACAACGGCCAATTCGTGATGATCGGTCTGGAGGTGCCGCAGGAAGACGGCTCGACCAAGCCGCTGATGCGCGCCTACTCCATCGCCAGCGCGAACTGGGAAGAGGAACTCGAATTCTTCAGCATCAAGGTGCAGAACGGCCCGCTGACCTCGCGCCTGCAGCACATCCGGCCCGGCGACACGATCCTCATCGGCCGCAAGCCCACCGGCACGCTGCTGATCTCGGACGTGCACCCGGGGCGCAACCTCTACCTCCTGTCGACCGGCACCGGCCTCGCGCCGTGGCTGGCGGTGATCAAGGACCCGGCGACCTACGAGCGCTTCGAGAAGGTGATCGTCTGCCACGGCGTGCGCGGCGAACCGGACCTGGCCTACCGCGACTACATCAGCCGCGGCCTGCAGTGCCACGAGTACCTCGGCGAGGAAATCCGGGCCAAGCTGCTGTACTACCCCGCGGTGAGCCGCGAGGACTTCTACTGGCACGGCCGCTCGCAGCGCGGGCGCATCACCGACCTCCTCGACAGCGGACGCATCGCCGCCGACCTCGGCCTGCCGCCGCTGGACCCGGCACAGGATCGCGCGATGATCTGCGGCAGCCCGCAGATGCTGGCCGACTTCCGCGCGATCCTCGACCGGCGCGGCTTCAACGCTTCGCCGCGGATCGGCACCGCCGGCGAATACGTGTTCGAGCGCGCCTTCGTCGAGAAGTGAGGCCGCGGCCGGGCGGGCCTCTGCCGCCGGAAGCCGACCGCGCCGACCACCGAGGAGGCCCTCGACGCGCACCCACCACCGGCACATCCGCTGCATCCATCGGACGGCGTCCCGCGTATCGTCGGGACGCCATGTCCGCGGAACCCGCCCGATGCGCCCTCTCCTCCTCCTGATCGCGTCCCTGTGCCTGCTGCTGGCCGGCTGCCTGCCCGGCACGCGCCCCGACCAGCCGATCCCGGCGCTGCGGCTGCCTGCCGCGTCGCAGGCCGCGTCGAAGCGCCTGGTCGTCGTGCTGCCCGGGCGCGCCGACGACCTCGCCGCGCTGAAGCGCAGCGGCGTGGCCGAGGCCATCCAGCGCGCCTGGCCGGATGCCGACGTGGTCTTCGCCGAACTCCGGCTGGGCGACTACAAGCACGGCGATGCCCCGGAGCGGCTGCATCGCGACGTGATCCTGCCGGCCCGGCACGAGGGCTACCGCGAGATCTGGCTGGCGGGCGCCTCGCTGGGCGGCATGGGCACGCTGATGTACGAC
>JAEWNA010000355.1 GCA_023392975.1 Pseudomonadota bacterium | reverse complement strand
CGCCGACACGGCTGCGCCGAACATCGCGCCCACCGTCGCGCCGGTGGAGGTCGCCCATGTCGACCGGACGCCGCGCACGACCGCTCCGGCGGCGGGCGCGCTGCCCGCCGACTGGACGGCCGACGACTACGAAGCGGCGCAGGCCGCCGACGGCATCGCCGCGATCGACGAAAGCCCCGACTTCTACCTGTGGCTGGCCGCGAACGAGGGCCAGGCCGACCTCACGGAGACGCTATGAACCGCCTGCTCGTGTTTCTGGCGCTGTGCATGTCGTCGCTGGCGCCGACCGGGATCGCGCTCGCCCAGGCGACGCGGCCGGCCGCGCCCGCCGCGACCGCGCCGGCCGCCCTGCCCGACTGGGACCACCTCTCGCCGGCCCAGCGCGAGGCGATCATCGGCGTGGTGCGCGAACGCTGGAATCGCGACCCGGGCCAGCGCCAGCGCATGCTGCAGCACGCCGAACGCTGGCGGCAGATGACGCCCGACCAGCGCCGGCAGGCGATGCAGGGCCAGCGCCGCTGGGAACAGATGACGCCCGAGCAGCGCGAACGCGCCCGCGCCGCCTACGAACAGTCGCACGGACGCCCGCCGCCGGGCGACCGGCCGCATGGGCCATCGGGCGAACGCGGGCGCCTGCGCAGCGAGTTCGAGACCCTGCCGCCCGACCAGCAGGACACGCTGCGCCGGCAGTGGAAGGCGCTGACGCCCGAGCAGCGCCGCGAGTGGATCCGCAGCCATCGCCGCGCGGGCGACGGTTCGCGCTGAGCCGACCGCCGGCCTCGCTTCAGCGGCAGGACTTGCCCTCGACCGTCAGCACCGCCGCGTACTGCGGCAGCGCGTCGAGTTGGCCGGCCTGGGCCTGGCGCTTCGCGTCTTCGAGGTAGATGCGCGGACGACCCTGGGCATCGGGCCGCAGCGGCGCGCCGGCGGCGGGTTTGCGCCAGACGCGCACGACCGCCTGCTGTGCGGGGCAGTCGGCATTGGGAACGCGCAACACGTCGTTGAGGATCCAGCCGTGCGCGGCGGAAGGCGCCGCCTTCGCCGGATCGACCAATCGCGCCCGCGCCTGGCATCGCGGGGAGGTGTGCGCGGCGCCGAAGCGGTAGGGCTTCGCCGGATCGGCGGTGAAGCTGCCCTGCAGGTAGGCACAGGTCTCGGGAATGATCCGCAGGGTGTGCACCGCGCCGGTCTTCTGCGGCGGGAACGGATCGCGATGGACCTCGGGCGTCTCGGCGGCGAATGCGGCCCCGCCGGGCAGCAGCGCCGCGACCGCGACGACGGCAGACAGCGTGGCGGCGAGTAGGGAAAGGCGGCAGAAGCGACGATTCGGCATGGCGGTCCGGACGTGGGGCGAGGTCGGGGACAGTGCCCGAATGCCCGTGAATTTGGGCTGGATCAAATCCGGCGCCGGCGACGCGCGGCATGCTGCGGCGCACCAACCGCGAAACGCGCGCTGTGCCCGCCGCTTCCGGTTCCACCCGGACCGAAGGCTGTGCCATAGTCGAGCGGTTGTCCGTGGCGGCCGGAGGCCCTGCGGCATCGTTCGGGACGATGGCCGCTGCCGTCGCCCGCTTTCGCATCGATTTCCGACTCTGGGGAGGGTTTCATGCTCGAGCAACACGCAATGTGGATCGCATTGGCCGCGGCGGCCGTGGCGATCCTGTACGGCATCCTGTCCGCGCGCTGGATCATGGCGCAGCCCGCCGGCAACGAACGCATGCAGAAGATCGCCGCGGCGATCCAGGAAGGCGCGGGCGCCTACCTGCGCCGGCAGTACACCACCATCGCCATCGTCGGCGCCGTGTTGTTCTTCATCATCGGCCTGGCCCCGGGCCTCGGCTGGCCGACCGCGATCGGCTTCGCCATCGGCGCGGTGCTCTCGGGCGTGGCCGGCTTCATCGGCATGTTCGTGTCCGTGCGCGCCAACGTGCGCACCACGCAGGCCGCCACCAAGGGCCTCAACGACGCGCTCGCGGTCAGCTTCCGCGGCGGCGCGATCACCGGCATGCTCGTGGTCGGCCTCGGCCTGCTCGGCGTGGCCGGCTACTACTGGTTCGTCGGCAAGGGCGCGACGGACGAGGCCGGCATCAAGGCCGCGCTGCAGCCGATGATCGGCCTGGCGTTCGGTTCGTCGCTGATCTCGATCTTCGCCCGCCTCGGCGGCGGCATCTTCACCAAGGGCGCGGACGTCGGCGCCGACCTGGTGGGCAAGGTCGAGGCCGGCATCCCCGAGGACGACCCGCGCAACCCGGCGGTGATCGCCGACAACGTGGGCGACAACGTCGGCGACTGCGCCGGCATGGCCGCCGACCTGTTCGAGACCTACGCGGTGACGATCGTGGCCGCGATGCTGATCGCGGGGATCGCGTTCGGCACCTACGGCAACGGCGGCGTGCTCTATCCGCTGGTGCTGGGCGCGGTGTCGATCGTCGCGTCGATCATCGGCACCTTCTTCGTGAAGGTCGGCAGCGACGGCAAGATCATGAAGGCGCTCTACAAGGGACTGATCGTCGCGGGCGCGCTGTCCGCGATCGGCTTCTACTTCGTCACCCAGCAGATGATCGTCGCCAACGCCATGCCGGTGTTCTACTGCGCGCTGATCGGCCTGGCGCTGACCGCTGCGATGGTGGTGATCACCGAGTACTACACCGCCACCGAGTACGCCCCGGTGCAGCAGGTCGCGAAGGCCTCCGAAACCGGCCACGGCACCAACGTCATCGCCGGCCTCGCCGTGTCGATGAAGTCGACCGCGCTGCCGGTGCTCGCGGTCGCCGCCGCGATCTACGGCTGCTACACGCTCGCCGGGCTGTTCGGCATCGCGGTGGCCGCGGTGTCGATGCTGTCGATGGCCGGCGTGATCGTCGCCCTCGACGCCTACGGCCCGATCACCGACAACGCCGGCGGCATCGCCGAGATGAGCGAGCTCGGGCCGGAGATCCGCAAGACCACCGACGCCCTCGACGCCGTGGGCAACACCACCAAGGCCGTCACCAAGGGCTACGCCATCGGTTCGGCCGGCCTGGCCGCGCTGGTGCTGTTCGCCGACTACGCGCACAAGCTGCACGAGCGCATGGGCGATGCCTACAGCGATGCGATCTTCGCGATCAACGACCCGAAGGTGCTGATCGGCCTGCTGATCGGCGGCATGATCCCGTATCTGTTCGGCGCCTACGCCATGCAGGCGGTGGGCCGTGCGGCCGGTGCGGTGGTCGAGGAAGTGCGCCGCCAGTTCCGTGACATCAAGGGGATCATGGAAGGCACCGGCAAGCCGGAGTACGACAAGGCGGTCGACCTGCTGACCCGCGCCGCGATCAAGGAAATGATCTTCCCGTCGCTGCTGCCGCTGATCATCCCGATCCTGGTCGGCTGGTTCCTCGGCCCGGCCGCGCTGGGCGGCCTGCTGATGGGCACGATCGTCACCGGCCTGTTCGTCGCCATCTCGATGTGCACCGGCGGCGGCGCCTGGGACAACGCCAAGAAGTACATCGAGGAAGGCCACCACGGCGGCAAGGGCAGCGAGGCCCACAAGGCCGCGGTGACCGGCGACACCGTCGGCGACCCCTACAAGGACACCGCCGGCCCGGCGATCAACCCGCTGATCAAGATCATCAACATCGTGGCGCTGCTGATGGTGCCCCTGCTCTAGGCCGCGGCCAGGCAATTGGGGCTGTCCGGGCGCGGCGGCCTTCGGGCCGCCGTTTCCATTTCAGTCCGCGGCGAACGTGCCGCTGGCCGCATCGAACCAGGGCGTGCACAGCAGCTGCTGGCTCTCCGAAAGCTCGAAGGACGCCTGCCAGACCTCCACGTCGCCGGA
>JAEWNA010000299.1 GCA_023392975.1 Pseudomonadota bacterium | reverse complement strand
GCGTTTCGGCGCAGCCGGCGGCGAAACGCTCCTCCAGGGTCGCCGCCGCCTGCGCGCGCGCAGGCGACGTCCACGCGCCCGCGAGCAACGCCGCGCCCGCGAGCCCCCAGGCCATCGCGCCTCCCCGCATCCACCGCATGCCGCCACTCCTGCCGCGCCCGGACGGCGCCCGTGATCCGGCGGGCAGCCTAACGCAGACGGATGTCGGTTTCGCGTCCCGGGTCGCGGCGAGGCGCCTTGGCGATGCCTCCCTGGCCCTGCCCGCTCGCCACCGCCGGCGATTGGCGGCACCATGGCCGGGCCCTCCCGCTGCCGCCGATGTCGATGACGCAGACCCCGAACGATGCCGCGGACGCCCCGTCCGGCCACGCCCACGATCTCCGCCACCTGCGGCATTCGCTGGCGCAGCGCTTCAGCCTGCTGACGGACAAGGCGGAGGACCCGGTCATCGAACGCCGCATCCGCGAGGGCGTCGAGCTGCACGGCGCGACGCCGTGGATCCTGATGGCGGCGATCTTCATCGCCTCGATCGGCCTGAACGTCAATTCCACCGCGGTGATCATCGGCGCGATGCTGATCTCGCCGCTGATGGGGCCGATCATGGGCGTCGGCCTGGGCGTGGCGGTCTACGACTTCCCGCTGATCCGCAAGTCGTTCTGGAACCTCGCCATCGCCTCGGGCATCAGCCTGACCGTCTCGACCCTGTACTTCGCGATCACCCCGCTGGCGGAGGCGCAGTCGGAGCTGCTGGCGCGCACCTCGCCAACCCTGTGGGACGTCCTGATCGCGGTGTTCGGCGGCTTCGCCGGCGTGATCGGCGCCACCCGCGAGGAGAAGTCCAACGTCATCCCGGGCGTGGCGATCGCCACCGCGCTGATGCCGCCGCTGTGCACCGCCGGCTATGGCCTGGCCACCGGGCAATGGGGCTATTTCGGCGGCGCGCTCTACCTGTACTCGATCAACTGCGTGTTCATCGCGTTGGCGACGATCCTCGGCCTGCGCCTCGTCCGGGTACCGATCCACGCGTTCGTCGATTCGCGCACCGAACGCCGGATGCGCACCTGGCTGCTGGTGGTGGCGCTGGCCACTGCGCTTCCCAGCACCTGGCTGGCCTACCGCCTCGTGCAGCAGGAAGTGTTCAAGTCGCGCGCGCACGCCTTCGTCCGCGACGAGTTCCGCTTCGACAGCGCGCACGTCGCCGACACCCGGATCGACCCCAAGACCGGACTGATCGAGGTCTCGCTGATCGGCCTGCCGCTGGACACACCGACGCTCAAGTCGATCGAGGGCCGGCTGGCGACCGCCGGCCTCGGCGACGCGCGCATGCTGGTCCATCAGGCCGGGCAGAACGACAAGGTCGACGTCACCGCACTGAAGTCCAGCCTGCTCAGCGACCTCTACAAGGACAGCCAGGAAGCGCTGCAGAAGAAGGACGCCGAGCTGGCGGACCTGCGCAACCGCATGGCCGCGCGCGACGCGCTGATGAACCAGTCCCAGGACATTGCCGCCGAACTGCGCGCGCAGCTGCCGCAGGTCGATTCGGTGACGCTGAGCCAGGGCTACCGGATCGTCGAGGGCGCGGAGAAGACGCCGGTGCTGCAGATGCTGGTCCATGCCGGGCGCCCCGTCCCGGACGCCGAACGCGCGCGCATCGCGGACTGGTTCCGGGTGCGCAGCAAGTCGGACACCGCCGACGTGGTGTTCGACGCCCCGCAGCGCTGAGACGACGCCTCAACCGTCGCGCGTCGACAGGAAGCGCGGGAGTTGCGCAGATGATCCGCGCCGCCTAGCCGGGCGACAGGCCGGCCCACAGCGGCAGCGTCGCCAGCGACAGCAGCAGGCCGTAGCCGACCATCGCCGCCGCCAGCCGCGGCGCCAACCCGTGCGAGATGGCCAGCGCGCCGGCGGTGACCATCGACGGCATCGCCGATTCCAGCACCGTGGCCCGCGCCATCTCGCCGTGCAGGCCCAGCAGCCGCACCAGCGGCACCGACAGCGCCGGCAGCAGCGCGAGTTTCAGCAGCAGGCCGGCGGCGAGCGGCTTCAGCTCATCGCGCGGCAGCGCCAGCTTCACCGACAGGCCGATGGTCAGCATCGCCAGCGGCAGCAGCGCGTCGGACAGCCGCTGCAGCCCGCCCGCGACCCACGCCGGCGGCTCGGCCGGCATCACCGTGAAGCCGACCACGAGCGCCCAGATCGGCGGGAAGCGCACGACCCGCGCCAGCATCTCGCGCGCGGTCGGCTTGCGGTCGCCACCGTAGCGCGCCAGCACCCACAGCCCGAACGTCGACAGGATCAGGAACGCACCGAACTGGTCGTAGATCACCGCATACGGCAGCGCGTGCTCGCCGATCAGCGCCCGCGTCAGCGGATAGCCGAGGAAGCTTGTGTTGCCCAGCGCCACCGTCAGCAGCAGCACCGCGCGCTCGTCGTCGCGGAACCGCAGCGCACGCGCGAGCAGCGTCACCAGCACGATCGTCGCCAGCAGCAGCGCCCACGGCACCACCGCGATCCCGATCAGCGCCGGCTCCAGGTGCAGTCGCGGCGCATAGCGCAGCACCGCCGCCGGCAGGCAGACGTACAGCACGACGAGGTTCAGCGTCTGCGCCGCGTTGTCCGGCAGCACCTTCAGGCGCTGGAACGCATAGCCCAGCGCGAGCATGGCGAGGATGAGGGCGAAGGCGTCGAAGGCCATGCGGTCAGTGCGTCCCGGCCTGCGATGCGTCGGGATTCCAGTCCGTGGGCGGCTCAAGTGGAATGCCCGCATCGGTCAGGCAGGCACGGATCGCGTCGCCCTCGCCCATGCCAGGGGTCGCGCGCATCTTCGCGGGCGTGCAACCGCCTTCATCCCAACCGCCGACCTCCATCATGGCCCCCGATTGCCACCTCAACCTGTGCCGCATCACGTCGCCCTCGGCGCGCACCTCGGGCGTATCGTCGAAGCGCAGCAATGCGGCACCGAACATCTCGCCGATCAGCGAATCCGAACGCGCCGACATGACGCGCCCAAGCTGACGACATTCGAGGTTGCGGGTCGGCGTGACATGGCGCGCCTCGCCCTTGCAGGCATTGATCAACGGCGAAATCGACGGCGTCGCCTGTACGCTCCAGACAAGCGCGTTGCCAGCAGACAACTCTTCGGGGTCGAGATCCAACTTGCGCAACAGCAGGCGTTGCCTGTTGTCCGGAGGATAGGCGGCGAATGCGGCATCGGCCACAAAGAGAATGTCCGACTGGTGCAGGGAAAAGCTATCGAATGTCTCCGCTCTCGCCAGTATGGTTTCGATCGGCTCACCGGATGACATCGCCGGAACCAGATTGCCGGGCTCGCTGTCTCGCCAGCGTTTCATCGCCGGTTCGGCGACGGGATTTCCGCTTCTGCCCGTGATTTCGGTCGGCACATAGGCCTGCAGCAGGATCGCCACGACCGGATCATGACCGCCGCGTTCGAATGCCTGCTCACGCAATCGCCGGAGGCGTGTCCTGATCGTTTTACCGTTTGTGCTCGGCCACAGGTTGGCAGCGATGGCGAGCATGCGCGGGTCGCTGCTGGCAGCGAGGTGCTCGACGAGCGGTCGAAGATAAGCGCGTTCGACCTTGCGCCCGTCGGCTTCACGGGTGCGTTCACGGGCTTCCGCTTCGCGTAGACACGCATCGCGTCGATCATGCGGCACCTCTTCACACGCCTCGACCGCCGAATCCGACCAGGTATCGACCGGCATGAGGACTTCCGCCGATGCTGTCGCCGCCAGCAAAGACAGGCCGCATGCCGTCATGCGCAATCCCTGCAATCCTGTCTTTCGCTTCATCGTTCAATACCCCGCCGCCATGCCGTCCTTGCGCGATTCGCTGGCGCCGACGTAGCCGCCGCCGTTGGGGTTCACCATGATCGCCTGATAGCCGCCGTAGGGGCCGTCGGCGAAACGGATGGAATGTCCCTTGCGCATCAGTGCACGGATGGTTTCGATCGGGAAACCGCTTTCGAGGTCGACTTCGCCGCCGTCGGTCATCGCGGTGTTTTGTCCCGTCGGTTCGGTGCTGCCGTCGTGCTGGATGCGCGGCGCGTCGCCGGCTTCCTGCAGGTTCATGCCGAAGTCGATCAGGTTCATCAGGATCTGCGCGTGCCCCTGCGGCTGCATCGCGCCACCCATCACGCCGAAACTCAGCCAGGGCTTGCCGTCCTTCGTCACGAACGCGGGGATGATGGTGTGGAACGGCCGCTTGCCCGGCGCGTAGGTGTTGGGATGGCCGCCGCTCTTGCCGGCATGTCCGAGCACGAACATCTCGCCGCGATCCTGGAAGATGAAACCCAGCCCCGGCGGCGCCATGCCGCTGCCCATGCCGCGGTAGTTCGACTGGATCAGCGACACCATCATGCCGTTGGCGTCGGCGGTGGTGAGGTAGATCGTGTCGCCTTCGTTGACCTCGGGGATGATGCCCGGCTCGACGCTGCGCGCGGCCTTGTCCATCGAGATGAGTTTCCCGCGCTCGGCGGCGTAGGCCTTCGAGATCAGTCGCGCCACCGGCGTGTCGTAGAACTTCGGATCGGCGTAGGACGCGGCGCGATCGGCGAAGGCAAGTTTCTTGGCTTCGACGAACAGGTGCACGTGCTCCGGGCTGCCGAAACCGTACGATTTCAGATCGTAGGGTTCGAGCAGGTTGAGGATCTGCAGCGCGGCGATGCCCTGCCCGTTCGGCGGCAGTTCCCACACGTCGTAGCCGCGATAGTTCGTGCTCACCGGCTCGACCCATTCGCCATGGTGCTCGGCGAGGTCCTCGTAGCGCAGGAAACCGCCGTTGGCCTTGAAATACGCATCGATGGTGCGCGCGATGTCGCCCTTGTAGAACGCATCGCGGCCGCCGCGCGCGATCTTCTCCAGCGTGTTCGCGAGGTTCGGATTGCGCCACGTTTCGCCGGTGCGCGGGCCGCGGCGTTGACCCGGCACGTCGCCGTCGACGGTGAACTGCTCGGCGAAGCCTGGCCACTTCGACAGCACCGGCACACTGCGGCCCCAGTAGTAGGCGATGGTCTCGGCGACCGGATGCCCTTCGCGCGCATAGCGGATGGTCGGCGCGAGGTTGTCGGCCATGGGGCGCTTGCCGAAGCGGTCGTGCAGCGCGAACCAGCCGTCGACGCAGCCGGGCACGCTCACCGGCAGCGGCCCGTGCGCCGGGATGTCGGTCAGGCCGCGGCGCTGGAACTCGGCCAGCGTCAGCGCCTTCGGCGAACGGCCGGAGCCGTTGTAGCCGTAGAGCTTCCTGGTCTTCGGGTCCCACACGATCGCGAACAGGTCGCCGCCGATGCCGCTGCCGGTGGGCTCCATCAGCCCCAGCGCCGCATCGGCCGCGATCGCCGCGTCCACCGCACTGCCGCCGGCGCGCATCGTCTCAAGCGCGATCTGGGTGGCCAGCGGATGCGACGTCGCCGCCATCGCATGCGGCGCGTAGACCTCGCTGCGGGTGGCGAACGGCTTGCCGGTGACGCGGTCGGCGGCGGGTGCGGGCGTGGCGATGGACGCGACGACGACGGCAAGGGCGGTCGGCAGGAGCGCGACCAGCGACGGACGGGACATGACAGACCTCGGACGGACCGGAACCGCCGACAGGGTAACGCCTCAGCCGCCCCCGAACCCCGCGATCAGCGCGTCGTTCTCGATCGCCGGGGAGTACAGCCAGCCCTGCACTGCGAAGATGTTGCAGTCGCGGAGGCAGTCGGCCTGGGCCTGCGTTTCGACGCCCTCGCCGACGACGTCGATGCCGAGGGTGTGGGCGAGCTTGGCGACGGCCTGCACGATCGCCAGGTCGGCGCGGTCGCCGGGCAGGCCGGCGGTGAAGCCGCGGTCGATCTTCAGCGTGTCGATCGGCAGGTGCTTGAGGTAACCGAGCGAGCAGTAACCGCTGCCGAAGTCGTCGAGCGCCACGTGCACGCCCAGCGCGCGCAGGCGGGCGAGGGTCTTCCCGGCGGCCGCCTGGTCGCGCAGCAGCAGGGTTTCGGTGAGTTCCAGGCACAGTCGCTGCGGCGGCAGGCCGGAATCGGCCAGCGCGATCTGCACGTCGGTGATCAGACCGGCCTGTTCGAACTGGCGGGCGGAGACGTTGACCCGCAGCATCGGGGCGACGCCGTCGCGCGCGGGCCAGCGCATCGCGGCGTGGCAGGCTTCGAGCAGCACCCAGCGGCCGAGGCGGACGATCAGGCCGGAGCTTTCGGCGACCTCAATGAACTCGCCCGCCGGCACCATGCGGCCGTCGGGCCGCCGCCAGCGCAGCAGCGCTTCGGCGGCGCGCCAGCGGCCGTCGCGCAGGTCGATCTCGGGCATGTAGTGCAACAGCAGTTCGCCGCTGGCGAACGCCTCGCGCAGCGCCTGCTCGGTGCGCAGGCGATCGAGCAGGTCGCGGTGGCGCTCGGCGTCGAACACTTCGCAGCGGTTGAAGCCGGCCTGGCGCGCGCGCAGGCTGGCGTTCTCGGCGTTGCGCAGCAGGATGTCGGCCGACGGCGCCGCCAGGTCGCGCGAGAACGCGATGCCCGCGGAAATCGTGGCCGGCTGCGGCACGGCGCCGCCGTGGTCGAAGCCCGCCTGGACCAGGTCGATGCAGCGCTCGGCCAGCGCCAGCGCTTCCATCTCCGGCAAGTGACGGTGCGGGATCACCGCGAACGCGTCCTCGCGCACGCGGGCGAGCGTCGCCGTCTCGCCGACGGCTTCGCGCAGGCGGGCGGCGACGGCGCTCAGCAGCCGCTGCCGGGCCTCGTCGCCGGGCAGCGGCTCCAGCGGCAGTTCCACCTGCAGGTGCACCGCCACCAGCCCGCCGTCGTGCTCGTGCATCGGCCGCAGCGCGCTGTGCGCGACTTCCAGCAGGTGGTCGCGGTTGGGCAGGTCGGTCTGCGGATCGTGGCGCTCGATGTAGCGCAGCCGGCTTTCGGCCTCGCGGCGGCGGCTGATCTCGTACGCCATCGCCACGTAGTCGCCGATGCTGCCGGCGAACGCCTGGTCCTCGGGCGTCCATACCCGGGCGCAGCCAACCTGTTCGTGGCAGACCACGCCCAGCAGTTCGCCCTGGCTGCGCACCGGCGCGTCCAGCAGCGACTGCACGCGATGGCGGGTGAAATAGGCCTGCAGGCTGTCGTCCGCGGCGACGGTGTCGTCGGCGCGGACGTCGGCGATGTCGATGACGCGCACGTCCTCGAGCTGCTCGCCGTAGTCGCGATCGACGCTCAGGGTTTCGTCGAACCCGGGCGGATTGTGCCGGTCCTCGCCGCGCAGGTAGGCATGCACGCAGTGCAGGCGGACACCGGCGGGGTCGCGCCACCACACGTTCACGCGCTCGACCTCGAGCGTGTCCGCGGCCACCTGGCAGATCAGCGCGATCGCGGTCTGCAGGGTGCAGTCGTCGCTCCACACCCGTCGCGCCAGCGCGACCAGCGCGTGGTTGTGGCGCAGCGCGCGTGCGCTGCGCTCGGCATGCCCGGGATTCCCTGCATTCGCGGTCATCGCCCCCCCGTTCGCCGAACAAGGTCGCGACCCGTCCGGGATCGCGGCGTAGGGGCCGAGAATACTCCAGGCCGGTGACGATGGCTCAATTCACGGTGCAGGTCAGGGTCACCGTCACCGTACCGTTGAGCGGCAGCGTCGGGATCGTGGCACCCGCGCCCTGCAGGGCCGTGACCAGCGCCGCGCCGGTCGGCGCCGGACAAGACGCGCCGCCGGCCGAAGTGCAGCTGGCGGTGGTGCAGGTCACGCCGGTGGGCACGGGATCGGTCAGCACGGCGCCGTCGGCCGCATCGGGGCCGAGATTGGTCACGGTCAGCGCGTACACGGTCGTGGCCCCGGACACCACGGTGTCCGCCGCCTGGTCGACCTCGCCGTTGGCGCCGGGCGTGTTGGTCTTGGTCAGGCGCAAGTCGGCCCGGTTGTTGCGCGTGTTGGTGAAGACGCAGGTCAGGTCGTCGCCGCTGACGCCGGTCAGGGCGAAGCTGGTGCCGCTGCCGCTCGGCGCCTGGCCGCCGGACAGCGCGTTGGTGCAGCTGTAGGTCGTGATGTAGTTGGCGAGATCGGCGCCGGCGGCGGCGGTTTCGGTGAAGGTGTAGCTCGCGCCGACCGCGCCCGGGTTGAGGGTCGCGGTGCCGTTCGCGGTGCTGCCGGTGCCCGTGGTGGTGGTGGTGGCGGGGCCGCCGGTGCCGGTGATGGTCAGCGTGAACTGGTCGGTCGCGACGAAGCGGCCGCCCGGCAGCGCCTTCTGCAGGCGCAGGATCGGCAGGCGGTCGTTGGTGAAGGTGCAGGTGAAGCCGGTGCTGGCCGCGATTTCGGCGCCGGTGAGGGTGTAGGTGCTGCCGCTGAGGCTGCCCACCGGGGTGCCGCCGGCGTTGACGCAGCTCGCGCCCGACAGCGCCCAGCCCGCGGGCAGCGTGCTTTCGTTGATGGTGACCGCGGTGGTCGGCGAGGCGATCGCGAACACCTGCGTGCCGGCCATGCCGGTGTCGCCGTCGACCTGGGTCGCGGTGTTCGCCGCGGCGGTGGTGACCGTGCCGGTGGTCTGCCCGGTGTTGGTGAGCGTGAAGCCGAACGCGCCGCCGGCGATGCCGGTGGTGATCTTGTTGAGGGTCAGCTTGCGCGACACCTGGAACTGGTAGTCCTCGACCTCGCCGCTCTGGACGGTGCCCACCGGCGTGCTGCAGTTGTCGAGGGCGGTGTTGTTGGTGCAGACCCGGAAGCGGGCGAAGGTCGGGCCGATGATCGCGGTCGCCGGCACCGGGATGTTGAGGTTGACCGTGCCGACCGCCACCGCCTGGTTCGTCACCATGTGCTCGCCGGCGTCGTTGAAGTCGCCGTCGGCGTTCCAGTCGAACCAGGCGTTGAGGAAGCCGCTGCCGTTCTGGATGCTGACCGGCACGATGGTGACCTCGCCCACCGGCAGCAGCGGGGTCAGCGTCACGCCGTCCTCGTCGTCGGTGTTGTTGGTGTCGTCGCCGGTGGCGCCGGGGCTGTTGAGCAGGCCGCTGTCGGCATCCACGCTCGCGCCCAGGCGGATGCCGGAGAGGGTGTGGCTGGGGTTGCCGTAGGAGATCGGAGCATCGCCCACGTCGGCGTTGTCCGATTCCAGCAGGAACGACGAGTTGGTGGCACCGTAGACCAGGGTTGCCGCGGCGCCGCCCAGTTGCACCGAATACAGGCTCCCGGGCGTGGCGCCGCCGTTGCCGAAGTAGGCGGCGCCGGTCATGCCGTTCGGCTCGTTGTTGGTGTCGCCGTTGGGCGTGTCGTAGGTGCCGTTGCCGTTGCTGGTCACCAGCGAACCGGTGAGCGAGGCGTAGCCGCTGGGCGCGCCGGTGAAGCCCTGGGTGCTGCTGCTCGCGGCCATCACCAGCTTGCCGTCGTCGGCCTCGTTCGGGACCTGACCGGCGTCATAGGCCGCAGGCGCGAGCGTGGAATTGCCCGGCGTGCCGGTCGTCACCTGCGCGGTGGCGGTGGCGTTGCGCACGAAACCGGTCGGCGTCTGCTCGACGTTCTGGTAGACCGAGGCCAGCAGCAGCGCGTCGTCGCCGGCATTGGTCGGCGCGTTGACGTCCGGGAAGGTGATCGTCACCGTCCCCGAGGCCGCGCCGCCGAGCAGCGTGTTGATCTCGTCCTCGAACAGCACGATGTGGAAGCTGCTGAGGCTGAAGAACGCGGTACCCGCGGGCGAACCGCTGGGCGAGGTGCTGATGCTGATGAAGCGGGTGTCGCCGCTGGGCGTGCCGCCGATCACCAGCGCGTTCTGCTTGTTGACCGTGCCGCCGGGACCGACCAGGTGCGCGGTGATCTGGTTGTTGCTGGTCGTCGCCGGCGGCGTGCCCACGCGCGGCTCGGGCCAGTTGTCGCCGAGGCCGGTGCCGGCGGTGTTGGCAGTGGTGCACAGGCCCCCGGTCCCGTCGGCCGGCGAGCAGTGGTCGCGTTCGAACGTCGCCCAGATGAACAGCGCGCGGTTCTTGCCGCTGGGGATGTTGAAGCTGGCGATCGTCGGCGTGCCTGTGGCCCCGGCGCCGGTCGCGGTGGCCGTCTGCGTGGTCAGGTGCTGGACCTGCGCGGCGAACGCCACCGGGCTCAGCACGAGCGCCAGCGCACACGCGGCCGTGCGGTACGCACGCAATGCGCGCGAAGTCATCCCTATCCCGATCATCGACCACCCCTGCCCTGCGTTATTGCGTCCCTGGTCGCCGCGCAGCTGAATGCGCTCGTGCGCACCTGCCCCGTCCTGAACGGAACGGATGCGCAGGGTTCGATCACGTGCAGCAATGCGTGCGCAGACCACGCCTCCACACGATAAGCGCGGCGACCGCCCCCTCACGCTGTCACATATGACAGGCTAACGGGGCTTGGAACGCGGAAACGCTGACATCGTCACGCTTTGCGGCAAGTCCGCATTCGCCGCCGTCGTTTTCGATAACGTCGGTCTATTGCACCGCGCAGGTCAATACGAAACTCACACTGCCACCGACCGGCATTGCCCGGCGCGCCACGGGCCCAGTCGCCGGTACTGGCGGTACCGGTGGGATAACCGCCCCACGTCGCGCCGAGGTCGGTGATGGTGGCGGTGTTGCCGTCGTCGGGGCTGCGCTTCTCGCTGACGAAACGCGGCGTGCCTGCGATGCCTTCGCCCTTGCCGCCGTGGCGGGTGTCGGCATCCCAGCGGGGGCGTTCCACCGCGTCGTCGGTGTCGCGGCTGCGGCCGCCCGCGCCCCGGAAGCCGGTGCCGTCGGCATCGATGGTCTGGCCGTTGAAGTTCAGGGTGAGCGCCGCGTCGATCGCGACCACGCCGCCGCTGTTGCCGTCCCAGACCGGCGCGGTGACCGTGCCGCCGAGGGTCGCATTGGCGTACTGCGGCACGCGGATGATCTGGAGGGTACGGCGGCCATTGGTGGTGGTCGCGGCGGCCTGCTCGTAGGCAGCGGTCAACGGCAAACCGGCGAGGTTCAGCGTGCTGCCGCTGGTGCCGGCGCCGGCGCGCAGGAACTGGTAGCGGCCGGCGGCGCAGCCCGGTGACGAGCTGAGGTAGCCCGAGGCCGGTTCACCCGCGGCCCCGTCGCCGTAGGCGAGCAGCGCGGCGGCACCGCGCTGGCCGCTGAGCGCGATCGTGGTGCTGCCTGTGCCGTAGGTGCCGGTGGCGGGCGTCCAGTAGGTGTTGATCACGCCGGTGACGTTGGACACGTCGCCGGCGCCGCCCGGCGTGGCGCAGACCTGCGCCTGTGCGCCCGGCATCGACAGCAGACCGCAGGCGAGGGTGGCGACGAACGGAAGGACGAGACGCCCGGGAAAGGCCGTCGTGGTTCAGGGCACCTGGCAGGTGAGGGTGAAGGTGGCCGTGCCGCCGACGGGCAGCGTCGGCACGGTCGCGCCGGCCCCTTGCAGCGCGGTCACCAGCGCCGCGCCGGTCTGGGCGGGGCAGCTGGCGCCGCCGGTGGCGGTGCAGGTCGCGGTGGTGCAGGTCAGGCTGGCCGTCGCTGGATCGGTGACGACGGCACCGTTGGCAGCGCCCGGGCCGTCGTTGTGCACCGCGATCGTGTAGGTCGTGGTCGCGCCCGAGGTCACGGTGTCCGCGGCCTGGTCGACGTCGCCGTTGACGCCCGGCGTGTTCGTCTTGGTCAGCCGGATGTCGGCGCTGGCAGTGAAATTGCACAGCGGCAGATCCGTGAGCGCGGGAGCGGATGCGACATTGCCGCCGTTGCCGGCGGTCGCGCCGTTGGGCACGAATTCGGTCACGGCGGTCGACGAGGTCGTGCCGCCATTGCCGCCCGACACGGTGCGCGTGCCGCCGGGCGAGGCGATGTAACCGCCACCGCCGCCGCCGCCCGGACCTTCGGACTCGACGCTGGTGATCAGCTGGTTGCCGCCGCCGCCGCCGTTGGCGGAAAAGCTCAGCGCGCCTGCGCTCGGGGCGACCAGCACCACCGAACCGCCACCGCCGCCGCCGCCGGGGGCATCGTTGTGGCCCGACACCGTGCCCGTGGCCGTGCCGCCGTTGGCCTGGAGCGCACCGCTGCCGCTGACGGCGTTGGCGATGACGTACACCAGCCCGCCACCGGCAGCACCGGCGCTGGCGGCGCTGTTGTTGCCGTCGCCGGCACCGCCACCACCGCCGAAGAACAGGCGGGTGTCGCCGACGATGCTCGGGTTGTTGGCCAGCGGCCGCCCGCCCAGCCCGCCGCGCTCGCGCCGGTTGTTGCCGGCCCACGACGCCGCGCCCGGCGCCGTCGTCAGCGCATTCTGGTCGGCTGCGGCGTAGGTATAACCGCCACGGCCACCGCCCGGGGAATTGGTTGTCGACGTCAAGGTGCCGTCGATATTCCATGCATTGGCCCATGCCGCCGTGGCGAGGCTGGGCACGCCCTGGCCGTTCCAGCCGGTCGCACTGCCGCCGTTGGCGCCGCCGCCGCCGCCGGCATTGTGCGAATTGCCGCCGCCGCCGCCGTTGGCGGGCGCGCCGCGGTTGTAGCGTCCGCCCAGGCCGTCGTACACGGTCTGCGAGCCCGCGATGCTTTCACCCTTCTCGCCGCCATCGGCCATGGTCGCGGCCACGTAGGCGGTGACATCGGTCCCGGCATCGGTGCTCGTGTTGTCGAGCGCGCCGCCGCGGAAGCCCCGCGCGTTGGCGTTGATGGTCCCGTTGATGGTGGCCGTGCCGTCGACGATCACCGCGACCACGCCGCCCGTGCTGCCGTTCCACGCGGCCGGCACGACGGACGCCCCGGCGTTCACGGTCAGGCTGCTGTATTGCGGTACGCGCACCACTTGCGCACCGCTGCTGTAGGAAAAGCGCAGCGGCGTGGCGCTGCAGGCGGTGCCCAGCGTGATCGTGTTCCCGGCCACCGCGGCAACGCTGACGAATTCGTAGCGGCCGGCGTTGTTGAGCGCGGTCACCGCGCCGTAGCCGCTGGTATTGGTGGTGGTGATCGTGGCGCCCTGCGCCTGGTACAGCATGAGCACGTCACCGGCGGCGATGCCGGCTGCGCTGGCGACGGTGATCGTGCCGGCCCCCGACGACGCGCCGGCGCTGAGCGTGGTCACGGTATTGAGCACGGTGTTGGCCGCGGACACCGTGAGATTGCCGTCCTTGCCGATCTGCCGCGCCTGCGCGTCAGGTGAGACCAGCCCGGCTGCAACGACCAGCGCCGCAACAAGAACCGTCAAACGAACGGGCCCGCGAGGGGCCGCAACCGGGCGGGACGACGACGACACGAGGCCTTTCATTCCAGAAATTCTCCGACAAACTTAGGGTTGCGCGTGGAGCACGGCGTGCCAGGCACGCCGACTATCGATTCGGCACCGACGATCGAATCATTCGATGACCGGAGCCTGGACGAGCGGAGACGCCGCGTCCTTCCCCCCAGACACGGCGTTCCGTCGCCGTCAGTCGTTCATGTCAGTACCACCCGACGAAGTTCACGAACCAGCCGCGCTGGTCGTAATCGAAATTCGTCAGATCGTCGTTGAACTGGGTGAAGTTGTAGCCCACGCCGAGGCGCAGGTTCTTGCCGAGGTCGCGATCGATGCCCAGCAGCGCGCCCTGGCGGGCACCGCCGTCCTTCACGCCGAGCCAGCGGTACTCCGCCAGCGCGTGCCAGTCGTCGGCGAAGGCGTAGCGCGCCTGCGCTGCGACGAAGGTCGCGCCGGAGTCGGCCCACTGGCCGGCAAGACGGCCGTAACGCACCTCGCCCTCGCGCCGCATCAGCTTGCCGGCGAACTCCCAGTCGGTGTTCGGCTGGTAGATGCCTTCCAGCGAGAGCACCTGGCTGCGCTGGTCGTAGTTGGCGACGTTGGTGCCGATCTGCGGCAGCGCCGACAGGTCGTACAGGTACGTGTACTTGCCCAGCAGCGACCACTTGGCCGAGTCGAACGGCCGCCACGCGAACCCGAAGTTGCCTTCGATGAACTTGGCGCCGGCGTCGGCCTGCAGGTCGTCGGTGGTCTTCGAGTAGTTGAAGCGCGCCGCGATCCGGAAGCTCTCGTCGACCTTGTGGGTGAAGGTGTTGGTGGTCACCCACTGCGTGCGTTGTTCGGCCCCGGTGTCCTCGCGCCATTCCAGCTTGCTGTTCCACTGGGTGGCGCTGGAGGTGCGGCCGGCGCTGACGCTCACCGCGTTGCGATCGACGTTGCCGGTGCCGCGGTCGAGGTTGGCGGTCTGCAGGGTGAAGCCCAGGGTCCAGCCCACGCCCGGATAGAAATCCATGCCGAAGGTGTGGGCCAGGCCATTTTCGTTCGGGGCCTTGAGGTACTGGCTCTCGTTGTAGAGGTTGGCCTGGTTCGACAGCCGCCAGCGCTGGCCCAGCGTCCAGCCGGTGGTCTGGCGGTCGTTGAACAGCGGGTCGTAGTCGGTGCGGTCGGTGGACCAGGTGTAGGCGCCGTAGAACGTGTGCTCGGGGCTGAGCCGGTACTCGGCGTTGACCTGGGCGGAATCGCCGCGGTCGCCGGTGGTGACTTCCGCGCCGATGCTCGACAGGTCGCCGAACAGGTACTTGCCGCCCAGGGTGTAGGCGTCGTTGTCGGCGTAGCGGCCGCCGTCGTCGTCCACCGTGAACTGCGCGGTGCCGTAGACGTCGAGACTGCTGCCGAAACGATGCTTGTACTGCAGCGCGGCGAGCGTGCCGGCGGCGTTGCCGGAGGTGCGCTTCTCCTCGATGCGACGCAGCTCGGCGGTGAGGCTGTCGTGGTCGTCGATGCGCCATTCGCCGGTGAGCTGCGACTGGGTCAGCGACTCCGCGTCGCGTTCGGCGCGGCTGTAGCGGGCGTGCACGTTGACGTTCGGCGAGAACTGGCCCAGCACTTCGGCGCCCTGCTCGCGGATGCGCGCACCGATGTCGAAGCGGCTGACCGAGAACCCGGAATCCACGTCGCGCCACCAGGCGCCGGCGGACCAGTCCAGCGCGGTCCAGCCCAGTTCCTTGAAGTTGGCGCGGGCCTCGACCGCCTTCGCGTCGCCGTCGCGGGCGTCGGTGGTCGGGTTGATCTGGCCGAAGCTCAGGCCGCCGTTGTCGGAGAAGAAGATCGGCGCGCTGGTGGCCTGCGTGCGGCTCTGCTCGAGCTTGAGGTAGGTGCCGCGCCCGGCCTGCAGGGTCAGGTCCGCGCCCTTGAGCGAGTAGTCGTCGCCGCCGCGGTTCTCGTCGATGTACGTGGCGCCGAGCGCGACGTGGTCGCCGAACCAGTGCTTGCCGCGCAGGCCCGCCGTGAACGACCCCGGGTCGAACCCGTCGGGGATGTACTCGTAGTCGACCTGCAGCACCTGCGTGAAGCCGTCGAGCGGCGTGTCGCGGGTGAGCGTGGGCACGTTGTCGCGGGTGATCTGCGCCAGCGGCCGGGTCAGCAGCAGCCGGCCCTGGAATTCGTCGATCTCGTAGTCCGCGCCGCGGACCAGGTCGATGCGCTTCTCGACGCGGCCGGTGGTGTGGTCGCGCACTTCCAGCACCACGCGGTCGGAACCGGGCAGCACGTCGGTGTGCTTGAGGTAATAGAGACTGCCGCCCGTGCCGAGGAATTCGCTGTGGCCGGGCGCGCTCTGCGCCTCGGAACCGAACACCTTCAGCTGCGACGCGGCTTCGCCCAGGTCCGTGGCCCGGCGCGAACGCCAGCTCAGCGCGCCGCCGTACAGCGCACGCGAGTACTGGCCGTATTCGGTCCCGGTAATGCCGGTGTCGAAGTTGCCCCACAGCGCCTGACTCTTGTCCCAGTCGACGCGGACGTAGAGCTTGCCCTGGGTGTCGACGTCGCGGTACGTGGTCGAATCGTCGCCGTAGACCGGGTAGTACTGGTCCGGATCGAGGCGGCGGAACACGTCCTGCGCGTTGGCCTTGCCGAAGCCGTGGAACAGCTCGCCGATCTCGCGTTCCTGGGTGTCGGCCTGGGCGGTGACCAGGTATTTGCCCTTGATCTTGCCCTTCAGGTAGAACGCGAGGCGGCCTTCGAGCAGGAACCCGTCGTCGTAGCGTTCGTCGCCGTTGAGCGGCTCCACCGAACCGGACACGCTGCTGCCGGACGCCGTGAAGTCGGCGATCGCGACGGCGAACATGTACTTGCCGGTGACGTCGATGTCGAGGCGCTTGTCCAGCGTCTGCTGGTCCTTGCCGCGCAGTTCGATGTCGAAGGCGTGGCGGCCGACCGGCACCAGGTACTCGGCGACCAGCTTGCGCTGGAGGTCGATCGGCTGGCTCTGGCCGTTGATCCTGACCGAGTAGCCCTCGGGGATGTCGCGCCCCTGGATGCGGATGCGCGAGCCGTAGATCGCGATGTTCTGCCGGTGCAGCGCGTTCTCGCCGAAGATGCCGTCGACGAGGCTGCGCTGCTCCGCGTCGTCGGCGCTCAGCGCGAGGCCGTTGCTCTTCTCGACCGACTGCCGCAGCAGCTGCGCGCCGCGTTCGGCTTCCTCCGGCCGGACCAGCTGCATGCGCCGCGGCCAGGTCTCGTCGAAGCTGCCGTCGGCGCCGTAGGCACGGACCAGGTACACCAGCTCGTCGCCGGCGCGGGCCTCGAAGCCCGCCGGCAGCGTGCCGTCCCATTCCACGTCGGTCACCGCGCCGACCGGCATCGGCACCGTCGCCAGCGGCGACACCAGGTCGGCATCGCTGGCGCGGTAGATCAGCACTTCGGCGCGCTGGATGAAGTCCGGATAGTTGCTGTAGGCGTAGAAGCGCACCGGCTTGGTGATGTGGCCGCCGTCGAAGGCGACCATCGACGGCGCCGAGACGCTGTACTGCGGCTGGCCGAGGTTGGGATCCTCGGTCGCCCAGATCACGCCGCCGCCCGGCAGGTCGGTCGACCACTTGCCGATCGCCAGCGCCTGGCCCGGCTGCAGGTCGTGGTTCCAGGTCGATTCGACGCGTTCGGCCTCCACCGTGACGCGGCGGTCGGGCTGCAGCGCGTTCGCGTCGGAGCCGTCGGTCGTGTCCTTGGTCACCGGCCGCTGTTCGCCGCGAGTGCGGATGGTGAACACCATGCCTTCGTCGGACACGCAGCCGCTGCCGTCGCAGCGGGTCGCATCCCGCGGCGCCGGCGCTTCCTGCGCGGAAGCGGAACCGGCGAGGCCGGCCAGGATGCCGATCAGGGTGTAATCGAGCAGTTTCATCTTCATCTTGGCGACCCTCACTGCCCGTTCATTCCGGCGGGGGCAGCCGGATCCTCGTTGATGTCGACACGCAATCCGCCGCGGATGTCCGCCGGCAGCGCCTCCGCGATCGCCTCGTAGACGGCCTTCGCACGACGCATGCCAAGTGCCACGTTGTAGTCCTCCGCGCCGCGCTTGTCGGCATGGCCGACCACCGCCACGCGGGTGGTGCCGATCGCGACCAGGTAGTCCGCGATCCGGCGGACCAGCGGCCGGTACTCCGGCTTGATCTCGGCACGGTCGGTCTCGAACAGGAAGGTGCCGATCAGCGGCCACGCCATCACCCCGACCACGGTCGAATCCGGGTCGTGCGGGTTGGCGCGGACGCTGATCCGCAGGCCCGCGGCGGTCTCCGGCGGGAGCTTCGCCACCAGCGCGTCGCGCACCGCGATCGCGCGCTCGAAGGCGAGCAGGTCGCTCTCGCCCTCTGCGCCGATCACGATCTCGCCACCGGCATGGCCCTGGGCCGTCTCGGCGATCCTGTCGATCACCGGGCGGTACTGCGGCCGGATCTCCGCGCTGTCGGGCGCGAACATCACCGAGCCCAGCTCCATCTCGACCGCCTGGGTCGCGCCTTCCAGCACCGACACCGGCAGTTTCACGCCGAAGTCGAAGCGGGCCGGCACGCCCGGGGTCACGCGCTTCACCAGCGGGTTGTCGGTGGTGAACACCGTGCCCGGCGGCAGCGTGGCCGAGTCGACCTTGAGGATCAGGTTTCGTCCGCGCTCCCAGCGACCGCCGTCGACACCGGCCAGGTGATAGCGACCGTACTGGTCGGTCTCGACCAGCAGGCCTTCCACCGTCGCCAGGCGCACGCCCGGGATGCCGCGTTCGTCGATGCCGGCGTTGGCGATCACGTAGTCGACCACGTAGCCGTCAGCCACCTGGCTGACGCGACGTTCCACCGTCGGCTCGGCCGCGTTCAGGCCCTTGGCCGCATCGCCGCGCTTCTCGACGCGGGTGCTGCCGTCGGCCGCCATGCGCACGGTCACGCCCTGCGCGGAGGTCAGCACGAAGTCGTCGGTGAAGCGCAGCTCGCGCAGCTTCTGGCGGACGACGACGGTGTGGTTGGCCACCGCATCGCCTTCCGACTGCCGCGCCGTGATGTCGCCGATCGCGATGCCGTGGAGCATCGGCGAGCTGGCATCCGCTTCCGGCTTCGGACCGGTGCCGCGATCGACCGTGGTCGAGTTCGGCACGTAGGCCTCCGGCGCGAAGCCGCCCTGGACATGCACGTCGCCCAGGCCCGCCGCATCCTGCCAGCCGTCGCCGTCGCGGTCGTTGAACACCGTGCCGAGGATCAGCGAGTCGTCGAGCAGCGGGTCGGCGACCAGCTGCACGTCCGCCGTCGCGGTGTTGGACACCACGTCGCCGTTGTCCTCGACCAGCGCGCTGTTGGTGTGGACACCGGCGCGCACGCCGGCACCCACGCGCAGCAGGTAGGTGACGGTGGCGCGATCGCCGCCGGCGATGTCGATCTGGTCGACCCGGATCGGGTTGGTCCCGACCAGGCGACCGGCATTGTCGGCATCGGCCACCTGCAGCGAGCCGTCGACGTAGACGAACCCGGCCGGCGGCGTATCGATCAGCATGCCGTCGGTCATCGTCGTCTGGCTGGTGTTCTCCATCGTCACCGTGTAGCGGACCAGGTCGCCCACGTGCACGTCGCGCGGGCTGGCGGTCTTGGTGACGCGGATCGTCGCCGGGGCGCCGTTGACCGCGACCACGGCGGTGCTCGTCGAGGTCACCGTCTGGGCCGAGGTCGACGACAGCGCGGTCGCGGTCGCCACGTTGTCGAGCGTGCCGCCCGCCAGCGCCTCGGCGGCCGTCACCGTGTGCGTGTAGCTCGCGCAGGTGGCGGTGGCGCCCGGGGCCACCGTGGTCGGCGTGCAACTCAGCGTCGTCGGCGTGGCGCCCTCGAAGCTGTCGCTCACCGCCAGGTTGTTCAGCGTCACGTTGCCGGTGTTGGTCACCGACACCGCGTACGTGATCACGTCGCCTTCGTCGGCCATGCCCGGCACGCCGTTGTCGGTGGTCAGCGTGGCCGTCTTGGTCGCGCTGATCGCCGGGTTCTGCGCGATCGGGGTGCTGGTGCTGTCGGGCGGCGACACCGTGTTGCCACCGTTGCCCGGCAGGGTGCCGGTCGCGGTCGCGGTGTTGTCCACCGTGCCCGCATCGACTTCCGCCTGGGTGATGGTGTGCGTGCCGGTGCAGGTCGTCGAAGCGCCCGGGGCCAGCGTCGTGGCCGGACAGACCGCCGCCGCATCCAGCTGCGCGTCGTTGATCACCAGGCCCGTCACCGTCACGTTGCCGGTGTTGGTCACCACGAAGCTGTACGGGATCGTCGCCCCGGCCGCGCTGGCGGTCGGCGTGCCGGCGATCTTGTCGATCGTCAGGCCCGGCGCCGCTGCCACGACCACGGTCGCCACCGCGCTGTCGCAGTTGGTCGGGTTCAGCGCTTCGCAGATCGTGTAGGGATACGTGTAGGTGCCGGCTTCGGTCCCCGCCGCGATCGTGATCGTGCCGTCCGGGTTCATCGTGATGCTGCCCGACGCAGGCGTCGGCGCGACACCCGGGGTCAGCGTGATGTCGGCCGGCGTCACCGCCACGCCGTTGAGCGTGTCGTTGCCCAGCACCGAGGCGGTCGTGCCGCCACCCACCCCACTGACCGGCGGGAAGCTGTCATCGACGGCATCGATCGCCGCCGCGCCCACGGTCACCGTGACGGTGGCCGTATCGCAGTTCGTCGGGTTCAGCTGCTCGCAGATCTGGTACACGAGCGTGTACGTACCCGCCGGGGTCCCCGGCGCCACGTTCACCGCACCCGTCGCCGGATCGATCGTGACGTTCGGGTTCGTCG
>JAEWNA010000180.1 GCA_023392975.1 Pseudomonadota bacterium | reverse complement strand
CCGCGCCCCGGCGCCCGTCCGGGAGACCGCGCCACCGCCGTGGACACCGCCGCCGCCGCGACACGATCCCGTCGGCGATGCCCTGGGCCGCGCCGTGGACGCCGTCCGCGGCTGGTTCACCGAGGGCAACGTGCCCGTGAAGATCGGCATGCTGGTGCTGCTGGCCGGCGTCGCCGCGCTGCTGAAGTACGCCAGCGACCAGGGCTGGGTGCGGGTGCCGATCGAGCTGCGCCTGGCCGGTGTGGCCGCGGCCGCGCTCGGCGGACTGGTGTTCGCGTGGCGCCAGCGCGAGGCGCGGCGCGCGTTCTCGCTGTCGCTGCAGGGCGGCGCCATCGGCGTGCTGATGCTGGTGACGTTCGCCGCGTTCAAGCTCTACCACCTGATCCCGGCCGGTGCCGCCTTCGGCATCACCATCGCGCTGGTCGCGGGGCTGGGTGTGCTGGCGGTGCTGCAGGAAGCGCTGGCGCTGGCGGTGTTCGGCATCCTCGCCGGGTTCCTCGCGCCGATCTGGCTGTCCACCGGCAGCGGCAACCACGTCGCGCTGTTCTCGTACTACGCGGTGCTCAACCTCGGCATCTTCGGCATCGCCTGGAACCGGCCGTGGCGGCTGCTCAACCTCATCGGCTTCGTCTTCACCTTCGCCATCGGCACGCTCTGGGGCGTGCTCGACTACGAACCGACGAAGTTCGCCAGCACCGAGCCCTTCCTGATCCTGTTCTTCGCGCTGTACCTGCTGATCCCGGTGTTCTACGCGAACCGGCGCTCGACCGCCGACGGCAACGCCTACCGCGCGGTCGACGGCACACTGGTGATCGGCACCCCGCTGGTGGTGTTCGCGCTGCAGGCCGGCCTGCTGCACGGTGCGCCGTTCGGCGACGGACGCATGCCGCTGGCGCTGTCGGCGCTGGCGATGGCGGCGACCTATGCGCTGCTCGCCGCCGCCCTGCGCAGCCGTCCGCGCTTCGCCACGCTGATCGAGACCTGGGCGGTGATCGCGGTCGGGTTCGCCACGCTCGCGGTACCGCTGGCGCTGTCGGCGCGCGCGACCGCCAGCGTGTTCGCGATCGAAGGCGCCATCCTCGTCTGGCTCGGCCTCCGCCAGGAACGCAGGCTGCCGCGGCTCACCGGCCTGCTGCTGCAGCTCGGCGCTGCGGTGGCCTACGTCGCCGGCATCGGCGGCCTGAGCGCCGGCTTCACGCCGACCGCGGCGCTGGCCTCGACCATGCCGATCGCCAATGCGGCGTTCATGAGCGCGCTGCTGATCGCGATCGGCGGTTTCGCGACGGCCTGGATCTACCGGCGCACGCTCGACACCGGCCTGGTGGCGCTGTTCGCGCTGTGGGGGCTGGGCTGGTGGACCTTCGCCGGCGGCCAGGAGATCGCCGACCACGTGCCGTATCGCTATGAGATCGACGCGATGTTCGCGTTCCTCGCCGGTACCGGCTGGCTGACGGGCGAGGTGCGCCGCCGGTTCGACGACTTCCCGGTGTTCGGCGCGACCGCCGCGCTGGCGCTGGCGCTGGGCGTGCCGTTCGCGATGATCCAGTCGGCCGACCACGACCATCCGTTCGCCCACGGCGGCGCGCTGGCCTGGCTGTTCTATGGCCTCGCGGGCTGGCGTGCGCTCACCTGCCTGCGCGCGTCCGGCATGCCCGTGCGCCTGCTCGCGCACGGCGGCTGGTTCTGGTCGTGGATCGTGGCGATCGCGCTGGGCGCGTTCCACCTCGTGTACCACGACAGTTACGCCGGCGCGACCTACGTGCCGGGCATGGGCGACGGCTGGCGCATCGTCGCGCTGGGCCTGCCGGTGCTGCTGTTCGCCGCCACGCTGCGGTTGCGTCCGGCGCTGCTGGCGCCGCCGCTGGCGCGCGGGTTCGAGGACTACCGCAGCGTCCTGCTGGCCTCGGCGGCGGCGGTGCTCGGCTTCGGCTGGCTGCTGTCGCTGTTCTTCCCCGGCGCCAGCGCGCCGCTGCCTTGGGTGACGGTGCTCAATCCGCTGGAACTGTTCCAACTCGCCGTGCTGGCGCTGCTCGCGCACGAGGTCTGGAGCGCGGGCCGGCAGGGCGGGCGCATCGGCGTGCCGCTGTTCGCGCTGGCGACGTTCGGCTGGATCACCTTCGCCACGCTGCGCGGCGTGCACCACTGGGGCCACGTGCCGTGGTCGCCGTCGATGCTCGACGATGGCGTGGTGCAGACCGCGCTGACCGTGGTCTGGAGCGTGCTCGGCGTGCTCGGCTGGATCTTCGGCTCGCGCCGCGGCGAACGCCTGCTTTGGGGGGCGGGCGCAGTGCTGATGGGCGTGGTGCTGCTCAAGCTGCTGATCGTCGATCGCGGCAATCTCGGCGACATCTTCGGTATCGTGTCGTTCATCGCCTACGGCCTGCTGTGCGCCGCGGTCGGCTATTTCGCCCCCGCGCCGCCGCGTCGCGCCGCCACGGAGTCCCCCGCATGATCGCGTCGACCGTCCGTCGTTTCCCCACCGTCCTCGCCGTCGGCCTGCTGGCGTTCGCCGCCGGCGCCGCCCAGGCCGCCCAGCCCGGCGACTACGCCTACCGCTGGCCGCTGGCGACCGACGGCCAGAGCGCCGCCTGGCAGTTCGAGCTGACGCCGGAGGTCTATGCCGCGCTCACCGACCCGCAGCTCGCCGACTTCGAGGTCTTCAACGCCGATGGCCAGTCGGTGCCGGTGGCGCGGCTGACGGTCGATCCGCAGGCGACGCCCGGCGTGGCCGAGGTCGCGCTGCCGGTGTTCGCGCTGCCGCGCCGCGCCGACGGCGGCGACGACGTCTCGCTGCGGCTGGAACGCGACGACACCGGCCGCCTGCACCTGCTGCAGGCGAACGTGGCCGCGTCGTCCACGCCGCAGGACTTCATCGACTACGTGCTGGACGCCGACCTCAACCGCGACCCGAACCGGCCCGCGACGGTCGACCGGCTCGAACTGCGCTGGCCCGAACGCGGCGATACCCGCGCCCGCTTCGCGGTGGACGGCAGCGACGACCTCGAACACTGGCAGTCGCTGGTCGACGCCGCGGCGGTGGTGTCGCTGCACCAGGGCGGCGCGATGCTGCAGCGGCGCGACATCGCGCTGCCGTCGACGCCGCTGCGCTACCTGCGCCTGCGCCAGCTCGACGGCGATCCGCTACCTGGGCTGCAGGTCACGGCGCGGCGGCTGCGCGCTGGCGCCTCCGTGCCGCAGTGGCGGCGGGCGACGGCGACGTTCGAGGGCGAGGCGGCGGACGAATTCGGCAAGGGCAAGGTCTATCGCTACCGGTTGCCGGCGACGCTGCCGGTGGGCCGCATCGGGATCGGTCTGGGCGCCGACAACGTCACCGCCGACGTGATCGTCGATGCGCATCCGGGCGGGGCCGCGGACGACGCCACCGGCTGGGTGCCGATGGGCCGCACGCTGGTGTTCCGGCTGCGCCTGGGCGGCCTGCTGGTGGACAACGAGGACTAGGTGCTGACCGCGCCGATGTCGGCGCGCGACTGGCGGCTGCGCAGCCCGGTGGCGCTGGCGCCGCCGCCGGCGCTGCAGGCGGCCTACCTGCCGGACCGGTTCGTGTTCCTCGCCCAGGGCAACGGGCCGTTCGTGCTGGCCGCGGGCAGCCGCGTCGCGCGACGCGAGTCGCTGCCGGTGGAGCAGGCGCTCGCGCCGCTGCGC
>JAEWNA010000160.1 GCA_023392975.1 Pseudomonadota bacterium | reverse complement strand
CGGCTATTCCGATCCCGTCAACTTCATCCGCCACTTCCGCGCCATCGCCGGGACCACACCGGCAAAGTACAGGACGGAATCGACGCGGATTGCACCGGGGATGGGAACGGGGGGGGGGGGGGGGGGGGGGGGGGGGGGGGGGGGGGGGGGGGGGGCCCGGGGGTCGTGGCCGCCCGGGCACAGTGGATGGCAGCGCGACAGCCGACGGACGGTCAGCCAGCTGCCCTTCAGGGCCCCGAACCGGCCGATCGCCTCCATCGAATACTCCGAACAGGTGGGCACGAACCGGCAGCGTTGTCCCAGCAGCGGGCTCACCCAGCGTTTGTAGAAGCGGAGCGCGGCGATCAGCAGACGGTCGATCAAGGAGGTCCGGTCCGGCGGGGGATTGCGGCCCGCAACTTCGCGGGAATGCGAGGTTGCCGCTGCCGTCTTTGCAGGGTATAACAGCCCGCTTTCCCGCCTCAAGGGAAGAAACGAGGATTCCGCGACGTGGCAGTGAAAAAACCCGCGAAGAAGGCCGCGAAGGCCGTGAAGCAGCCCGCGAAGAAGGCCGCGAAGCCGGCAGCCAAACCGGCCGCGAAGGCGCCCGCGAAGAAGGCCGCGAAGGCGGCCCAGAAACCCGCGCCGAAGCCGGCCGCGAAACCGGCCGCCGCCAAGACCAGGCCCGCTGCGAAGAAGGTCGCGAAGCCCGCGGCCAAGCCCGCCGCGAAACCGGCCAAGCCCGCGCCGAAGCCGGCCGCGAAGGCCGCCTCGAAGCCTGCCGTGAAGTCCGCGGCCAAGCCTGCCGCGAAACCGGCCGCCGCCGCCAAGGCCAAGGCGCCGCCCGCGAAGGCCTCCGCGTCCAAGCCGGTGAAGTCGGCGCCTGCGGGCACCGGCAAGCCGGCCACGCCGCCAACGCCGACGCCCACCCCGGCGCCGCCGCCCATCCCGAAGCCACCGAGCCCGCCGCCGAAGCCGCCCAAGCCCCCGGTGCCGGGTCCGCTGCCGAATCCCAACGATCCGCCGAAGAAGACCGCCGTCGGTGCGCCCCGGCCCGCCGCCGGCAAGGTTGCGGTGGCCGTGACCTCGCGTCCCGCGGCCCCGGCGCCGCGGACCCAGGCCAAGGTCGTGGCGTACAAGGTCGACGAAGCCACCGGTCGGCCGATCCTGCCCGCCGGCTACAAGCCGAGCGTGGACGAGGAGTACATGAGTCCGCTGCAACTGGAGTATTTCCGTCAGCGGCTGCTGGATTGGCGCGCCGAGCTGATCGAGGAGTCGAAGCAGACCATCGAAAACCTCAAGGACGAAGTGCGCGACGTCGGCGACGACGCCGAGCGCGCCACCCGCGAGACCGAGAACTCGCTGGAACTGCGTACCCGCGACCGCTACCGCAAGCTGATCGGCAAGATCGACAGCACGCTCAAGCGCGTGGACTCGGGCGAATACGGCTACAGCGTCGACTCCGGCGAGGAGATCGGCCTGCACCGGCTGGAGGCCCGCCTCACCGCCGAGCGCACGATCGACGAGCAGGAGCGCTGGGAACACCTGCAGAAGCAGCAGGGCGACTGATTCCCGCCGGCGATCCGCCAATGAAAAAGCCCCGCTCCGGCGGGGCTTTTTCGTGGCCGGAAACGTGCGGCCGTCAGTGCAGTTCCCGCAGGTCCAGCCGCCTCAGCTTCGGCGCGCGCCAGGCGGTGATGCCGACCACACCGAGGGTGACGCAGCCGCCGATGACGACCGCGTGGATCAGGCCGAACATGCGCGCCATGAGACCGTCGTAGAACGCGCCCAGTTCGTTCGACGAACTGATGAAGATGCTGTTGATCGACGACACCCGGCCGCGCATGTGGTCGGGCGTGACCAGCTGCAGGATGGTCGAGCGCATCACCACCGAGATGCCGTCGCAGACGCCGTAGGCGAGCAGCACGACGAACGACAGCAGCAGGTGGCGCGACAGCGCGAAGGCGATCGTGCAGATCCCGAAGCCGGCCACCGCCAGCAGCAGGGTGCGGCCGGCGTTGCGTTCCAGCGGATGCCGCGCGAGCCACAGCGCGATGCAGACCGACCCCAGGGCGGGCGCCGCGCGCAGGAAGCCCAGCGCGTCCGGGCCGGCGTGCAGGACGTCCTTGATGAAGGCGGGCAGCATCGACACTGCGCCGCCGAGCAGCACCGAGAACATGTCCAGCGCCATCGCGCCGAGCATCACCTGCTGCGAGAACACGAAGCGCAGGCCCTCGTGGATGCTGGCGAAGATCGGACTGCGGGTCTGCGCCAGTGGCGGCTCGCTCACGCGCAGCGCGAACAGGGCGCCCGCGGCGGCCAGCGCGACACCGATGCCGGTCGCGTAAGCCGTGCCCTTGCCGGCCACGCCGATCAGCACGCCGCCGATGGCCGGGCCCAGCACCAGCGCCGCCTGGAAGACCACAGCGCCGATGCTGGCGCCGCGCGTGAACTGGTCGCGCGGCAGCGCACGGGCGAAAAGGGTGTTGTAGACCGGGCCGAGGAAGGAGCGGACCGCGCCGGTGAACACGATCGAGGCGTAGATCATCCACA
Source organism: Pseudomonadota bacterium (assembly GCA_023392975.1). Lineage (GTDB taxonomy): Bacteria > Pseudomonadota > Gammaproteobacteria > Xanthomonadales > Xanthomonadaceae > Lysobacter_I. The sequence continues at coordinate 22,399 of JAEWNA010000160.1, read as the reverse complement.
CCTGCGCGTGCTTGACCGAGGCGTGCCCGAACAGCCAGTCCTGCGAGATCGCCAGCAGCAGCGCCGGGGTGATCGCCAGCCCCAGGCAGGCGATGATGCCGAGTCGCCGCTTCGGCAGGTGGTCGACCAGATAGCCGGCGAAGGGCGCCACCGCGAAGAAGGGCACGACTTCGGCCAGCCCGACGAGACCGAGCTTCCACGGGTCGCGGGTCAGTTCGTACACATGCCAGCCCACCGTCACCGCCACGATCTGGTAGGACAGGATCGTGAACAGCCGGTAGGCCATCAGCGCCGCGAACGCGCGGCTGCGCAGCGGCGAGGCCGGTGCGAGCGTGCCGGGCCTGGCCTCGGTCATCGCGGCCGGCTCAGGCCGCGGCGTCGCGGGCGGCCTGCGCGCGGGCCTTGATGAAGGCCAGCAGTGCGGCGAGGCCGTTGTTGCGGGTCGGCGAGAGGTGTTTCGCCAGACCGATGTCGGCGATGTAGCGAGTCTCGGTGGCGATGATTTCCTCGGCGCTGCGGCCGGAATACACGCGCAGGGCGAGGTAGATCAGCCCGGAGACGATCGCCGAGTCGCTGGCGGCGGTGAAGTCGAGCCGCGACGCATCGCCGTCGGCGACGATCCACACCATCGACTGGCAGCCGTGCAGGCGGTGTTCCTCGGTCTTCAGGGCGTCGTCCATCGGCGGCAGCTTGCGGCCGAGGTCGATCAGGTACTGGTAGCGCTCGGACCAGTCGCCGAAGAACGCGAACTCGTCGCGGATAGCGGCCTGGGCGGCGGTGGCAGTGGGTTCGAGGGGGAAGGTGGTCATCGCTGACTATTGTAGGAGCGGCGGAAGCCGCGACGGATGTCGTCCGTGCGTCCAGAGCGTTCCGTCCGCTGTGCGGCCGGGTTCATTTCTTTTGCTGGCCCACGCGGCGCGCGAAGCGCGCCCGAACGGCAAAGCCGGCCCCGAAGGGGCGAGCGCATGGCGCGAGTCAAAGAAACGAACCAAAGAAAAGGGCCTTCCCCCGACGAAGCGAACCCGCTAGCGGATCCGCGGCCGGGATTTTCCGACTCGCCATCCATGGCTCGGTCGGAAAACGACGCGCCTCCTGCGCGTCGCCCTCCGGGTCTGGACAAGTTGTCGGCGAGTGATTTCAGGCCCGCTTCCAGCGCACGCCCTGCGGTGTGTCTTCCAGCAGGATGCCCTCGTCGGCCAGCTGCTTGCGGATGGCGTCGGCGCGGGCGAAGTCGCGGGACTTCTTCGCGTCGTTGCGTTCGTCGACCAGTGCCTGGATGCGGGCGTCGTCGTCGCCGGAGGCGCCGCGGGCGAACCAAGCCTCGGGCGCCTGCTGCAGCAGGCCGAGGGCAAGGCCGGCGCCGAGCAGTGCGGACTTTACTTCGCGCAATTTTTGCAGGGAATCTGCGGTGCGCTCGACGCCCGGGCCGCCGGGCGGGCCGAACATCCCGCGTGCCTTGCCGGCAATTGATGCGATTTCCGCCAGCGCCTGCGGCGTGTTCAAGTCGTCATCAAGCGCGCTTTCGATGCTTTCGGGGATTCTGGGTGTTGCATCGACTTCTGACAGGGCTTCCAAGGTCCGATACAACCGATCCAGCGTCCTGGTCGACTGCTCGACCAGCGCATCCGACCACTCCAGCGGCTGACGATAATGCGCCGACAGCAGTGCGTAGCGCAGGGCCTCCGGCGGATACCGCTGTACCAGTTCGTGCACGCGCTGGATGTTGCCGACCGACTTGGCCATCTTGCCGCCGTCGAAGTTCAGCATGCCGTTGTGCATCCACCAGCGCGCGAAGGTCTTGTGCGCGCCGTCCGCGCACTTGTGCGTGCACTCGCTCTGCGCGACCTCGTTCTCGTGGTGCGGGAACATCAGGTCGTTGCCGCCGGCGTGGATGTCGATGGTCTCGCCCAGGTGGGCCTCGGCCATCGCCGAGCATTCGATGTGCCAGCCGGGGCGGCCGCGGCCCCAGGGCGAGTCCCAGCCGGGGAGATCGTCGGTGGAGGGCTTCCACAGCACGAAGTCGCCGGCGTTGCGCTTGTAGGGGGCGACCTCGACGCGGGCGCCGGCCAGCATTTCCTCGGGATCGCGGCGCGATAGCTTGCCGTACTCGGCGAAGGTGTCCACCGCGAACAGCACGTGGCCTTCGGCGGCGTAGGCATGGCCCTGGTCGATCAGGCGCTGGATCATCGCGATCATCTGCGGGATGTGCGCGGTGGCGGCCGGCTCGATGTTCGGCGCGAAGTCCCCGGAGACGCCCAGTGCGGCCATGTCCTCGCGATAGGCGGCCGCGTACTTGTCGGTGATGGCGGCGATCGGCACGCCCAGTTCCTTGGCCGCGGCGTTGATCTTGTCGTCGACGTCGGTGATGTTGCGGGCATAGCGCAGCGTGCCGTAGCGGCGGCGGAGCAGGGCGGCCAGCACCCCGAACACCACCGGGCCGCGGGCATTGCCGATGTGGACGTAGTTGTAGACCGTGGGGCCGCACAGGTAGAGCGTCGGGCCCGCGGCCGGGTCGAGGGGTGCGAAGGCCTCGACCTTGCGGGTCAGGCTGTTGTGGAGCTGCAGGGGCATCGTCGATCCGTCGCGGGGGCGTCGACCCGATTCTAGCCGTCCCGCTCCCGCCACGACAGCCGACATTCAGCCAGCGCCTCCGGGTCGCGCCTACACTCGCCAGTCCGATGCGTTTCCTCCCCCTGCCCCTGCTGCTCTGCCTCCTGTCGTGTCTGCCCGCCATCGCGAGGGCGCAGGATGCAGGCGTCACCCCGAACATCCGCGTCGAATACGCCCAGGTCCTGCACGTCGAGCCGGTGCACCAGACGCTGCACGCCAAGGCCACCGAGGAGGATTGCGAGCATCCGGCGGAGGCGTCCGGCCTGACCCCGAGCAAGCGCAACTGCCGCACGGTCCGCGTGGACCGCGAGTTCCAGCGGGTCGTGGGCTACGACGTGGACTACATCCATCGCGGGGTGCGGTACCGGTCGCGGTTGCCGGTCGATCCCGGCAAGCGCCTGCGGATCAGGATCATCGTCGTCCCCGACATGCCCCCGGCCGAGAAGCGCTGACCGCTTGCGCCCGTGCGCCCCGCGTGCGAGCATTCGCGCCCTATGTGCAGCGCGCAGCCCCTGTCGACGACCAGTGCCCGGATGGCCTCCGGCATGACCTCGCGCGCGCGCCGACCGGAACCCCACATGTCCGCTGGGTGATCCGGTCCCGTCGTCTACGCAGTTCCACGACGCAGCGTCCACCGATCAGGCCCGGCCCACCGCCGGGCCTGTTTCGTTTCCGGCTTTCCTCCTTCCCCTCCCGAGACCCGCCATGAAGCACTTTCTGAACACCCAGGACTGGAGCCGCGACGAACTCGATGCCGTGCTCACCCAGGCCGCGCTGTTCAAGCGCAACCGCCTGGGCGACCAGCTCAAGGGCAAGTCGATCGCGCTGGTGTTCTTCAACCCGTCGATGCGCACCCGCACCAGCTTCGAGCTGGGTGCGTTCCACCTCGGCGGCCATGCCGTGGTGCTGGCCCCGGGCAAGGACGCCTGGCCGATCGAGTTCGACCTCGGCACGGTGATGGACGGCGACACCGAGGAGCACATCGCCGAGGTCGCGAAGGTGCTCAGCCGCTACGTCGACCTGATCGGCGTGCGCGCCTTCCCGAAGTTCGTCGACTGGTCGGTCGATCGCGAGGACCGCGTGCTGAAGTCGTTCGCGAAGTACGCGACGGTGCCGGTCATCAACATGGAGACGATCACCCATCCCTGCCAGGAGCTGGCGCATGCGCTGGCGCTGCAGGAACATTTCGGCACCCATGACCTGCGCGGCAGGAAGTACGTCCTGACCTGGACCTACCATCCGAAGCCGCTGAACACCGCGGTCGCGAATTCCGCGCTGACCATCGCCACGCGCCTGGGCATGGACGTGACCCTGCTGTGCCCCACGCCGGACTACGTGCTCGACGAGCGCTACATGGACTGGGCCGAACAGAACGTCGCCGAGAGCGGCGGCTCGCTCACCGTCAGCCACGACATCGACAGCGCCTACGCCGGCGCCGACGTGGTCTACGCCAAGAGTTGGGGCGCGCTGCCGTACTTCGGCAACTGGGCGCCGGAGAAGCCCATCCGCGACCGGTTCAAGCACTTCATGGTCGACGAACGCAAGATGGCGCTGACCAACGCCGCCGTGTTCTCGCACTGCCTGCCGCTGCGCCGCAACGTGAAGGCCACCGACGCGGTGATGGACGCGCCGTACTGCATCGCCGTGAACGAAGCCGAGAACCGCCTGCACGTGCAGAAGGCGGTGATGGCCGCGCTCGCGCACCAATGACCCTCTCCCACGAATCGCCCCTTCCCATGAACGCATCCCACGACATCGTCCTCGCCTTCTCCGGCGGCCTCGACACCAGCTTCTGCGTGCCCTACCTCAAGGAGCGCGGCTGGAACGTCCACACCGTGTTCGCCGACACCGGCGGCGTCGATGCCGACGAACGCGCCTACATCGAGTCGCGCGCGCAGGAACTCGGCGTCGCCTCCCACGTCACCGTCGACGGCGGCCCCGCGCTGTGGGACGGCTTCGTCAAGCCGTTCGTGCGCGCCGGCGAGGCCTACCAGGGCCAGTATCCGCTGCTGGTCTCCGACCGCTACCTCATCGTCGACGCCAGCCTCGCGCGGGCGCGCGAGCTGGGCACGAACGCGATCGCGCACGGCTGCACCGGCATGGGCAACGACCAGGTGCGTTTCGACTTGGCAGTGAAGGCCAGCGGTGATTTCCGCATCGTCGCGCCGATCCGCGAAATCCAGAAGGAGCACACGCAGACCCGCGCCTACGAGCAGAAGTACCTCGAAGAACGCGGCTTCGGCGTACGCGCCAAGCAGAAGGCCTACACCATCAACGAGAACCTGCTGGGCGTGACCCTGTCCGGCGGCGAGATCGACACGTGGGAAGCGCCCGGCGACGGTGCGCGCGGCTGGTGCGCGCCGCGCCGCAGCTGGCCGGACGAAGTGCTGCTCGTGACCGTGCGTTTCGTCGAAGGCGAGGCGGTGGCGATCGACGGCAACGCGATGGCCGGCGCGCAGCTGCTGGCGCGTCTCAACACCATGTTCGCGCCCTACGGCGTGGGCCGCGGCATGTACACCGGCGACACCACGATCGGCCTGAAGGGCCGCATCGTGTACGAAGCGCCGGGCCTGGTCGCGCTGCTCGCCGCGCACCGCGCGCTGGAGGAGGCGGTGCTGACCAAGCAGCAGAACCGCTTCAAGCCCGATGTCGCGCGCAAGTGGGTGGAGCTGGTGTACGAAGGCTTCTGGCACGATCCGCTGAAGACCGACCTCGAGGCCTTCCTCGCCTCCTCGCAGCGCATGGTCAACGGCGAGGTGGTGCTGGAGACCCGCGGCGGCCGCGTGGATGCAGTGGCCGTGCGTTCGCCGCACATCCTCAATGCCAAGGGCGCGACCTACGCGCAGTCGGCGGACTGGGGCGTGGAGGAAGCCGAGGGCTTCATCAAGCTGTTCGGCATGAGCAGCACGCTCTGGGCCGAAGTCAACGGCGCGCAATGAGCGCGACGGCGGCGAACGACATGCGCGACGAAATCCTCAGGCACCTCGAAGCCCTGGTGGGCTTCGACACCCGCAATCCGCCGCGGACGATCGTGCCGGCCGGCGGCATCTTCGGCTATCTGTGCGCGCAGCTGCCGGGCTTCGACTGCACCGTCACCGATCACGGCGACGGCGCGGTATCTCTGCTCGCCGTCCGCGGCAAGCCGGGCCGGGTGTTCAACGTGCATCTCGATACCGTGCCGTCGTCCGAAGCGTGGACCGCGGACCCGTTGCGGTTGCGCGTGACCGACGACCGCGCGATTGGCCTCGGTGCCTGCGACATCAAGGGTGCCGCCGCGGGCCTGATCGTCGCGGCGCAGCGCACGACCGGTGATGCGGCATTCCTGTTCACGACCGACGAGGAGGCCAACGACGCGCGCTGCATCGCCGGCTTCCTCGCATCGGAGCATGGATTCCGCGAAGCGATCGTCGCCGAGCCCACGCGCTGCGAGGCGATCATCGCGCATCGCGGCATCAGCTCGGTGCTGCTGAAGTTCCGCGGCGCGGCGGGCCATGCCTCCGGCGCGAACGCGATCCAGAGCAATGCCTTGCACCACGCGATGCGCTGGGGCGCGAAGGCGCTGGACATCGTCGAGGGCGAGGCGCATCGCCGCTTCGGGGGGCTCACCGGATTGCGGTTCAACATCGGCAAGGTCGAGGGCGGCATCAAGGCGAACGTGATCGCGCCCAGCGCCGAAGTGCGTTTCGGGTTCCGGCCGCTGCCGTCGCACGGCATCGACGACCTGCACGCGCAGTTCGGCGCCTGCGCCGCGCCGGGCACGCTGGAGCGCTACCAGGAAACCTTCCGGGGGCCGTCGCTGCCCGGCGGCGACGTGGCCGATGCCGAAAACCGCCGCCTCGCCGCGCGCGACCTCGCCGACGCACTCGACCTGCCGATCGGCAACGCCGTCGATTTCTGGACCGAAGCGTCGCTGTTCTCGGCCGCGGGCATGACCGCGATCGTCTACGGCCCCGGTGACATCGCCCAGGCCCACACCGCCGACGAATGGGTCGCGCTCGATGACCTCGAGCGCTACACCGCGTCGATCGTCCGCATCCTTTCCGGTATCCAAGCGGCATGAACCTGTTGCCCGAATCCGGGGTCCACGACCCCCAGACCCGTCAGACCATCGTTCGCCTGCTCTCGAGCATGGGCGGCGCGAAGGAGATCTCGCAGTACCTCAAGCGGTTCTCGCAGCTCGACGCCGCGCGCTTCGCGGTGGTCAAGGTCGGCGGCGCGGTGCTGCGCGACGATCTCGATGCGCTGACCTCGTCGCTCGCGTTCCTGCAGGACGTGGGCCTGACGCCGATCGTGATCCATGGCGCCGGCCCGCAGCTCGACGAGATGTTGTCGGCGGCCGGGATCGAGAAGCAGACCGTGAACGGCCTGCGCGTGACGTCGCCGGAAGCGCTCGCAATCGTGCGCAAGGTCTTCCACGTGCAGAATCTCAAGCTGGTCGAGGCCTTGCAGGCGCGCGACGCGCGCGCGACCTCGATCGTGAGTGGCGTGTTCGAGGCCGATTACCTCGACCGCGACACCTACGGTCTGGTTGGCGAAGTGAAGCGCGTCGATCTCGCGCCGATCCACGCCAGCTTGCAGGCCGGGTCGATCCCGGTGATCGCCAGCCTCGGCGAGACCGCCGGCGGGCAGATCCTCAACGTCAACGCCGACTTCGCCGCCAACGAGCTGGTGCAGAGGCTGCAGCCGTACAAGATCGTGTTCCTCACCGGCACCGGCGGCCTGCTCGACGGCGATGGCAAGGTCATCGACTCGATCAACCTCTCGACCGAGTACGACGCGCTGATGGCACAGCCGTGGATCAACGGCGGCATGCGCGTGAAGATCGAGCAGATCAAGGCGCTGCTGGACACGCTGCCGCTGTCGTCGTCGGTGTCGATCACGCGCCCGGACGAACTCGCGAAGGAGCTGTTCACACACAAGGGGTCGGGCACGCTGGTGCGCCGCGGCGAGCGCGTGCTGGAAGCGCGCGCTTGGGATGCGCTGGACACTGTGCGGCTGCGCGCGCTGATCGAGTCCGCGTTCGGTCGCACTCTGGTCGCGGACTACTTCGAGCGCACGACGCTGCATCGCGCCTGGGTCAGCGAGAACTACCGCGCCGCGGTGGTGCTGACCCTGGAGGACGGCGTGCCCTATCTCGACAAGTTCGCGGTGCTCGACGAGGCGCAGGGCGAAGGCCTCGGTCGCGCGGTGTGGCAGTTGATGCGCGAGGCCGAACCGCGGCTGTTCTGGCGTTCGCGCCACGGCAACCAGGTCAACGCTTTCTACGACGCCGAGGCCGACGGCTGCATCAAGCAGCCGCAGTGGCGCGCGTATTGGTATGGCCTCGGCGACATCGGCCGCGAAGGACTGGAGGTCATCCGCGCCTGTCTCGAACACTGCCGGCAGCGCCCGGCGACCCTGGTGGATCGCGCATGAGCACGGCGTGGTCCACGCCGACGCTGATTGGTCGCCACGTGCGACTGGCGCCGCTGCGCGAGGACCATACGGACGCCCTGCGCGCCGCAGCGGCCGACGGCGCGCTGTGGACCCTGCGCTTCACCAGCGTGCCCGGCCCCGATCCGGGAGAGGCCGAGGCCTACATCGCCGCGGCGCTGGCGCAGCGCGATGCGGGCAGCGCACTCCCGTTCGCGGTGTTCGATGCCGCCGGCGATCTCGTCGGCAGCACGCGCTTCTACGACATCGATCGCGGCGTGCCGCGGCTGAAGATCGGCTACACCTGGTATGCGGCGCGCGTGCAGCGCACCGCGCTCAACACCGAGGCCAAGCGGCTGCTGCTCGGCCATGCCTTTGATGCGCTTGGCTGCGAATCGGTGACGTTCGAGACCAGCCACGAGAACCTACGCTCGCAGGCGGCGATCCAGCGCCTCGGCGCACAACGCGACGGCATCCTGCGCGCGCACATGCGCCACCGCGACGGCACGCTGCGCGACACCCACGTCTTTTCGATCCTGCGCGCGGGGTGGCCGGCAGTCGCCGCGAACCTGCGCGCGAAACTGGAAGCTCCTTCACATGCCTCCTCCCATGACTGACGTCGCACCGATCCGGGTCGGCATCGTTGGCGCCCGCGGCCACGTCGGCGCGGAGCTGATCCGCCTCATCGCCGCGCATCCGCGCTTCGTCCTGCATTTCGTCAGCTCGCGCGAGCGCGCAGGCGAGCGCGTGGCCGATCACATGCCCGATCATCACGGCGGCATCGGCGGCGACCTGCGCTACACCGCCCCGTCGCACGAGGACCTGCCGACGCTTGGCGCCGACGCGGTGGTGCTGGCGCTGCCCAACGGCAAGGCCGCGGACTGTGTGGCGGCGTTCGATGCGGCCGGCATCGACCCCGTCATCGTCGACCTCTCCGCCGACTACCGCTTCGACGACACCTGGTACTACGGCCTGCCCGAACTCACCCGCGGCACGTACCGAGGCCAGCGCCGGATCAGCAATCCCGGCTGCTATGCCACCGCGATGCAGCTGGCGGTGGCGCCGATGCGCGGCCACCTCGCTGGCCCGGTGCAGTGTTTCGGCGTGTCCGGCTATTCTGGCGCCGGCACCACGCCGTCGGACAAGAACGATCCGGAGAAACTGCGCGACAACCTGATGCCGTACGCGCTGACCGGCCACGTGCACGAGCGCGAGGTCACGCGGCACCTCGGCCATCCGGTCGAGTTCATGCCGCATGTCGCGCCGCATTTCCGCGGCCTGACGATCACCGCGAACCTGCCGCTGCGCGAGGCGACGACCCGCGACGCCGTCCTCGCGCGCTACCGCGACGCGTACGCCGGCGAGCCGCTGGTGCGCGTAGTCGACGATGCGCCGTGGGTGAGCGAGATCGCCGGGAAGCATCACGCCGATCTCGGCGGCTTCGCGCTGTCGGAAGACGGTCGCCGCCTCGTCGTCGTCGCCACCGAGGACAACCTGCTGAAGGGCGCGGCCACGCAGGCGCTGCAGAATCTCAACCTGGCGTTCGGGTTCGACGAGATGGCGGGGATCCCACTGTGAGCACGCTTTCCGCTTCGCGCATGACCCATGTGCCGTCATCCTCGCGCAAGCGAGGACCCAAACATGATCGCCCATCGAGCCTGGGTCCTCGCATGCGCGAGGATGACGGTGCTTTCGTTCCGCATGTTCCGTCGATCAGCGTGGTCGATTTTCTGAGGACAACTCCATGAGCGGTCTCCTGTGGCAGAAACCCGGCGTGCAGGTCGATGACCGCATCCAGCGCTTCCTCGCCGGCGAGGACGTCGTGCTCGACCGCGAATTCTTCCTGTTCGACATCGAGGCCAGCCGCGCGCACGCGCACGGCCTGCTACGCATCGGCATCCTCGCCGCGGACGAACTGGCGGGCATCGACGTCGAGCTGACCAACCTCGCCGAGGATTTCCGCAACGGCGACTTCGTGCTCGACGAACGCTTCGAGGACGGCCATTCGGCGATCGAGGCGCGCCTGATCGACCGGCTTGGCGACGCCGGCCGCAGGATCCACACCGGCCGCAGCCGCAACGACCAGGTGCTGGTCGCGACGCGGCTGTGGCTGAAGGATCGTCTCGCGCGGCTGAAGGCGCTGTGCATCGAGAGCGCGCAGGTCGCGCTGGCGCGCGCCGAGGCAGAGGCGTCGGTGCCGCTGCCCGGTTACACGCACCTGCAGCGCGCGGTCGTGTCGTCGCTGGGCATGTGGTGGGCGGCATGGGCGGAAGGCTTCATCGACGATGCGCAGCGTGCACGGGATACGCTGGCATGGGTCGACGCCAATCCGCTGGGCAGCGCCGCCGGCTATGGCGTCAACCTGCCGCTGGATCGCGATCACGTGACCGAAGCGCTCGGCTTCGGCCGGCTGCAGCTGTCCGCGACGTACGCGCAGCTGTCGCGCGGAAAATTCGAGATCGCCGCGGTCGAGGCGCTGGGCTCGGCGCTGCTCGACCTGCGTCGGCTCGCCTGGGATCTCAGCCTGTTCACCAGCGCCGAATTCGCGTTCGTCGCGCTGCCGGCGCAGTACACGACCGGCAGTTCGATCATGCCGAACAAGCGCAATCCCGACGTGGTCGAACTGATGCGCGCCAGCTACGCCAGCGTCGCCGCCGCGCGCAGCGAGATCGAACAGCTGCTGTCGCTGCCGTCCGGCTATCACCGCGACCTGCAGTTCTCGAAGGGTGCGATCTTCCACGCCTTCGGTCGCGGCCTCGGCGCGCTGGAACTGCTGCCGGACCTGCTGCGCAACCTCGAATGGAAGCCTGACGCGATGCGCGCCGCGCTCGATCCATCGATGTACGCGACCGATCTCGCGGTCGACCTCGCGCGCCAGGGCGTGCCGTTCCGCGATGCCTACCGGCAGGCCGCCGATCCCGCGCGCTGGTCCGCGGGCGATCCCGACGCCAGCCTCGCCGCGCGCATTTCCCCCGGCGCGGCTGCGGCATTGCGGCTCGATGTACTGAAGGCGCGTCTGGCCGCGATGTGAGCCCGCGATGACCACGCCCGCCACCTTCGCCGAACAACCGCTGCCCGCCTGGAGGCGCGCCGTGCTCAAGGTCGGCAGCAGTCTGCTGGCGGGCGAGGGCGGGCTGACGCCGCGCAACGCCGAACACCTCGCCGCGTTCGTGCGCGCCGCACAGGGGCAGGGACGCGAGGTCGTGATCGTGTCCTCCGGCGCGGTCGCCGCGGGTCGCGGCATCCTCCATGCCGCGCCGAAGCCCGGTGCCGCGATGGCCGAGCGCCAGGCGCTGGCCGCGCTGGGTCAGGCGAAACTGATGGCGTTCTGGCAGGGCTTCTTCGATCGCCCGGTCGCGCAGGTGCTGCTGACCCACGACGACGTACGCAACCGTCGCCGCTATCTCAACGCCCGCGCCACGCTGCGCGAACTCCTGCGCCGCGGCGCGCTGCCGATCGTCAACGAGAACGACACCGTCTCGGTCGACGAACTCAAGCTCGGCGACAACGACACGCTCGGCGCGATCGTCGCTGCGCTGATCGACGCCGACGTCCTGTTCATCGCCACCGACATCGACGGCCTGTACGATCGCGACCCGCGCAAGCATGCCGATGCGCGCCCGGTGCTGGCCGTGACCGAGATCGGCGAGGACATCCTCGCGATGGCGGGCGGTGCCGGGAGCGCCGTGGGGACGGGCGGGATGCGAACGAAGGTCGTGGCGGCACAGCGTGCGGCGGCCGCGGGCATCGACACGGTGCTGATGAACGGTACGCGGGTCGAGACCGTGCATGCGCTCACGGAGGATCGCCTCATCGGCACGCGACTTGTCGCCGGCCGCAGTCGCATCGCCGCGCGCAAGCATTGGCTGCGGCACGCACCGATCGACGCGGATGCAGCGTTGCTCATCGATGCCGGCGCTGCGACCGCGCTGGTCGAGAAGGGGGCGTCGCTGCTGCCGATCGGTGTGTCGGGCGCCCATGGCGAATTCCGGCGCGGCGATGTGGTTTCGATCCTGCGCGCGGATGCGCCCGACGCGGCGCCGATCGCGCGCGGTGTGACCCAGTACTCCGCGGCCGACATCCGCCGCATCGTCCGTCGACGTTCGCAGGAGATTGAAGCGATCCTCGGCTACAACTACGGCGACGTCATCATCCACCGCGACGATCTGTCGCTGCTGGGCGCGCCGAAGAAGGAAGCGAGCGAATGAGCGATTCGACGATCCGGGCGCAGGCACTGGCCTGCCGCGAGGCGGCGCAGGCCGTCGCGGTGCTGTCCACCGACGCCAAGGACGCGCTCCTGCGCGCGATGGCCGATGCGCTCGACGCCGACGCGTCGGCCATCCTCGCCGCGAATGCCGAGGACCTGCGCGCGGCGGAAGCGAAGGGCATCGCCGGTGCGATGCTCGACCGGTTGAAGCTCGATCCCGTGCGGCTGGCCGCGATCGCGAACGCGGTGCGCGAGGTCGCGGCGCTGCCCGATCCCGTCGGGCAGGTCACGCGCCGCGAGACGCGGCCGAACGGCCTGTCGATCGAACGCGTGCGCGTGCCGCTGGGCGTGGTCGCGATGATCTACGAGGCGCGCCCGAACGTCACCGCCGATGCCGCGGCGCTGTGCCTGAAGGCCGGCAACGGCGTACTCCTGCGCGGCGGTTCGGAGGCGGTCAGGTCGAATGTCGCGATCGGCGGTGCGCTCAGGCGTGCGCTGGAAGCGCACGGCGTGCCCGCGGCGGCGATCACGCTGGTCGACGACCTGCGCCGCGAGACGATGCTGGAACTGCTGCAGCTCCACGACATCGTCGACCTCGCGATCCCACGCGGCGGCGAGGGGCTGATCCGTTTCGTCGCCGAGCACGCACGGGTGCCGGTGATCAAGCACTACAAGGGCGTCTGCCATCTCTACGTCGACGCCGCGGCCGACCTCGACCTCGCGCTCGACCTGCTGCTGGATGGCAAGGTCTCGCGGCCCGGCGTGTGCAATGCGCTGGAGACGCTGCTGGTGCATGCGGACGTCGCCGACGCCTTCCTGCTGCGCGCCGCGGCGATGCTGGCCGAACGCGGCGTGCAGCTGCGCGCCGATCCGCGGGCGCTGGCGCACATGCCCGGGGCCGTGCCCGCGCACGACGACGACTGGGACGCCGAATTCCTCGACCTGATCCTCGCGGTGCGGGTGGTCGACTCGCTCGACGACGCCATTGCGCACATCCGCCGCCACGGCTCCGACCACACCGAGGTCATCGCCACCCGCGACGAAGCCGCCGCGGCGCGCTTCGTGCACGCGCTGCGCAGCGCGGTGGTGATGGTCAACGCGTCGTCGCGCTTCTCCGATGGCGGCGAACTCGGCCTCGGTGCCGAGATCGGCATCTCCACCACCCGCCTGCACGCCTACGGCCCGATGGGCGCGGAGTCGCTGACGATCGAGCGCTTCGTGGTGCGCGGGGCGGGGCAGACGCGGAACCTGTCGCGGCGTTGACGTGTGCTAGGGTGGGACCTCGCCGAGCGAGGATCGGATTGCGATGCTTCATCCCGCTGCCGTCATCGTGTCCGAATGGGTGCTGTTCACCCTGTCGTGGCTGCTGGCCGCGTTCTGGCGCAAGTCGGCGGATCGCCGGCTCGGCTTCGGCCGCGAACTCGGCTATCGGTTGGTCCTGATCGTCGGCCTGATCGTCTTCGCCATCCCGGCCCACGGCTATCGCGGCCCGCTGCGATTGTGGTCGGTGTCGTGGGCCGGGGCATGGGCCTGCGTCGGCCTCATCGCCCTCGGATTCGCTTTCGCATGGTGGGCGCGGGTGCATCTCGGCGCGCTGTGGTCCGGCAACATCACCACCAAGGCCGATCACCGCGTGGTCGACACCGGCCCGTACGCGATCGTCCGCCATCCGATCTACACCGGCCTGCTCCTGAGCCTGTACGCCACGATGGCCGCGAAAGGGACCGCCTACGGCGTGGCCGGCGCGGCGATCATCACGTTCGGGCTGTGGATGAAGGCGCGGCTGGAGGAAACCTGGCTGTCGACCGAACTGGATGCCGGCGCCTATGCGGGCTATCGGCGCCGCGTGCCGATGCTGGTGCCGTTCCTGACCCGCGCGCGTTGAGCGCCCCGGGTGGGGGAGACGGGTTGGCACGAACGAAAACGCCGACCTCGCGGCCGGCGTTTTCTTGAATCGGTTGGTCGGGGAGACAGGATTTGAACCTGCGACTTCTACGTCCCGAACGTAGCGCTCTACCAGGCTGAGCTACACCCCGACGTTCGAGCCGACAATTGTAAGGACTCCGGGGGCGGTTCGGCAACCCCGGGGCCACCCATGCCCGGCGAGCCCGGCCCGATGCGCCCGGCCGGCCCTCGACCCGGGCCGCCGAGCCCGCCCTGCCGGTAAACTTGGCGCCTTCTGCTGCATGCCCCGGAGCCCCGCTTGATCAAGCCGCGTACCCCGCCCGGCGTCCTCGAACTGCTGCCGCGCGACCAGATCGCCTTCCAGCGGATGCTGGACACCATCCGCCGCACCTTCGAGCGGTACGGTTTCCTGCCGGTCGAGACCCCGGTGATGGAACTGACCGAGGTGCTGCTGACCAAGTCCGGCGGCGAGACCGAGCGCCAGGTCTATTTCCTGCAGTCGACCGGCGCGCTCGACAAAGGCAAGGATGGCCTGCCCGAACTCGCGATGCGCTTCGACCTCACCGTGCCGCTGGCGCGCTACGTCGCCGAGCACGAGCACGACCTCGTCTTCCCGTTCCGCCGCTACCAGATGCAGCGCGTGTACCGCGGCGAGCGCGCCCAGCGCGGCCGCTTCCGCGAGTTCTACCAGTGCGACATCGACGTGATCGGCAAGGACGCGCTGTCCACGCGCTACGACGCCGAGATCCCGGCGGTGATCGCCTCGGTGTTCGAGGGGCTGGCGATCGGCGAGTTCACCATCCAATTCAACCACCGCAAGCTGCTGCGTGGCTTCTTCGAGGGGCAGGGCATCGCCGACGGCGAGCGCCAGGCGGCCGTGCTGCGCGAGATCGACAAGCTCGACAAGCGCGGCGAGGCCGCGGTGCGCGAGACGCTGGTCGGTGGCGACTTCGGCCTGTCGCTGGAGACCGCCGACACGCTGCTCGCGTTCTCGCGCGTGCGTGCGACCGGCCACGATGCCGCGCAGGCCGCGCTCGATGCGCTGGGCGACGGCACGCCGCTGTTCGAGGAAGGCCGCGCCGAGCTGCGCGAAGTGCTGCGCCAGCTGCGTGCGCTGGGCGTCGCCGACAGCCGCTTCGCGCTGAACCTGTCGATCGCGCGCGGCCTCGACTACTACACCGGCATCGTCTACGAGACCACGCTCAACGCGAATCCGGAGATCGGTTCGATCTGCTCCGGCGGCCGCTACGAGAACCTCGCCAGCCACTACACGAAGTCGAAGCTGCCGGGCGTCGGCATCTCGATCGGCCTCACCCGCCTGTTCTGGCAGCTGCGCGAGGCCGGATTGGTGGCGAGCGCCGACAGTTCGGTCGACGTGCTGGTGTCGCTGATGGACGAGGCCGGGCTGGAACACGCGCTGTCGTTGTCGCAGAAGCTCCGCGCCGCCGGCCTGAACGTGGAAACCCAGCTGGAACCGCGCAAGTTCGCCAAGCAGATGCAGTATGCCGATCGTGCCGGCATCCGCTTCGTCGTGATCCGCGGCGAGGACGAGGCCGCGCGCGGCGCGGTCGCGGTGAAGGACCTGCGACGCGGCGAGCAGTTCGAGATCGCCGAAAGCGATCTCGCGCGCGCCCTGGTGGTGGAGCGCGAGCAACTGCGCGCGGTCGCCGCGAGCCATCGCGCCAACGTCCTCGACGCGGCGTTGCCGCCGCCCTCCGCCGACGGTGGCGGGAGGACGACGCTGTGATCGAGGCGACCCCGTGTTCCCGCCGAAACCGCCCCTCGACGCTGCGTCCGCGCACCGGAGCCCGTGCATGAAGCCGATCCGTCTCGACGGCCGTTCCCTGACCCGCGACAGGCTGGTCGAGGTCGCCTACGGCGCGCAGGTGATGCTCGACGAGGGCGCGCTGCGCAACGTCGCCCATGCCGCGGCGTTCCTCGCCGAGCAGGTGCGGCGCGAGGAGCCCATCTACGGCGTGTCCACCGGCTTCGGCAGCAATGCAGACAAGCTGCTGGGCGCGCATCCCCTGCGCGATGAATTGCCGGGCGCGAAGCCGTCGGGCCGTTCGCTGCACGAGGAACTGCAGCGCAACCTCATCATCAGCCACGCAGTCTGCGTCGGCGAGCCGTTCGCGCCGGACATCGTGCGGGCGATGCTGTGCATCCGTATCAACACGCTGCTGCGCGGCCACTCCGGCGTGCGCGTCGAGACGCTGCAGGCGCTGGCGGCGATGCTTAACGCCGGCGTGGTGCCGGTGGTGCCGCAGCTCGGTTCGGTGGGCGCGTCGGGCGATCTCGCGCCGCTGTCGCACCTCGCCATCGTGCTGCTCGGCGGCGGCGAAGCGTTTTACGACGGCGAACGCCTGCGCGGCGACGAAGCGCTGAAGCGCGCCGGTCTCGCGCCGGTCTCGCTGTCGTACAAGGAAGGCCTGGCGCTGAACAACGGCACCGCGCAGATGCTCGCCTGCGGGGTGCTCGCGCTGCATCGGCTGGAAGAGTGGCTGGACACCGCCGACCTCGCCGCTGCGATGACCGTCGACGCCTTCGCAGGCCGGCTCGGTGCGTTCGCCGAAGAGGTGCATGCGCTGCGTCCGCATCCGGGCCAGGTCGAATCGGCCGCGCACCTGCGCAAGTTGCTGGAAGGCTCGACCCTCGCCGACATTCCCTATCACCTGGTGCCGAAATTCCGGCCGTGGCTGCCGAAGAGCTGGGATACCGCCGACGCGCAGGCGCTGGGCTTCGACATCGGCTGGGACTGGGTGCCGACCGACCAGCGCCACGGTCGCGAGAAGTTCTACCGCCGCTTCAAGCCGTTCCGCGGCGGCAAGAAGCACCAGCCGCAGGACAGCTATTCGCTGCGCTGCGTGCCGCAGGTGCACGGCGCGGTGCGCGATGCCGTCGCGCAGGCGCGGCGCGTGCTGGAGATCGAACTCAACGCGGTCACCGACAACCCGCTGGTGTTCCCGGACGCGCGCGCCGAGCACGTGGAACAGCAGGTGATCTCCGCGGGCCACTTCCACGGCATGCCGCTGGCGCTGGCGATGAGCTACGTGAAGGCCGCGATCCCGGTGCTGGCGTCGATCAGCGAGCGTCGCCTCAACAAGCTCGTCGATCCGGCGACCAGCGACGGCTTGCCGCCGTTCCTGATCGGGAACGAGGATGCGACCGAATCCGGCTACATGATCGTGCAGTACACCGCCGCGGCGATCGTCAACGACCTCGCCAGCCGCGCGCATCCGGCGTCGGTGTATTCGATCCCGACCAGCGCCAACGCCGAGGACCACGTGTCGATGGGCGCCAACGAGGCGCGGCACGTGCTGTCGATGGTCGACGACCTCGGCAAGGTGCTGGCGCTGGAGCTGATGACCGCCGCGCAGGCGCTGGACCTGCGCCGCGACATGATCAACGCCGCGCGCGACCTCGCCGATCGCGCCGACGCCGCGGCGCTCGCGGCGAAGGTGCAGGGCGGGCCGCTGCCGGGCGCGCCGGGTTACGACGCGTTCCTGATCGAAGTCGAGGCGTTGCGCGCCGAACTCGCGGCCGCCGAGCCGTTCCATCCCGGCCAGGCGGTCGCTGCGGCGCATGCGGCGATCCGCGAGGCGGTGCCGTTCCTCAGCCGCGACCGCGCGCTGGACATCGACCTCGCCGCGATGCTGGCGTCGATGCGCGAAGGCCTGCCGCTGAGCGCCGCCCGACAGGCGGTCTGATCGGCGGTCACATCCGGCGCCGGCGGGGCGTCGCGGGGATACGATCGGCAAGAGCGATCGTATCCTTCCCGACCCGCGAGGAGTGCCCGTGTCCGTCTATCGTTTCCTGCGCAGCCCCGTCGTCTACCGCGCCGGCCGGATCGAGTCCGCCGGCTACGAGCAGGCCATCCACGACCAGGCCGCCGAAGGCGGGGAGCTGGTGCAGATCCTCGTCGAACGGCCGGCGGCGACCGTCAGCGAATACGTGCTGATCTTTCGGCGCGCATCGGCCTGACGTCCCGCGCGGCGCGTCGCCGGCTCAGGCCGCGGCGTTTGCGTGCGTGCGCCACGTGCCCGTGCGGCGCCCGCGGGTGCGTCGGCGCAGCGCGAGTACGTCCGCGTCGCCGACGGCGGCATCGTGCCAGTCGTCGGCCAGCGAGGCGCGCGATTCCGGGCCGATCGTCGCACGCACGGCGCAGGCGACGTCCCAGGCCAGCGCCTCGATCGCGGCATCGCGCACCACCGGAAGTCCCAGTGCGCGCAGTTCGTCGCCGGTGATTGCGTCGTCGTGCGACCCGTGCCCCTGCAGCAGGTCCCGGACGATCCTCTCGCGACGTTCGCGCGAGGGCTCGTGCAGGGCGAGCAGTGCGTCGGCCTTCGTTTCCATCGCCAGAGCCGTCCGGTGGAAGGTCGCCAGCGTGGCCGGCGACATGCGCCGGGCGAGCAGCGCAAGCGCCTGCGCGGACGCCGCCGCTTCCGGCAGGCCGAACAGCGTCTGCAGCGCTTCCGGCAGGCGCCGCAGATCCTCGGACGAGAGCACTTCCGGCATGCCTGCGCCGCCGCCGGCGAGATGCGGATCGATCGGCGAGAACATGGCCAGCGGCCCGGTGAGGATTTCGCATGCAGCCAGCGCCATCAGCGTGCCGGAGGAGGCGCAGACATGCGGAACGACGAAGCGCAGGCGTGCGGTCGCGGCGTGCAGACGCAACGCAAGCCGGTGCGCGGCGTCGACTTCGCCACCATGCAGCCAGACGACGACGTCGAGCTGCGGTACGGGACCGATCCGCGCCAGCGCATCGTCCAGTGCCGGCGACAGGCCGGAATCGATGTTGGAGGCGGCGAGCACCAGCGTCGGCACGCCGGTGTGCATTCGCAGCCGGTGCAGTCGTTCGCGCAGGGTCTCCGCGGACATGCGCTCAGCGCCTGCCGTGCGCGCCGGCGATCAGCCGCTCGGCGATGGCGTCGAGCATGCGCAGTTCCGGCACGAGCTGTTCGACAAACAGGCACTGCCCGCCCGGATTGTTCTCCAGGAACACGTGCCGCCCGTCGGGCGTGGCGATCAGGTCGATCGCACCGTATTGCAGGCCGTAGCTGTGCACGAAATCGCGGCAGCGTGCTTCCAGCGCCGGCGGCAGCGTCTCCGCTTCGTAGCGGATCGGCGCGCTGAAGTCGCGGAAATCCAGCTGCGTGCGCGGGTCGTCCTGCGAATGGATGCGCGCGGCGAACACGCGGTCGCCGATCACGGTGACGCGCAGTTCGTGGCGTTTGGCGACGTGGTGCTGGAACAGGCAGGGTGGCTCGGACACCGCTTCGAGCAGCGGCGCCTCGGCCGCGCCGATCAGTGTGGTGCCGAGGCCGCCACTGATGCGGTCCCCTTCCGCGACCTGGTCGCCACCGAGCGCGGTCGAGGCCATGCACTTGAAGACGATGCCCTCGGCGGCGTCGGCGTGGAAGGCGATGGCGCTGGCGGCGCACGCGGTGATCAGCGTGTCCGGCACGTCGAACCCCATGCGCGCGGCGCGTGCGAGCTGCTCGCCCTTCCACAGCGCGCTGCGTACCGCCAGCGGATGGCTCATCCAGTACACGTCGTCCAGTCCGTACAGCAGGCCCGACAGCGCGTGCTGCGTTTCCTCGACGGCGTAGGCCCGCTCCTGCGGGCCCATGTCCGGATTCGCGAAGGCGAAGTCGGCGGTCTTGCGCGTCCACACCGCGCCGATGTCGGCCAGGGCGAGCGTGTCGCCGCTCGGTCGGTGGTGCAGGTGACCGCTCCAGGCGGGTGCACGGAAGTGCAGGTCGAGTGCGTAGTCGACCGGGAAGCGGTCGAGGTCGAGCCGGAAGGCGGGACGGTCGCGCGCGGCGATGCGTTCGGCGACGAGGTCCGCGTGCAGGTCGGCGCGATGGGTGACGATGAGGACGCGGCGGGTCACGGCATGCGGGAAGGGACGATGCGAAGGACGTTCACGTCGCACGCGATCGGCACGGAACGCCCTGGCGCGAAGGCGCTAACGCGTGTCGTGATCGGCAGCGATGCGATCGGCGGCGATGCGACCGGCGGGACGGGCCGTTCGGGCGCCGTCTCGCCGGCCGCGATCCCGGACGATCGCGAGCCGTGCCGGGATCACCTGCGGGGACGCGGGACGCTCAGCACCAGGCGCCGTTGTCGCGTCCGAGCGTCGTGCTGTAGCGGTAGTCGCCCTGATGCGTCGGGTCGGTGCAGCCGGCGGTGGCGACGCCGTCGCGGATGTCCCAGCGGGGCTGTTCGGGGCTGCGGGTCTGCTCGGCAAGCCGGAACGCGAACGTCTTCTTGTCGGTATCCATGTGCATGTCCTTTTCGATGGGAGTCGAAGCACTCGAAGTGCCGGTGCGGTGCGCGACCGGCCGGGCATGACTAGCACGCGTCCCCGGCAGGGTCAACGACGGGGTGACGGCCGGCGCCGCGTTCACGCGCGGTTTCGGCCGGAGTGCGACGCGCGTCGGGAATTGGCATTGCCGCGACGGAATCCGGGCGCTTGACGTGCGGCATCGCAGCAAGTTAACGTGATAGCACGTTAATACACGATCCGGCCTGATCATTCCGCCCCGAGCCATGAAGCACCGCATCCAGCCGCTGCCCGAACGCGACGCCCAGGCCGGGTTGGACGCGCTCGCGTCGGCGCTGGCCGGGTTGCGCCGGCCCGAGGACGTGCGCGCCTTCCTCGAAGACCTGTGCACGCCGGCGGAGCTGGAAGCCATGGCCGATCGCTGGAAGGTGGTGCCACTGCTGGTCGAAGGCGTGCCCTACCGCGAAATCCACGACCGAACCCTGGTCAGCGTCACCACCATCGGCCGCGTCGCGCGGACCATCGAACGCGGCGCCGGCGGCTACCGGCTCGCGATCGGTCGTCGCGCCCGCGCCGGGCGTCGCGCCGACGGCGCCCCCTGAAGGACTTCCCATGTCTCCCGCTCCCGCGACCTCCACCCGCGACCGCCTGCGCATCGCGATCCAGAAAAGCGTCCGGCTCAGCGAGCCGGCGCTGGCCCTGCTCGCCGCCGCCGGCCTGAGCTGGCAGGAAAGCCGCGACAAGCTCTTCTACTACGGCGAATCGCTACCCGTGGACCTGCTGCTGGTCCGCGACGACGACATCCCGGGCCTGCTCGCCGACGGCGTCTGCGACCTCGGCATGGTCGGGCGCAACGTGCTGCTGGAGCAGGACTACGACCGCGCCGCCCGCGGCGAGGCGGTGCCGTTCCGCGAGTGGCGCGGGCTCGGTTTCGGCCGCTGCCGGCTGATGTTCGGCATTCCCGACGGCTGGGACTGGGACCCGCAGGCGCAGCTGCCGGGTACGCGCATCGCCACCAGCTACCCGGCGCTGCTGTCGCGCTGGCTGTCCGAACGGGGCATCGCCGCCACCCCGGTGACGATGTCCGGCTCGGTCGAACTGGCCCCGCGGCTGGGCCAGGCGGACCTGGTCTGCGACCTGGTGTCCAGCGGCGCCACCCTCGCGTCCAACCGGCTGAAACCGGTGGAGGTGGTGCTCGACAGCGAGGCCGTGCTGGCCGGGCCGGTCGAGCCGTTCGCCGACGTCCGCGCGGGGATCGCCGAATTGCTGCTGCGCCGTCTCGACGGTGTGATGAAGATTCGCGACAGCAAGCTGCTGATGCTGCAAGCTCCCCGGTCGATCCTGCCGCAGGTCCTGCAACTGCTGCCCGATGCCGAACCGCCCACCGTCATGTCGCTCGACGGTCGCGAGGGCGGCGACGTGGCGGTGCAGGCGCTGTGCCACGGCGCCATGACCTGGCAGCGGCTGGAGGAACTCAAACGCGCCGGGGCCCGGGGGCTCATGGTGCTGCCCGTGGAGAGGATGCTGGCATGAACACGTCGACGAAGGCGCCGCTGGCGAGCCGGATCGATCTCAACCTGTCCACCTGGACCGGCCTCGACGAGGCCGGACGGCGCGCTGCGCTGCGACGCCCGACCCAGGACTCGGCCGCCGCGGTGCGGCTGGGCGTGGGCAAGATCATCGCCCGCGTGCGCGCCGACGGCGACGCGGCGCTGCGCAAGTACACGCGCCTGCTCGACCACGCGCTGCTGGAGACCTTCGCGGTCTCCGAGGCGGAGTTCGACGCGGCCGAGGCGGCGCTGGATCCGGCGCTGCGCGCCGCCATCGTCGATGCCGCCGGCCGCATCGAGGCCTTCCACCGCGAAGGCGGCGTGCGCGAATACGCGGTCGACACCGCGGAGGGCGTGCGCTGCTCGCGGATGGTGCGCCCGATCGCGCGCGTCGGCCTCTACATTCCCGCCGGCAGCGCGCCGCTGCCT
>JAEWNA010000135.1 GCA_023392975.1 Pseudomonadota bacterium | reverse complement strand
GGCGCGGACGCGCTCGCCTGCGGCGCACTCGCGCACGTGCTCGGGCGACGCGCGCTGCAGCGCGGCTGTGCGGGCGCGAGCGCGAAAGCCGAACCCGCGACCTCGCTGCTGATCGCATGGCTGCTGCCGCTGCACCTGCTGCACGCCGCGCTGGTGCCGCGCATCCGCTGGCGAGAGCACCGCTATCGCGTCCACGCGAACGATCGCTTCGAGGCGCTGCCGTGAGCGGACGTCCGTGAGCGCGCCGGCGCGACCGCGCATCGCCTTCCTCACCGGGCAGAGCGATCCCGGCCGCTGCGCGCTGTCGCCGACGCAGCGACGCGTGCTCGCCCATCTCGCGGAAGCGGCACCGGACCTCGACTGCGCCCCGCATAATTTTCCGTGGCCCGCGGAAGCGCCGCCCTGGCGCGCGGTGCCGCTGCTGCGCGCGAGCCTCGCCAACGGCCGGCAGTGGCTGGCGGCACGGCGCGGTTCGCTGTCGCCCTTTGGTGTCGATGCGATCGCGATGGCGCAGTCGCGCCTGCACGACGCCCCGCGCACGCTGCTGCTGGCCGGCAGTTGCGGATTGAGCCTGCTCGACGCGCTGGTCGCGACGTTCGACGACGCGGACCGCGCGCGGGTGCGCGTCGTCGCCTACGGCGCGGTCGCGCCGCGCTGGCCGCAGGGCATCGACGGCGCCGCGCTGCGCGGCGATCGCGACCGCATCGCACGCTGGTTCGGACCCGGCGATGGCCCGACACCGCGGTCGCTCGCCTGCGGGCACCTCGACTATCTCGATCACGACGCCGTCGTCGACGCCGCCCGCGCGCAGTTCGCGTGGCTGCGAGGGTTCGCGTGAACCGGCCCCGGATCGAACTGCTCGCACCGCCGTTCGCGGGCCACCTGCATCCGGTGCTCGCGATCGGTCGCGCGCTGCGCGGGCTTGCCGAGGTCACCGTCGTCAGCACCGAAGGCGCGCAAGCGAGGATCCGTGCCGCCGGGCTCGACGGCGTCGCCGTGGTGCCGGGCGCCGATGCGGCGCTGCGCGCGATCACCGATCCGCCGCATCCCGTCGGCGCGCATCCGCTGCGCCTGCATGCCCAGTTCGAACGCAGCCTCGACCTGCTCGAAGCATTCGCCGACGCGCTGGACGAGCGCTACGCGCGGCAGCGTCCGGATCTGCTGATCGCCGATTTCACGCTGCCGGTCGCGGGGCCGGTCGCGCGGCGCCACGGCATCCCGTGGTGGACCTCGCATCCCTCGCCCTGCGTGATCGAGGCGCGCGGCGGCCCGCCGGCCTATCTCGGCGGCTGGCGACCGGGCGTCGGCGCGTTCGGACGCACGCGCGATGCGCTCGCCGCGACGATGGTCCGCGGCTTCAAGCGCGGCGTGCATCGCCTGCATCGCCGGCGCCTGGCTGCGCTCGGCTTTCCGTCGCTCTATCGCGACGACGGCAGCGAAGCGGCGTATTCGGATGCGTGCATCCTCGGCCTCGGACTGCGCGATCTGGAATTCGAGCGCGACTGGCCGTCGGCGCTGCAGTTCGTCGGGCCACTGCTGTGGAGCCCGCCCGATCGCGGCGCGCCGCCGCCGGACGATGGGCGTGTCCACGTGCTCGCCACGCTCGGGACGCACCTCGGCTTCGCCAAGGATGCGCTGGCATCGCGACTGGAAGCGTTCGCCGCATCGCGGCCGGGGATCGCGCTGCATTTCAGCGACGGTCGCCTCGACGCCGGCGCGGGCGCATCGCACGCGCGTCTGCGGCGGCATGCCTGGATCGACTACCCGTCTTGGATCCCGCGGATGCGGGCGGTGCTGCATCACGGCGGCGCCGGGGTGATGTGGGAATGCCTCCGTGTCGGCGTGCCGGCGCTGGTGCTGCCGCACGACTACGACCAGTTCGACCATGCCGCACGGCTGGCAGATGCGGGCGTGGCGCTGCGCCTGCGTCATCCGCGCGACATTCCGGAGGCGCTGGATCGCGTGATGGGCGGCGACGCCGGGCTCACGCCGGCCCGCTTCGTCGGCGCCCTGCGCCCCGGCATCGCCGAGGCGCGGGTGGTGGCGCTGGTGCAGGCGCGCCTCGGGTGCTGACGGTCAGGCGCTCGCGGCCGCGGCCGATCGCGCGACCGGTTTCGCGACGTAATACTTGCGGTTGAGCCACACGCCGGCCACCAGCGCCAGCACCAGCGGCAGGAACCAAGCGATCAGGCCGTACCACGACGGCGGCTGCAGGCCCACCATCCGGATCAGGCGATTCAGGCCGATCGACAGGAACGCGATGTGGGTGGCGACGCCGCAGCCGATCATCGCGCTGAAATGCTCCTTCAGCCACCAGCGCGGGGACGCGAGCGGACGGGCCAGGCGGACCAGCATCTGCAGACCCGTCAGCGCACCGACCGCGCTGAAGCCCATCAGCAGCGGGCTGCCGGCGCGCTGGCCGACCGCGAACACGACCGCCGCAGACGCGAGGCTCGCCACCGCCATCGCCGCATAGGCGCCGCCGCGATAGCCGGCCTGGTCGCGCCTGCGCTTGACCGCGCGCCAGCCCAGCCACACGCCGTTCGCGGTGATCACGACCAGATAGGCGAGGAACACCGCGTTCTGGAGGTGGCCGCG
Source organism: Pseudomonadota bacterium (assembly GCA_023392975.1). GTDB lineage: Bacteria > Pseudomonadota > Gammaproteobacteria > Xanthomonadales > Xanthomonadaceae > Lysobacter_I. The sequence continues at coordinate 1,474 of JAEWNA010000135.1, read as the reverse complement.
GGCAGCGATGATGGCGGCCATCGGCGCCGCCGTGAGGATGATCGCGATCATCGCGAGCATGTACAGCTTGCCGACGCGCAGGTGCAGCGGCGAGCCCTTCTTCGCGAACGCGGCCGTCCAGAAGGTGACGAGCGCGATCAGGCCCGAGAGGCCGTGTCCGGCGAGCAGGATGCGATACAGGGTGTCCATGGCGGTCTCCGTCGGGAATGCGGACAGTGTCCGGATCGCGCCCCGCGGCCGGTACCTGCGCGTGGTCACCCGCGAGGGGTGAGAAAAGTCACCTTCTGCCGCCGACACCTTCCACCGCCGCACGCGCGCTGCCATCCTTCCCCCATGCCCCACCACCCCGGTTCCGACGCCGCCCCGCCCGGTTTCGTGCAGACGCACGCCGGCACGCTGCGCCAGCGCCTGTTCACGCCGATGAACCTCGCGGCTTACGCCACCTGGCTGGTGGTGAGTCTGGCGGTGGTCGATCCCGCGGCGCTGACCCGTGGCGAGCCGCGGGAATGGGCGGGCGTCGCCTGCCTGCTCGCGTTCATCGGCGTGTTCCTGTCGTGCACCGTCGCAACGGGCATGCCGGGCCGGAGCGTGATCGCGCGGGTGCTGCTGCAGGCCGTGCTCGTCGTGCTCGCGGAAGCCTGCCTCACCGGCGGCCAGACCGCGGTGCTGCTGATCATCGTCGCGGTGCAGATGGCGGTGGTCCTGCCGGTACGCGCCGCCATCGCCTGCCTCGTCGTGGTGAACGCAGCGATCGCCGGCATCTGGCTGCTCCACGGGTCTCCGGTCTTGAATACGGTGTTGTCGCTGACGTCGATCATCGGCTTCGAAGTGTTCGCTGCGCTGACCGGCCACTACGCGGTCAGCAGCGAGCAGGCGCGCGAACACCTCGCCCGGGTCAACGCCGAACTGATGGCGACGCGCATCCTGCTGGAGGAATCCGCACGCGCCGGCGAACGCCTCAAGCTCTCGCGCGAACTGCACGATGTCGCCGGGCACAGCCTCACCGCGCTCAAGCTCAACCTCGGACGCCTCGCCCGCGATCCCGCGCTCGCCGGCCGCGAGGAGCTCACCACCTCCACGGCGCTGGCCGACGAGCTGCTGGCCCAGATCCGCCAGGTCGTCGGCGCCCTCCGCGCCCACGACGGCCTCGACCTGCGCGCCGCGTTCGAGGCGCTGGCGCGGCCGATGCCCGGCGTGCGCATCGACATCGACATCGACGACGGCCTGCGCGTGGACGACATCGACCAGGCCGAAACCCTGCTGCGCAGCGCGCAGGAGGCGATCACCAACGCGCTGCGCCACGGCCGCGCGCAGCGGATCGGACTGCGCCTGCAGCGCGACGGCGACGCGACCGTGCTGGTCGTCGACAACGACGGCCTCGCCCCCGCCGGCATCGCGCCCGGCAACGGCCTGACCGGCATGCGCGAACGCATAGAGGCGCTGGGCGGGACGCTGGACCTCGCGCCCACGCCCC
>JAEWNA010000096.1 GCA_023392975.1 Pseudomonadota bacterium | reverse complement strand
GCCAGGGACAAGGTCGGGCTGATGATCGGCACCGATGTCGGCCGCTCGCTGGCGCCGATCAAGGACGAGATCGAGATGCCGGTGTTCCTGCAGGCGGTGCGCACGCTCATCGCCTCGGGCAAGCCGCAGCTGGGCGAGGCCGAGATGGACACGATCCGCGAAGCGTTCTCCAAGCGGATGGAGGCCGAGCAGCAGAAGCGCGCCGCCACGCTGGGCCGGACCAACGCCGAGGCCGGCGCCGCCTTCCTGGCGAAGAATCGCGCCGAGAAGGGCGTGATCACCACGCCCTCCGGCCTGCAGTACCGCGTGCTGCGCCAGGGCAACGGGCCGCGTCCGCGTCCGAGCGACAAGGTCCGCGTGCATTACCGCGGTACGCTGCTCGACGGCACGGTCTTCGACAGCTCGTACGAGCGCGGGCAGCCGGTCGAGTTCGCCCTGAACCAGGTCATCGCGGGCTGGACCGAGGGCCTGTCGCTGATGCCGGTGGGCGCGAAGTACCGGTTCTGGATCCCGGGCGCGATCGCCTACGGCGAGCGCGGCCATCCGCCGGTGATCGGCCCGAACGCGACCCTGGTGTTCGACGTCGAACTGCTCGATATCCCCTGATCGCATCCTGATCGCCCGCCCGCCATGTCCCCCGACCGAATCCCGATGCCTGCCTTCCGCCCTGTTGCCTGCGGCGCGCTTGCCGCCGCCATGCTCTTCTCCGCGTCGGCCGTCCGGGCCGCCGGCCCCGCCGCCGCCACGCCGACCACCGACAAGGACCGCACCAGCTATGCGATCGGCCAGAACATCGGCAAGTCGCTCAAGCCGGCGAGCGGCGACCTCGACCTCGACGTGCTGAAGGCCGCCATCGACGACGCCCTGGCCGGTCGCCCTTCGCGGATGACCGATGCCGAGATCCAGGGCGCCCTGCAGGCGTTCTCGGCGAAGATGCAGGAGAAGCAGGCGGCCGAGTCGAAGGCCCAGGCCGAGCGCAATGCCGCCGCCGGCAAGGCCTTCCTCGCCGAGAACGGCAAGAAGCCCGGCGTGGTGACCACCGCCTCGGGCCTGCAATACCAGGTGCTGAAAGCCGGGAACGGCCCGAAGCCGGCCGCCGGCGCCACGGTCAAGGTGCACTATGTCGGCACGCTGCTCGACGGCACCAAGTTCGACAGTTCCTACGACCGCGGCGAGCCGGCGACCTTCCCGCTGGGCGGCGTGATCCGCGGCTGGACCGAGGCGCTGCAACTGATGCCCGTCGGCAGCAAGTACAAGCTGTGGCTGCCGCCGGAACTGGCCTACGGCCCGCAGGGCACCCCGGGCGGGCCGATCCCCCCCGACGCCACCCTCGTCTTCGAAGTGGAACTGCTCGGCCTGCCGTGATCCGCCCGGGCATCCGCGTCCCCGTTCCTGCACTATCCTCCGTTCCCCCGACACACTACGCCGCCGCCATCGCGGCGAACCGCCACCCCAGGAGCCCCTGTTGATGAAAGTCTCGCGCAATCTCACCCTCGCCGTCGGCATCGCGTCCTGCGCGCTCGCGCTGTCCGCGTGCAAGCCGATCGACAAGAACGTCGCCGAGGGCGGCAAGGACGCCAAGGACGCCAAGACCGCGGAAGCGGGCAAGGACGGCGCGTCGCTGGACATTCCCGGCCTGCCGACCGAGAAGCAGCAGATCAGTTACTTCATCGGCATGGACATCGGCAAGTCGCTCAAGCCGATGAAGGACGACATCGACATGGCGACCCTGGAGCGCGCCATCGGCGACATGATGAACGACAAGAAGGCGCTGCTCACCGACGAGCAGGCCCAGAAGGTCATGCAGGCGTTCGCGGTGAAGATGCAGAAGAAGCAGGAAGAGGAGATGGCCAAGAAGCAGGCCGAGATGGCCGAGCAGGGCAAGAAGAACCTCGCCGAGGGCGAGAAGTTCCTGGCCGAGAACGGCAAGAAGCCCGGCGTGACCACCACCGCTTCCGGCCTGCAGTACATGGTCGAGACCATGGGCAAGGGCCCGAAGCCGAAGGCCGAGGACTCGGTGAAGGTGCACTACGTGGGCACGCTGCTCGACGGCACCAAGTTCGACAGTTCCTACGACCGCAAGGAGCCGGCGCAGTTCGTGCTGAACTCGGTGGTGCCGGGCTGGACCGAAGCGCTGCAGCTGATGCCGGTCGGCAGCAAGTTCAAGCTGTGGATCCCGGCGAAGCTCGGCTACGGCGAGCAGGGCACCCCGGGCGGCCCGATCCCGCCGAACGCCACCCTCGTGTTCGAGGTCGAGCTGCTCGAGATCGTCAAGCCGTAACCCGCGTCGCGCACCCGGAGCGCCGTCCTGGCGCTCCGGGTGCGTCCGAAGTCGCGATACCCAAGCACGCTGAGGGGCCCGCATGCGCGTCACCATTTTCGGCACCGGCTACGTCGGCCTCGTGACCGGAACCTGCCTGGCCGAGGTCGGCCACCACGTGGTCTGCGTCGACATCGATGCCGGCAAGATCGAAGGCCTGCGCAACGGCGTGATCCCGATCTACGAACCGGGCCTCGAACCGATGGTCAAGGCGAACTTCGCCGAGGGCCGGCTCGAATTCACCACCGACGCCGCCGCGGCCATCGCGCACGGCGACGTGCTCTTCATCGCCGTCGGCACGCCGCCCGACGAGGACGGCAGCGCTGACCTGCAGTACGTGCTGGCGGTGGCGAAGACCATCGGCACCCATCTGACCCGTCCCGCGGTGGTGGTCGACAAGTCGACCGTGCCGGTCGGCACCGCCGACAAGGTGCGTGCGACGATCGCGGTGGCGCTGTCCGCGCGCGGCGCCGACGTCGCCTGCGACGTGGTGTCCAACCCCGAATTCCTGAAGGAGGGCGCGGCGGTCGAGGACTGCATGCGCCCGGACCGCATCGTGATCGGCGCCGACAGCCCGGCGGCGATCGAGAAGCTCAAGCGCCTGTACGCGCCGTTCAACCGCAACCACGAGCGCATCGTGGTGATGGACGTGCGCTCGGCCGAGCTGACCAAGTACGCCGCCAACGCGATGCTGGCGACCAAGATCAGCTTCATGAACGAGATCGCGAACATCGCCGAGCGCGTGGGCGCCGACATCGAGATGGTGCGCCAGGGCATCGGCTCCGACCCGCGCATCGGCTGGCACTTCATCTACCCGGGCGCCGGCTACGGCGGTTCGTGCTTCCCGAAGGACGTGCAGGCGCTGGCCCGCACCGCGCAGCAGGTCGGCTATCGCGCCGAGCTGCTGGACGCGGTGGAGTCGGTGAACCATCGCCAGAAGGAACACCTGTTCGAGCTGATGGTCCGCCACTACGGCGATGTCGCCGCGCTGCGCGGCAAGACCGTCGCGGTGTGGGGGCTGGCGTTCAAGCCGAACACCGACGACATGCGCGAGGCTTCCAGCCGCACCCTGCTGGCGCAACTGTGGGACGCCGGCGCCACCGTACGTGCCTTCGATCCCGAGGCCCGCCACGAGGCGCAGCGCATCTTCGGCGACCGCGACGACCTTCACCTGTGCGAGCAGGCGGGCGAGGCGCTGCAGGGCGCCGACGCGCTGGTCGTCGTGACCGAGTGGAAGCAGTTCCGCAGCCCGGATTTCGTGAAGCTGAAGGCGACGCTGCGCGACGGCGCCGTGTTCGACGGCCGCAATCTCTACGACCCGGCCGAAGTCGACGCCGCCGGGTTGGCCTATTACGGCATCGGGCGCGGTCGCTCGATCCTCGCGGGCTGAACGGCCATGACCGACGCCGACAAGGACCTGCTGGCGCGGGTCGTCGAACTGGAAACGCGGCTGGCGTTCCAGGAGCAGGCGCAGCTCGAACTCAGCGACGCGCTGGCCGCGCTGCGCGACGAGGCCGCGCGCAGCACGGACCTGCTGCGCCGCGTGCTGGAAGACCTGAAAACCCATCGTGGCGACGTGATGGCCGATCCGGCCAGCGAACCGCCGCCGCCGCATTACTGAGCGACCCGCCATGAGCGATTCCCTCCGCGACCAGCTGCTGGGGCTGGGCTTCAAGCCCGCGCCCAGGCCCGACAAGCCCGCACACAAGCCTGCGAATTCCCGCAAGCCGCAGCACAATCCGCCGCAGACGCCCGGGCAACGCCCCGCGGGCGCGCGCCCGCAAGGCGCCGGCAAGCCCGGGCAGGACGCCCGTCCGCAGGGCCGGAATGCGCAGGGCCAGAAGCCGCACAGGCCCCGCACGCGCGAGGAGATCGACCTCGCCAAGGCCTATGCCATCCGTGCCCAGCGCGAGAAGGAAGAGCGGATCGAGGCCGAGCGCGTGAAGCAGGAAGAGGCCCGCCTGCGCCGCGAGGCCAAGGCCAGGCTCGCCGAGTTCGTGAAGGACAAGGGCCTGAACGACGCCGCGGCCGAGATCGCCCGGCATTTCCCCTACGGCGGCAAGATCAAGCGGATCTACGTCAACGCCGACCAGCTCAAGGCGCTCAATGCGGGCGAACTCGGCGTACTCCAGCTCGATGGCCGCTATCTGCTGGTGACGGCAGCGGTGCTCGCAGAGGCCGAAGGGATTTTCGCTCCGGCCGTCGCGTTGAAGGTGGATCCGGATGCGCCCGCGGCGGATGATCCCTATGCGGATCCGATGTACCAGGTCCCGGACGATCTGGTGTGGTGAGCGCGACGGGCGAGGGCGCCTGACGCGTTTCCGACTCAGAACAATTCGTCGACCGGCGTGGTGAGCAGTTCGTCCACCGGCGTATTGAGCAGCGCCTTCGTGCGCCCCGCGACGCGACGCAGGCGGGAGACGCCGAGGTCGCGGATCAGCCGATGCGCGGTGTGCGGCAGGGGCGAGGTCGCGATGTCGTGCGGGGAGACGTTCTTCCCGGTCACGCCCGGCAGCAGGTCGATGCCGGCGGCGACGTAGCAGTGCTGCACCATCGCCGAGCAGTACAGCGCGCCTTCCTTCGCCAGCAGGTTGTCGCGCTGGCGCAGACGCCGGCTGTGCATCGCGAACATCGTGCCCACCAGTTCGCTCAGCGAGTAGTGGTGGAGCCCCGACAGCAGGTCGAGCGCGGCGGTCATCACCCGTCGCGTCTGCTCGGGCGTGAGCCCGAAATCGAGCACGGCGACGTTGGGGAAGGCTTTGGCGTCGCGATAGCGGCTCAGCCGGTTTTCCTGCACGCCCAGCCGCATCTGCCGGCTGCGCAGGTCGAGGTCGGATTCGATCACCCACCAGTGGCCGTCGCTGCGCTGCTCGCCGAACAGGAAGGCATGCGACCACAGGCTGCGATGTCCATCGGCGGTGAGCGGCGCCTGCGCCTTGCGGATCAGCTTGCTGATCCACTCGTCGCCGGTGCACAGGCCGATGCGGCCCGGCGCGGCGTGCTTCAGCAGGAAGGCCTCGTTGCCGTTCCCCGCGTCGTCGGGTGCGATGTCGCTCATGCCTGTCGCCTTTGCGGTGCTTCGATCGCGATCTCCGGCGCGCGCATGCCGGAGATCGCGCTGCGGACGGCAGCGGCCGTGTCGCCCGGCCGCTCCATCGGGAACAGGTGGCTGCCGTCCACCCAGCTCAGCCGGTTCCCGACCAGGGCGCGGGTCGCGGCCATGCCGACGCTGCGCACCTCGCGCGACTTGCGCCCGCCGACGAAGGCGACCGGGATGCCCAGCCGCCGCGCTGCGTCGCCCACGCGCGCGGTCGGCAGCGAACGGTAGATCCGGAATTCGACGTCGCGGTCGAACAGCAGTTCGCGGCCGCCGCGGCCGTCCGGCGTGGTCCCGTGCGCGGCGTAGTCGCGCAGCACGCGCGGGTCCCAGCGCGCGAACG
>JAEWNA010000069.1 GCA_023392975.1 Pseudomonadota bacterium | reverse complement strand
GGGATGGACAGCGCCATGTCGGGGCCGCGGCGGAGGCGGGAAGGTGGGCTATGATGCGGCTTTACGACTTCTCTTGCGAGCCGCATGGCGACGACGACCGCGAACGAGCGCACGCCTTCGGAGAGCCTGCCTTCCGAAGGCCGCCTGATCTGGATCGACCTGGAGATGACCGGGCTCGACACCGACCGCGACTCGATCATCGAGATCGCCACCGTCGTCACCGACGCCAATCTCGAGATCCTGGCCGAAGGGCCCGAGTTCGCCATCGCCCACGACCTCGCCACCCTGGAGGCCATGGACGACTGGAACCGCAACCAGCACAGGAAGTCGGGGCTGTGGGATCGCGTGCTGACGCAAGGGGTGCCGATGGCCGAGGCCGAGCGGCGCACGCTCGAGTTCCTGCAGGCGTGGGTCGGGCCGAAGGCCTCGCCGATCTGCGGCAACTCGATCTGCCAGGACAGGCGTTTCCTGCACCGGCAGATGCCCGAGCTGGAGCGCTTCTTCCACTATCGCAACCTCGATGTCAGCACGCTCAAGGAGCTCGCCCGGCGCTGGGCGCCGCAGGTGCTGCAGGGGGTGCAGAAGGAATCCGCGCACACCGCGCTCAGCGACGTGCGCGATTCGATCGCGGAACTGCGCCACTACCGGGCGCGTCTCGGCGAACTGGCCGCGCCGGCCGGCTGACGCCATGCACCCGCGGGTGCCGCGGGCCGGTCAGCGCGCCAGCGCCTTGCCCACTTCCACGCGTTCGCCGTCGGCACCACGGACGAACAGGTGCATGTCCTGCTGCGGGTAGGGGATGTTGATCCCGCCGTCATCGAAGCTGCGCTTGATCCGCTCCAGCAGTTCGCACTTGGCCTGGAAATAGTCGTCGTTGCCGACGTGGCAGCGGATGCCGAGGTTGACGCTGCTGTCGGCGAGCGCGTACACGAGCACATCGGGCGCCGGCTCGCGCAGGACGCGCGCATCGGCGAGCATCACGTCCAGCGCGGCCTTGCGCGCGGTCTCGATGTCGTCGCCGTAGTCGATGCCGATCACCAGCTCGATCCGGCGCATCTTCCCCGGCGTGAAATTCACGATCGGCGCGGTGGTGATGAGGCTGTTCGGCAGGGTGATCGTCTGATTGTCCGCGCCGCGCAGCACGGTCTGGAAGATGCTGACCGACTCGACCGTGCCGGTCATGCCGGAGATGGTCACCACGTCGCCCACGCGAAACGGCTTCAGCGTGACCAGGCCGACGCCCGAGGCCACGTTCGACAGCGAATCCTTCAGCGCCAGGCCGATCGCCAGGCCGGCCGCGCCGAGCACCGCGAACGCGGAGCTCACCGGCACGTTGAACACCTGCAGCACCGCCAGCACCACGACGACCAGCAGGCCGACGTAGACGAGCTTGCGCAGGAACATCGCCGCGGTGACGTCGATCTCGGCGCGCAGCAACGCGTTCTCCGCGAGGCGCGAGACCTTCTGCGCCAGGCGGATGCCGATGTAGAGCAGCAACAGCGCGCCGAGCGCGCGCAGGCCCCATTCGCTGATCAGCGCGAGCCAGTCGCGCTTGTCCAGCCACTCGATCCAGCGTTCGTACATGCCCTTACCCTAGCAAAGCAGCGGTGGACCGTCGCCGAACGCGACGGCCCCTTGCAACACGCACGATGCGCGCTGCGGCCCGCCGACCGCCACGCATCAACCGGCGTTCGCCTTCGCTTTTGCCAGCCTCAGCCAGGTGTCGACGACGGTGTCGGGATTCAGCGAGACCGATTCGATGCCTTCGTCCATCAGCCACTGCGCGAGGTCGGGATGGTCGCTCGGGCCCTGGCCGCAGATGCCGACGTACTTGCCCTTGGCGCGCGCGGACTGGATCGCCATCGACAGCATCTTCTTGACCGCCGGGTTCCGCTCGTCGAACAGGTCGGCGACGATCGCCGAGTCGCGGTCGAGGCCGAGCGTGAGCTGGGTCATGTCGTTCGAGCCGATCGAGAAGCCGTCGAAGATGTCGAGGAACTCGTCGGCCAGCAGCGCGTTCGATGGCACTTCGCACATCATGATGATCTTGAGCCCGTCCTTGTCCCCGCTTTCACTGGAACGCTCCAGGCCGTTCTCGCGCAGCACCTCGATCACCTTGCGGCCTTCCTCCAGCGTGCGCACGAACGGGATCATCACCCAGCAGTTGGTCAGGCCCATGGTCTCGCGGACCTTGCGCACCGCGCGGCACTCCAGCGCGAAGGCCTCACGGAACGACGGGTCGACGTAGCGGCTGGCGCCGCGGAACCCGATCATCGGGTTCTCCTCGTGCGGCTCGTAGCGGCTGCCGCCGATGAGGTTGGCGTATTCGTTCGACTTGAAGTCCGACAGGCGCACGATCACCGGGTTCGGCGCGACCGAGGCCGTGATCGTCGCGATGCCTTCGGCGAGACGGTCGACGTAGAAATCGACCGGGCTGGCGTAGCCGGCCATGCGGGCGTCGATGCGGCGCTTCGTCTCGGCGTCCTGGTCGGCGTAGTCGAGCAGCGCCTTCGGGTGCACGCCGATGTGGCTGGCGATGATCATCTCCAGCCGCGCAAGCCCGATCCCGGCGTTCGGCAGCATCGCGAAGTCGAACGCGCGCTCCGGGTTCGCCACGTTCATCATGATCTTGAGCGGCGCCGGCGGCATGTTGTCGAGGTCGGTGACGATCCGCTCGAAGGGCAGGGCGCCGGCGTAGATGAAGCCGGTGTCGCCCTCGGCGCAGCTCACGGTGACGACCTGGCCGTCCTCGATGCGATCCAGCGCGTTGCCGGTGCCGACCACCGCCGGCACGCCCAGCTCGCGGGCGATGATCGCCGCGTGGCAGGTGCGGCCGCCGCGGTTGGTGACGATCGCCGCGGCGCGCTTCATCACCGGCTCCCAGTCGGGGTCGGTCATGTCGGCCACCAGCACATCGCCCGGCTGCACGCGGTTCATGTCGGCGAGCGAGCGCACGACGCGCGCGGTGCCGCTGCCGATCTTGTGGCCGATGGCGCGGCCTTCGGCGACGATCTCGCCGCGCGCTTCGAGGCTGTAGCGCTCGATCTGCGTCGCGTGGGCGCGGGATTTCACCGTCTCCGGGCGCGCCTGCACGATGAAGAGCTTGCCGGTGACGCCGTCCTTCGCCCATTCCACGTCCATCGGGCGGCCGTAATGCTGCTCGATGACCAGCGCCTGCTTGGACAGCTCCTGCACGTCGGCGTCGGAGATCGAGAATTTCCCGCGCAGGTCGGCCGGCGTGTCCTCGGTGCGCACGCGCTCGCCGGGCGTGTCCGAATAGACCATGCGCAGCGCCTTGCTGCCGAGCGCGCGACGCAGGATCGCCGGCTTGCCGTCGCGCAGCGTGGGCTTGTAGACGTAGAACTCGTCCGGGTTCACCGCGCCCTGCACGACCATCTCGCCGAGGCCGTAGCTGGCGGTGACGAACACCACGTCGCGGAAGCCGGATTCGGTGTCGAGGGTGAACAGCACGCCCGAGGCGCCGACGTCGGAGCGGACCATCAGCTGCACGCCGGCGGAGAGGAACACGTCCTCGTGCTTGAAGCCGTGGTGCACCCGGTAGGCGATGGCGCGGTCGTTGTAGAGGCTGGCGAACACTTCCTTGACCTTGTGCACGACGTCGTCGGCGCCGGTCACGTTGAGGAAGGTTTCCTGCTGGCCGGCGAACGAGGCGTCGGGCAGGTCCTCGGCGGTTGCGGAGGAGCGCACCGCGACGGCGATCTCTCCGCCACCGTTTTCGCCGCAGAGCTGGGTGTAAGCGGCGCGGATGTCGCGGTCCAGCTCGGGTTGCAGCGGGGCGTCGATCACCCAGCCGCGGATCTCGGTGCCGGCGGCGGTCAGGGCCGGCACGTCGTCCACGTCCAGCGTCGCCAGCTTGTCGTAGATGCGCTGGTGCAGGTCGTTGTGGGCGATGAAGGCCTTGAACGCCTCGGCGGTGGTGGCGAAGCCGCCCGGCACCGACACCCCCAGCCCGGCCAGGTGGCCGATCATTTCGCCGAGGGAGGCGTTCTTGCCGCCCACGCGGGCGAGGTCGGACAGGCGCAGGGCCTGCAGCCAGAGGATGTTCTCGTTCAAGGCGTGCTCCGGGCGCGGCGGGGGGCCGGGGAAACCGCTATTTTAGCAACACCGGCTCCCGCGCCGCCCCTCGACTTCCGTCCGACTCCCCTCCGAGCCCGCATGAGCCTCGTCCGCCCCGTCTTCTACGTCTCCGATGGTACCGGTATCACCGCCGAAACCATCGGCCACAGCCTCCTCACCCAGTTCGCGGACACCGTCTTCCGCACCGACCGCATCCCGTTCGTGGACACGCCGGAGAAGGCCGTCGAGGCCGCCGCGCGCATCCGCGCCGCGGGCGAGGCCACCGGCGCCCGCCCGATCGTGGTCAATTCCTGCGTCGACGCCCGCCTGAATGCCGCCCTGGCCGAGAGCGGGGCGCTGATGCTGGACGTGTTCGCCCCGTTCATCGCGCCGCTGGAGCGCGAGCTGGGCGAGCAGCGCCAGTCGCGGGTGGGCCACGCCCATGGCCTGGTGAACTTCGACGCCTACCACCGCCGGATCAACGCGATGAACTTCGCGCTGACCCACGACGACGGCATCGCCACCAATTACGACGAGGCGGACGTGATCCTGGTCGCCGTCTCGCGCGCCGGCAAGACGCCGACCTGCGTCTACCTGGCCCTGCACCACGGCGTCCGCGCCGCGAACTACCCGCTGACCGACGAGGACCTGGAGCACGACCGCCTGCCGCCGCGGCTGCGGGCGCACCGGCGCAAGCTGTTCGGGCTGACCATCGATCCCGAGCGGCTGGCCCAGATCCGCCAGGAGCGGCGGCCGAACTCCCGCTACGCCCAGTTGGAGACCTGCCGGCGCGAGGTCGTGGCCGCCGAGGCGATGCTGCGGGCCGAGCGCATCCCCACGCTCAGCACGACCCACACCTCGATCGAGGAGATCGCGGGCAAGGTGATGACGACGTTGGGGATCCAGCGCGAGATGTTTTGACGGCAATCCGTTGCGGATCGCGACGCGATGGGCCTGCCCATCATCGCCGCCGGCCGCGGGAGGCGTCAATCCTGTTGCGAAAGGGATGCGCTGTGTACGATCCGCCCATGTCGCACGTCGTCTCCCGCCCCGTCGAAGCCCAGAAAATCAACCGTTTCTCGTGGTTGATGGCCCTGTACGCCGAAAACCACCAGCGCCTGCACCGGCTGTTCGCGCCGGCCGATCTGGAGGAGGGGCGCTACGTCTCGTCGATCGGCGACGGCCTCGACCTGCATCTCGACGTGATCGCGCGCCACGCCTACACCGTCGAATACCGGTTGAGCTACGGCTTGGTCGATCCAGTGACCGGCGAACCCGACCCGTCCGCCTTCCTGCGCCTGTACCGCGACGCGAAGCTGGTCGAGGCCACGCACTGCTACCTCGGCCGCCGCTGGCAGGACGTCATCGGCCTGCACCCGCCGCCGGCGGAAGTCCTCGACCACCGCCTGCGCATGAACACCTTCCTCGGCAAGTGGTTGCAGTACCTCGCCGAGCGGGGGCATGGGGTGGGGACGTTGGGGCGGGTGGGGGAGGTGGACGAGGTGCCGGCGTCGCGCATCGCCTGAAGAAACGCCCGTTGGCTCAGCGAACATGCGCTGATTTCCGGCGCGAGTGGCGAGTCCGGTATTGAAACGCGCAACAGTGCGTGTTCGCTTCGTCGCGCGCTAATTCCGCCAGCTTTGATGCGTGGCGAAGTCGAACCACTGTTCCAGATCTTCTTCGGCGCCCATGACCGAACGGAACTTCGTCGCCGAAGGATGGTGTTCCTTCAGCCACGAAAAGAAGGCGCTGAATCGCAGCGCCTGCTCGTCGATTCGCGAGTTTTCAGGCAA
>JAEWNA010000260.1 GCA_023392975.1 Pseudomonadota bacterium | reverse complement strand
CGTCGAGCGCGCGCAGGTAGTTGAACGAGCAGAAGCCGGTGCCGAAATCGTCGAGCGCGAAGCGGCAGCCCAGCGCGCGCAGTTGATCGATCAGCGACTGCGCTTCGGCCAGGTCGCGCACGGCCGTGCTTTCGGTGATCTCGAAGCACAGCTTGCCCGCCGGCACGCTGCTGCGGCGCACGCGATCAAGCAGGAAGCGCCGGAACGGTTCGTCGACCATCGACGCGGCGGTCAGGTTGATCGCGCAGCGGCGCAGCCCGGCGATGGCGTCCGGCCGGCGTTCGAACCAGCCCAGCGCCAGTTCGATCACGTGGCGATCCAGGCGCACGCCGAGATGGAAGCGTTCGGCTGCCGGGATGAACAGGCCCGGCATCAGCACCTGGCCGGTGTCGGGATCGCGCATGCGCAGCAGCAGTTCGATCGCGCGGCCGGTCACGGGCTCGTCGCCCAGCGGCGAGATCGCCTGGCAGTACAGCTCGAACCAGCCATGCTCCAGCGCGTCGCGGATCCGCATCGCCCAGCGCATGGCGTCGTTGCGCGCTTCCAGTTCGCCTGGTGAACTGCCGACCACGCACATGCGGTTGCCGCCGAGTTCCTTCGCGGCGAAGCAGGCGCTGTCGACCAGCGACAGCAGGTCGAACAGATGCGTGCGGCCGGCCGCGAACGTCGCCACGCCGAGACTGGCGGTGACTTGCAGGCCATGGTCCTGCCAGCCGACGCGATAACGTTCGATCGCCGCGCGCGTGGCCTCGGCACGCTGCCGCACGGTGTCGGCGTCGCCGTGCACCAGCAGCGCGAATTCGTCGCCGCCGATGCGGAACACCTGGCCTTCCGGGCCTACCAGCGTGCGCAGCAGCGAACCGATCGCCTGGATCACCGCGTTGCCCGCGGCGTGCCCGGCGGTGTCGTTGATCACGCTGAAGTGGTCGAGGTCGAGATAGACCACGCCGCCGACCGCATCCCGCGGCTGCAGCGCGCGGCCCAGCGCATCGATGAACGCCGAACGGTTGGGCAGCCCGGTGGCGGCGTCGGTGGTGGCGCGCAGCAGCGCCCGGCGGTTGGCCTGGCGCTGCTCGATGACCGCCGCCAGCAGCATCAGCGGGATGAACGCGAACACGCACAGGAAGACCAGCAGCAGTGCGGCGTCGAGCGGCGCGGCAGGCGCGCGGAAACCGATCAGCCCGAGGCCGGTGAGGCTGGTCAACGTCACCACGGTCACGCTCGTGCCGAGCACGGTCCATGCAGGCGGGAAGCGCAGTGCCGTCCAGACCAGCAGCGCCAGCGGCAGCGTGCTGACGCCGAGCGCGTAGAGGCTGTCGTGCCGGCTCAGCAGGTAGAACAACGCGCCGAACAGCGCGGCGCAGCACAGCCACAGGGCGTACTCGAACCGGCGTGGCTGGCCGGGCGGCAGGCCGCCGCCGATGTCGTGCGGGCGGGGCTGGGTGACCAGCAGCACCGAGGGCGTCAGCGAGACGATGCCGAGCAGGTCGGCCATGCTCCACTGCGCGAACGTCGGCCAGAACGTGCCGGGATCGGCCATGCCGGTCGCGAGCATGCCGCTGCCGCCGATCAGTGCGGCCAGCATCGAGGCCACCGCGGCCCCGCACAGCAACGCCAGGCCGTGGCGGACCGCGATGCGCACCGGACCGGCCGACAGCGCGCGGAACACGCGTTCGCCGGCGAGCGTGCCGACCACGTTGCTCACCACCGAGAAGGGGAGGAACAGCGTCGGCACCGGTTCCCACAGCATGTGGGCCAGCAGCACCGGCAACGGGATGAACAGCGCCCAGCCCGGTCCGTAGCGGACGACGGCGGCGTACGCGACCCCGGCGGCGGGCCAGAACAGGGTGACGTCCTCGGGCGTTCGCATGAACACGCCCGCGTACCAGACGCCGAGCAGGTACAGCCCCGACAGCCACAGCACTCGCAGCACGACGGCATCTCCCGGTGGTCGCGGAACGGAACGGTCGAGACGAATGGACGGCCGTGGGCGGACGTCGACGGGGGAGAACGGCTCGGCAGCCAGAATGCGCCAAGCCGGGGCGCCTGCCAAGCCGGGGGCCGCGACCGGCCGCGAGGAGGGGGGCGACGATGCCGTCAACCGGGGGGCGGGAGGCCCGGAGGCGGCCGCCGGCCGCGCCGGCGGAGGATCAGCACTCGATCACGTTCACCGCCAGCCCGCCGCGGCTGGTTTCCTTGTACTTGTCCTGCATGTCGCGGCCGGTGTCGCGCATCGTCTTGATCACCTTGTCCAGCGACACCTTGTGCTTGCCGTCGCCGCGCAGGGCCATGCGCGAGGCGTTGATCGCCTTCACCGCGCCCATCGCGTTGCGCTCGATGCAGGGGATCTGCACCAGACCGCCGATCGGGTCGCAGGTCAGGCCGAGGTTGTGTTCCATGCCGATCTCCGCCGCGTTCTCGATCTGCCCGGGCGTGCCGCCGAGTGCGGCGGTCAGGCCGGCGGCGGCCATCGAGCAGGCCACGCCGACCTCGCCCTGGCAGCCGACCTCGGCGCCGGAGATCGAGGCGTTCTCCTTGTAGAGGATGCCGATGGCGGCGGCGGTCAGCAGGAATTCGAACACGCCGTGCTCGTTGGCGCCCGGGCAGAAACGGTCGTAGTAGTGCAGCACGGCGGGGATGATCCCGGCGGCGCCGTTGGTGGGCGCGGTGACGACCCGGCCGCCGGCGGCGTTCTCCTCGTTCACGGCCAGCGCGTAGAGATTGACCCAGTCGAGCACGGTCAGCGGGTCGCGCATCGCCGCCTCGGGCCGCGAGGACAGTTCGGCGTGCAGGCTCGGGGCGCGCCGCGACACGTGGAGGCCGCCGGGCAGCGTGCCGGTCTCGCGGATGCCGCGGCGCACGCAGGCCTGCATCGCGTCCCAGAGTTCGCGCAGGCCGGCATGGATGGCGTCGTCGTCGCGCCAGGCGCGCTCGTTCTCGCGCATCAGCGCGGCGATGCGCAGGCCGCTGCGTTCGCACTGCGCCAGCAGTTCCGCGCCGCTGCGGAACGGGTGCGGTAGTTCGGTGGTGTCGGCGACGATGCGGTCTTCGGCTGCTTCGTCCTGGTTGACGACGAAGCCGCCGCCCACGGAGTAATAGTCGCGGCTGGCGATTTCCTCGCCGTCGGCGTCGTAGGCGGTGAAGCGCATGCCGTTGGTGTGGAACGGCAGCTTCTGGCGCTTGTTCATCACCAGGTCGCGTTTCTCGTCGAAGGCGATTTCGTGCCGGCCCAGCAGCCGCAGCCGCTTGTCCTTGCGGATGCGCGCCAGCGCGTCGGGGATGAGGTCCGGGTCGATCTCGTTCGGCCAGTGGCCTTCGAAGCCCATCAGCACCGCCTTGTCGGTGCCGTGGCCGCGGCCGGTGAGCGCCAGCGAGCCGAACACCTCGGCGCGGATGCGGGCGGTGCGGGCGAGGTCGCCGGACTCGTCCAGCCAGCGCGTCGCGAAGCGGCAGGCCGCGCGCATCGGTCCGACCGTGTGCGAGGAACTCGGGCCGATGCCGATCTTGAACAGGTCGAACGTGCTGACGGCCATGCGGCGGCTCCGGAAGGCGGGCGCGAAGCAATTGTCGTTGCGCCGGGGCGCGTATTCTATGTCGCCTCACCACGACGACAGGGACGGTGGCGTATGGAAGCCCGTTCAATGGGGTTCCTGCTCTTCCAGCGCGACGACTGCCATCTGTGCGATCTCGCCCTCGACGTGCTCGCCGACGCCCGGCTGCCGGCGTTCGAAAGCGTGTTCATCGACGACGACGCGCTGGAGGCCGCTTACGGCCACCGTGTACCGGTGCTGCGCCGCAGCGACGGCGCCGAGCTGGACTGGCCGTTCGACCGCGACGCGGTGATCGCGCTTGCGGGAGCGGCGGCATGAACGCGCGTCGTGTCGTCTCGGTGTTCGTGCTGGTGGCGCTGGTCGCGTTCGCCGATCTGGCCGCGCGCGTGAACGCCGGGCGCTCCCAGTCTCCCGACCCGCCCCGCGCGCTGCTGAAGATGCACGACAGTTACGTGCTGGCGTTCGTCGACAGCCGCGGCTTCGGCGCGTCCCGCCTGCCGGCGATGTCGCGGTTGCTGCACCAGCCGGTCGCGGGCACGCCGTGGTTCGTGGCCGACCTCGAACTGATCGGCGTCGCGAAGCACGATCCGCCGCGGGCCTTCGGCGGCGGTCTGTCGATGGAGGTGTTCCACCGGCCCGCCGAGACCATGCCGCTGAAGCGCAGTGCGGGTCGTGCGATCACCGCGGAGGAGCGGCAGGCGTTGCACGCCCTGGACGCCGGCGAGCGTCTGGTCGTCGTGCCCGAGGGGGCCGGCCTGCGCGTCACCGGCGCGATCCGTGCCGGCGACGAATGCCTCGGCTGCCACAAGAACGAACGCGCCGGCGACATGCTCGGCGCGTTCGTGTACCGCCTGCAGCCGGTCACGCCCGGCAGCGAGTGATCCGGACTCAGTGCGCGGCGGTCGCCGCCTTCGGCTGGAAGATCACTTTGGTCGCGACCTGGATCTCGTTCGGGATCACGCCGGTGTCGGCCCAGTCGCCGTCGCCCACGCCGAAGTCCAGGCGCTTGACCACCGCGCTGCCGGCGAGCACCGGCTTCGCGCCCGCGGTCCAGGTGAAGGTCAACGTCACCGGTTTGGCGACGCCGCGCAGCGACAGTGCGCCATCGGCCGCGTACTTGTTGCCGCCGAGGCTGCGGAATTTCGTCGCGGTGTAGTGCGCCTGCGGGAATTTGGCGCTGTTGAAGAACGAGGCGCCGCGCAGTTCGCCGTCGTAGTCGGGATTGCCGGCGGTGGCCGTGGCCAGCGGGATGGTCACATCGAGCTTCGATCCGCCCAGGTTCGCCGGATCGAAGGAGAAGGTGGTGGCGAAGCCGGGGAAGCGGCCGTTGAAGGCCTCGCCCTGGTACTTGCCGGTGAAGGTCAGGCTGGAACCGGCGGCCTGGGTGTAGTCGGCGGCGAAGGCCGGCGCGACCAGCGCGGTGGCGAGGGCGAGGGCGGACAGCGACGTGCGGAACGTGCGTGTGCAGGACATGCGGGAAACTCCTGGTCGAATCGTGCGACGGAAACGTGTGCCCATCAGGAGGCGGATGGCGGCGTGTCGGTTGCGCCGGTCTTCAGCCAGCCCTTGGGCAGCATCCGCGCCAGGGTGGCGTCGCCCTGGAACAGGTGGTGGTAGAACGCCGCGCCGGCATGCAGGACCACCAGCAGCGCCAGCCCCCAGAACATCAGTTCGTGCGCTTCCTCGGCCAGTTCGTGCAGGTCGTGGCTGCGCTCGACGATGTGCGGCAGGTTCACGAGGTGGAACCACTGCAGCGGGAAGCCGGCGGCGGAATTGAGCACCCAGCCGCTGATCGGGATCGCGAACAGCAGGCCGTAGATGGCGAGATGGGTCGCGCCGGCGATGCGCAGTTGCCAGGTGGGCGTGTCGGCGACGTGCGCGGGCGAACCGGCGTACAGCCGCCACAGCAGGCGCAACGCGACCAGCCCGAGGATGGTGATGCCGATCGACTTGTGCAGCGCATAGGTCTGGATCTTGTCCGGGCCGTTGGGCAGGTCGCCCATGGTCAGGCCCAGGTACGCCATGTAGAGGATCAGTGCGGCGATGGTCCAGTGCAGCAGCTGGCTGATGGCGCCCCAGCGGTCGGCGGTGTTCTTCAAGGTCATGGCGTGGGTTCCGGGTCTGGCGTGGAGGCGGGCGCGGCCTGCGGGGCCGTCGCGGTAGCAGAGGCGGCCTCGGGCGGATCGGTTGCGTCGTCGTTGCCGTCGGGGCGGGCGCGGATGGCCTCGGCCTCGATCCGCAGCTCCACGTCGTCGCCGATCACCGACGGCCAGGCGTCGATGCCGAAGGCCTTGCGGCTGAGGGTGGAGGTGGCCGAGAACCCGACCGTGCGGCGGAAGGGCGGCAGTGGGTGGCGCTTGAGTGCGTTCAGCTTCACCTCGAGCGTGGCCTCGCGGGAGACGCCATGCAGGGTGAGCGTGCCGTGGACCCGGGCGCGATCGGGTGCGATCGGTTCGATACGGGTGGAGACGAACTCGGCGGTCGGGTGATCGGCGACGTCGAGCAGGTTGCCGGCCAGCGCGGCCTTGTTCCATGCGGCGTCGCCGAGATCGGCGCGGGCCAGCGGCACCGAGGCCTGCAGCCGCGCGGTGGTCCAGTCGTCGGGGTCGAAATCGAGCGTGCCGGTGCTGCCCGAGACCGTGCCCAGCGCGCGCGAGAAGCCGGCGTGTTCGACCGCGAACAGCACCCGCGTGTGCACCGGATCGAGCCGGTAATGCGCCGGCTCCGCGGCGGCGCTGGCCGCCAGCAGGAGACCGGCGAGCGCGAGGACGCGGCGAATGGGACGGGGACGGATGACGCGGGCAGTGGCGGGCATCGGCGGGGCTCGCACGGGGTTTGCCCGATTCTAGGCCATGACGCAGGATATGCCGGCCCGCGTGCGCAACGCATCGTCGCGGCACGCGGGAGACGACCGCAGGGGACGGGGATGATGGAAACAGGGGCGCTGCGGAGGAGACTGGCGGCCGCGCTGCGGGCGTTCGCGCTCCTGCTGGCCTCCTTCGCGCCGGGCGGCGTCGCGCGTGCGTCCGCGGCAGCGCCCGGCGACGCGGCGATCCGCCCGCAGCCGCAGCTGGTGCGCCTGGGGGTGGAAGCGGGCCTGTCGACCACGCTCTACGACCTCGCCATCGACCGCCAGGGCTATGTCTGGATCGCCACCGGCGATGGGCTGGCCCGCTATGATGGCGTCGGATTCCGGTTCTGGCGCCGCGAGATCGGCCGCACGCCGACGCTGCCGGGCAACGAGATCACGGTGCTCCACGTCGATGTCCGCGACCGGCTGTGGATCGCGACCTGGGACGGCCTGGACTGGATGGGTCCCGACCGCGAGCGATTGCATCCGGTGGCGTTCGCCGGCGCCGCGGCCGTCTGCGCCGCCGATATCTCGGCGATCACGTCTTCGCGTGACGGCACGGTCTGGCTGGTGACGAACACCGGGCACATCTGCCGCATCGCGCCGGAGGGCGCCGTTTCGCGCATCCTGGGCGACGATGGCGATCCCGTCCGCGGCAACGTGATGGCCATGACCTTGCGGCCTTCCGGTGTGCTGCTGATCGGGACCGACGGTGGCCTGTGGCGGTTGGATCCGGGCAGATCCCCCGTGCGTGCGGAGCGCCTGCGCTGGCCCGGCGACCATGACCAGGGCGTCTACATGTTCAGTCCGGCACCGGACGATGGCCTCTGGGTCGGCGGTGACCGGACGCTGCTGCTGCTTGATCGCGAGGACGTCCCGAAGCCGCTGCCGTGGTCGCCGCCACATGGTCTCCGGCGCGCGATGGTTGTCCAGGACAGGGACGGCTATGACTGGGTTGGGACTTACACAGGGCTGCACCACCGCCGTCCGGGTCAAGCGCCCACTGTGCAGGATGCGATGCCGGGCGTTGACGATGGCGTGATCCGTATGGCTGCTGATCACGAGGGCGGAGTTTGGGTCGCCGGCTATTCACAGGGATTGTTCCACATAACACCGGATCGATCACGTTTCCGCAGTGCATCCCTCCCGGTAGATGATTCCTCCGCCTACGTGAAATCGGCCACTATCGATGGTGCGGGCAGGGTCTGGGTATTAAGCAATGGCGGGTTGTATCAGCAGTCTGAGGGGCGGGAGCAGCTTCAGCGTGTGGCTGATGCAAGGAGCCTTGAGCTGAACAAGGCGGAGGCTGTGCGTGTCTGCGCGGATGGCCGCGTCGCCATCGCCGACATACGGGGCGCGCTGGAATTCGACACGGGGACACGGCGTGTGTACCGACGGTATCGAATTGCGGACGAGGGAGATCCGCACACTCCGGAAACCATCGCCTGTGGTCCTGATGGATCGATGTGGCTGTCCCTGTTTGGCGGCGGTCTCGTGCGAATACCCCCCGACGGTGGCCCGCCGCACGTCTTCACGCCCGAAGAAACCCTCGATGTCGAAACCGAGGCCTACATCGACCTGCGTTTCGCGCCCGATGGCGCCCCGTGGTACAGCGATGGCAAGGCGCTCCGGCGCTGGGACGGCACCCGCTTCCGCAAATTGGCGGTCGCGCCGGGCGAGTACGTCTATGCGCTCGATTTCGCATCCGACGGGACACTCTGGGTCGCGCGTTTCGGCAGCCTCGAGCGCTACCGCTGGGATGGTCGTCGCCTCGAACGGATGGAGCGGCTGTCCGTCGACGAAGGGCTGCCGAACGCGGAGGTTCGCAGCGTGCGCACCACCCCGGGCGGCCAGCTGTGGATGAACGGCGTCCGCGGGTTGGTGCAGTACGACACGCGCGCGCGCCGGGCACGCGTGTTCGGTCCGGCCGACGGGCTGCCCGGGATCGACTTCACCGGCGACCAGTTCGCCTGGAATGCGGCGGGCCGCGGCGTGGCGATCGTCGGCCGCGATGTCGTGAGTTTCGATCCGGAACGCCCGCTTTCGGTGCCGCGGCCCTCGCCGCTGGTGATCGAGTCGCTGTCCCTGCGGCGGGGCGAGGACACCGTCGCGCTGCCGATCGACGGTGACGCGCCCATCGTCGTGCAGCCCGGCGATCGCGATCTCCGTGTGGTCGCCCGGGTGATCTCGTATGCCAATCCCGCCGCGCATCGCTACCGCTTCCGTCTGCGCGGCTACGATCCCGACTGGGTGACTCAGGGGATCGACGGCGAACGCGGTGAGCGCGCGTTCTCCACGCTCGCGCCCGGCCGCTACGTGCTGGACGTGCAGGGCGCGAACGCGGACGGCGTCTGGTCGGCGACCCGGCGCATCGCGATCCTGGTCGAGGCGCCGTGGTGGCGACGCTGGTGGGCGGTCGCGCTGTATGCATTGGCCGCATCGGCGCTGCTGGCGTGGCTGGCGATGCTCGATCGCGCCCGGCAGCGTCGCCGGCACAGCTACCAGCTGATCAAGCAGAAGCGCGAGCTCGCCGAGCAGGCTTCGCTGGCCAAGAGCCGTTTCCTCGCCAACCTCGGCCACGAAGTGCGCACGCCGATGACCGGCGTGCTCGGCATGAGCGAACTGCTGCTGTCGACGCCGCTGGACGCGAAGCAGCAGGGACAGGTGCAGGCGATCCGTCGCGCCGGCGACCATCTGCTGCGGCTGGTCAACGATGCGCTGGACCTCGCGCGGATCGAGGCCGGTCGTTTCGAGTTGCACGAGGCGGATTTCGCGCTCGACGGCATCGTCGACGATCTCGTCGGGCTCATGCGGCCGCTGGCCGAGCGCAAGGGGCTGCGCTTCGCGGTCGACATCGCCGACGAGGTCCAGGGGGGATGGCGCGGCGACGCCACCCGTCTGCGCCAGATCCTGCTCAACCTGCTCGGCAATGCGATCAAGTTCACCGAGCGCGGCGAGGTCGCGTTGACCCTCGAGCCGCTGTCGCCGCATGGCTTGCGCTGCAGCGTCCGCGACACCGGCCCCGGACTGGACGTCGAACAGCAGCGCCGGTTGTTCCGCCGCTTCGAGCAGGCCGAGGGTGCGCGTACCGCCAGCCGGTACGGCGGCAGCGGACTGGGGCTGGCGATCTGCCAGGAGCTGGCGGTGGCGATGGGGGGCGGCGTCGAACTGGTGAGCGCGCCCGGCGAAGGCGCATGCTTCATCGTGCGGTTGCCGCTGGCGCGTGTCGACGTGCCGCACGAAGCCTGTGCCGCGGGCGATCCGGCCGATGGCGAAGCCGTGACGTGCGACGTGCTGCTGGTGGAAGACGATCCGACGGTCGCCGACGTGCTTACCGGCCTGCTGCAGGCGCACGGGCATCGGGTCGTGCATGCGGCGCATGCGCTCGCCGCACTGACTGCGCAGGCGACGCGCGATTTCGACGTGGCGTTGATCGACCTCGACCTGCCCGGCATGGATGGCCTCGCCCTCGCGCGCCAGCTCCGTGCCAGCGGCTTCGATCGACCGATGACCGCCGTCACTGCGCGTGCCGATCCGGATGCCGAACCGCAGGCGATGGTCGCCGGCTTCGATGGCTTCCTGCGCAAGCCGGTGACGGGGGAGATGCTGGCGGAGGTGATTAACTAGCAGCTTACGCTGCTTTGATCGCAAGCTGGCGAGCAATTATTCAGTACGCGATTCCGAATCCAGACATGGATCCTATTGATCAAAATGACGAGTTTGATAGAAATAAAAAAATCATCTGTTGTGGAAATCGTTGACAATTGATGCGAGTCTGCGATGGGGATTTCATGACTTGGATATTAAAGGGGGCGGCATGAAGAAATTATTGTTTCTCGCATTGTTGTTTCTTATGTTTGGGTGCGATAAGCGTACGGATAACTCCTCGGCCTCTCAGGAAGAGCCTCCCGTTGCAGATGCTGCTGCCGCATCTTCAGCAGATTACGCTGTTCCCGCAGCAGATGCTGCGGCGCCTGCTGCGGATGCAGCGTCTGCTGTGAATCCAGGGGTAGAGGCTGATGATACTGTAGGGACGGCGCCGACCAGTGATCAGGTTCCCGGGCCGGCACAGCCAGGGCCGACCACTCCGAGCGGGGGTGGCAGATCCGACGGTAAGGATTGATGCAATTTTCTCGATTTGAGGCGGCGGATATCAGCTTATAGTGGGTCCGTGTCCCGGGGCGGGATTTTCGGAGAGGTGTGAGGCAAGAGCATGAGACGTTTCTTGCGAGCTCGAAAACCATCTTGGCGTAGTTTCATTGGCCACAAGGGATTCAAAAAAAGCAGTCGTGTAGCAAAGACGGATAGCCATGGCGGCGTTTCAAGACTGGTTTCCTATCTCGCTCTCTTCATTAGTTTGGCCAGCATTGTGGCGTCCGGATCTTCTGTGGTGAATTACTGGAGAGGCGCTGATGTTCAAATGATTGCGCCAGAGAAAGCGATGATTTTCTTTCGGTCTGGTGGGGCTCCATGTGACGAATGCGTCAACATTGGAATAACGCGTATGACGTACTTAAATCAAGGGGCGCCCGGATATGGCGCTCTCATCGAAGATGAGCGTGTTATATTTCATTCCAAAGGTATATCTCGGGAGTTGGATGCGGAAGAGGTTGGAATATTAGACTGGAAGAAGCCTGATGACCGCCTAAGGGATGGCAGTGATGCGGGGCCCTTCATTGTTCCAGGTGCTGAAATTGCAAGCAGAGAGGTGCGGTTTGCGCCTCGAGAAGATTTAAAAAATGGCGGGAGTAAAAATTTTGTTACTCGGGATGAATTTATAGCTGAGGTTAATTCTGGAAAAAATCGTGGCGAGAACTACATTCGCATTGAGGTCGAAGCAAAGGTAACTCTTCTTGCCGGCTTCAATTCCGGGAAAAAATGTTTGCTCTCAGCTGACTGCTATTTAACGCTCGACGGAAAGCTGATTGAGTGGCTAGACAGGGCCGGCGTCGCTTCTAGAACTTGTCAGATCAGAAAAACTTCGATGCATTGTTGATGTGTGGTGAGCGCCTGCATTTCGATTCAGCTCACCGCATGTACCGCCTCCACCAGCGCCGCGACATGGTCGGGGTTCATGTCCGGCGACATGCCGTGGCCGAGGTTGAAGACGTGGCCGTCGCGCGATCCGCCGTTGCCGGCGGCGTAGCTGTCGAGGGCGCGGCGGACTTCGTTGCGGATGGCGTCGGGGCTGCCGTACAGCGTGCACGGGTCAAGGTTGCCCTGCAGCGCCACTTTTCCGCCCACACGCCGTGCCGCTTCGCCCAGTTCGATCAGCCAGTCGACGCCGACCGCGTCGGTGCCGGAGGCGGCGAGATCTTCGAGATACGGCGCGTTGCCCTTGCCGAACAGGATCAGCGGCGCGCGTTCGGCGCCTTCGCCGCGCTCCAGTTCCCTGGCGATGCGCACGAGGTAAGGCAGCGAGAATTCGCGATACATCGCCGGCGACAGCACGCCGCCCCAGGTGTCGAACACCTGCAGCGCCTGCGCGCCGGCGGCACGCTGCGCGCCGAGGTAGGCGATCACCGCGTCGGTGTTGACCGACAGGATGCGGTGCAGCAGTTCGGGCGCGTTGAGCGCCATCGCCTTGATCTTCGAGAAGTTGTCGCTGCCGCCGCCCTCGACCATGTAGCAGGCCAGCGTCCACGGGCTGCCGGAGAACCCGATCAGCGGCACGCTGCCATTGAGCTCGCGACGGATCGTGCGCACAGCGTCCATCACGTAGCGCAGCTCGGTCTCCATGTCCGGCACGGCGAGCTTCGCCACGTCCTCGGCGGTGCGCACCGGGCGCTCGAACTTCGGGCCCTCGCCCTCGGCGAAGTACAGGCCCAGGCCCATCGCGTCGGGCACGGTGAGGATGTCGCTGAACAGGATCGCCGCATCCAGCGGGAAGCGGCGCAGCGGTTGCAGGGTGACTTCGCAGGCCAGCTCCGGGTTCTTCGCCATCGCCAGGAAGCTGCCGGCCTGTTTGCGGGTCGCGCGGTACTCCGGCAGGTAGCGGCCGGCCTGGCGCATCAGCCACACCGGGGTGCGGTCCACGGGTTCGCGGCGGAGGGCGCGGAGGAAGCGGTCGTTATGGGGCCGGTCGTTGCGGAGCGGGGAAGCCTGGGTCACGGGGAATCCTGGGAATCGAAGGAGGTGGCGCGCGGATCGGTCCGGCGCGTCAGGTCGGCGCGTCCACGCCTTGCGCGAACATCAGCTGGAAGCCCTTCTTGAGGCTCTGGTCGCGGGCGCGTTCGAACGCCGCCAACGCGCTGGCCTGGTCGGCATGCTGTTCGCGGCGGATAGTGCTGCGGCCGCCGGTCTGGCCGGTTTCGCGGATCAGGGTCCAACCGCCGAACAGGTCGCTTTCCAGCTGCAGCTGCACGAATTTCGGGGCTTCGTGGCCGTCCGGGCGTTGTTGCAGGAGGATGCGCATCCCGGAATTGTAAGCGGCCCGGCCGGCCGCGCGCGCCTGGCCAAGTGTTGAAAAAGCGTATGCGCGCTTGATTCGCCGTCGCAGCCCTCCATCGACTGCGTTGACAGGCTGTTTCCAACAGCGCGTCAGGCGCCGAGCAGGACGTCCGGCAGCGCGGCCTCGGGCACGTTGTCGACGATCCGCGCCAGCCCCGCGCCCTCCCACAGGATGAAGCGCAGGCCGGAGGCCTGGGCCTTCTTGTCCAGGCGCATGCGGGCGATCAGCCGGTCGGGTTCCAGGCCCTCGGGCAGGGCGGTCGGCAGGCCGAAGGCGTCCAGCAGGCGGCGCAGGCGTTCGGCGTCGGCCGCCGGGGCCATGCCCAGGTGTGCGGACAGCCGCGCCGCCTGCATCATGCCCACCGCCACCGCTTCGCCGTGGTTCAGCGCCTCGCTGCCGGTACCGGCGTACCCCTGTTCCGCTTCGATCGCGTGGCCGAAGGTGTGGCCGAAGTTGAGCAGCGCCCGGTCGCCGTGCTCGTAGAGGTCGCGTTCGACGATGTCGGCCTTGTGCCGGCAGCTGCGCGCGATGGCTTCGGTCAGGGCGACCCGGTCGCGGCCGAGCAGGGCGGCGGCGTGGTCTTCCAGCCAGTTCAGGAACGGGGCGTCGACGATCGCGCCGTACTTGACGACCTCGGCCAGGCCGGCCCGCAGCTCGCGATCGGGCAGGGTGTCCAGTGCGCCGGTGTCGGCGAACACCGCGCGCGGCGGATGGAAGGCGCCGACCAGATTCTTGCCGTGCGGCAGGTCCACGGCGGTCTTGCCGCCGACCGAGGAATCGACCATCGCCAGCAGCGTCGTCGGCAGTTGGATGCAGTCGATCCCGCGCATCCAGCAGGCCGCGGCGAAGCCGGCGAGGTCGCCGACCACGCCGCCGCCCAGTGCCAGCACGCACGCGTCGCGGGTGGCGCCGAGGCGGGCGAGGGTGTCGATCGCTTCGGCGAAGTGCGCGAGGGTCTTGGCCTGTTCGCCCGGCGGCATGACGTAGCGGGCGAGGCGCAGGTCGGGCCGGACGTTGTGCAGCGCGACCTCGACGCGACGCGCGTACAGCGGCTCGACGTTGCCGTCGCTGACGATCAGCACGTGCCGGCCGTGCAGGCGCGAGGCGAGCGCGTTGCCGTCGTCGAGCAGGCCCTCGCCGATCGCGATCGAGTAGGGGTGGGCGCCGCCGATGTGGACGTTGCGCAGGTCGGTCACGGTCATGTCGGGTTTGCAGGCGTGTCGTGGGAGGTGCCGAGCGGCGACCACAGCGTTTCCAGGTGCTGCGCCAGCCGCGATGCGGACTCCGCCGGATCGCCGTGGCCGGTCGGGAACACCAGATCGGCGACTTCGGCGTACAGCGGCGCGCGTTCGACGGCCAGCCGGCGCAGCACGGCCTCGCGGTCGTCGCCGGCGATCAGCGGGCGGCTGCGGTCGCGGGCGAGCCGGGCCAACTGCTGCTCGACGTCGATCATCAGGTACACCACGAAGCCGCGTTCACGCATCCTGGCCCGGCTGCCGGCATCGAGCACCGCGCCGCCGCCGGTGGCGAGGACGCAGAGCGGGCCGTCCAGCGCGTCGGCCAGCGCCTCGCGCTCGCGCCGGCGGAAGCCGGCCTCGCCCTCGTGGGCGAAGATCGCCGGGATGTCGACGCCGGCGCGGCGTTCGATCTCGCGGTCCAGATCGACGAACGGCACGCCGCGGGCCTGTGCGAGCCGACGGCCCAGCGCGCTCTTGCCGGCGCCCATCGGGCCGACGAGGACGAGGTGGGGGGCGGAGGTCATGGACGGCATCTTAACAGCGCGGGCGTATGCTGCCGGTCCGGTGTTTCGCCGGCATCCGCACGAGGATTCCGCCATGTCCGTCGCCAAGATCATCGAAGTCAACGCCTCGTCCAGGACCAGCGTCGAAGACGCCGTGCGCACCGGGTTGAAGAAGTGCGCCGAGTCGGTGAAGAACATCAAGGGCGCGTGGATCAACGAGACCAAGGTCGTCACCGACGACCAGGGCAACATCACCGAGTGGCGGGTGAACATGCGGGTGAGTTTCGTCGTCGAATGACCCCGGCGGCGCGGGTCAGCGCACGATCCGGCGTTCCGCATCCAGCCGCCACGTCCGGTCGGCGATCCCCGGCAGGCAGCGCAGCGCCTGCCGGCTGATGCGCTCGAAATGCTGCACGAAACGCGCGACCCCCGCCGCGGAGAGACCCGCGTGCGACCGGTCGGCGTGCAATGCGTGTTCCTGCTCCCGACGCCAGCCGGCGATGACCTCGAATCCCGGCGGCTGCAGCCACAGCAGCCGGTCGATCCGCGCCCACAACGCCGGGTAGTCGCGACCGAGCGCGGTGTTGCACCAGCGTCGCCAGTCGCCGCGCGGGTCTTTCTCGCGTTCAAGCGCGTTGACCGGTGCGGCGAGCGCCGCGTCGTCCTCCGCCGGCACTTTCAGGCACCAGCCCTCGAACACCAGCAGGTCGAGCGGCCCGGCCGTCGGCCAGCGCGACGGCGGCCGGCGCCGGTCGTGGCGCTTGTCGAAGCGCGGCAGGCGCACCGCTTCGCCACGCCGCACCGCGTCCAGGGTCGCGCACAGC